>DASZVT010000248.1:0-2947 GCA_035546915.1 Mycobacteriales bacterium | reverse complement strand
GACGCCGGGATCAACTTCGTCGACACCGCCGACGTCTACGCCGCCGGGCAGACCGAGGAGATCCTCGGCCGGGCGCTGAAGGGCCGGCGGGACAACGTCGTGCTGGCGACCAAGTTCCACCAGCCGATGGGGCCGGACCCGAACGAGCGCGGCAACTCCCGGCGCTGGATCGTCCGCGCGGTCGAGGGCAGCCTGCGCCGACTGCAGACGGACTGGATCGACCTGTACCAGGTGCACCGGCCCGACCCGGACTGCGACATCGACCAGACGCTGAGCGCGCTGACCGACCTGGTCCGGCAGGGCAAGGTACGGGCCATCGGCACCTCGACCTTCCCGGCCGAGCAGATCGTGCACGCGCAGTGGGTCGCCGAGCGCCGGCAGCGCGAGCGGTTCGTCGCCGAGCAGGCGCCGTACTCGCTGTTCACCCGCGCGGCGGAGGCCTCCGTCCTGCCGACCTGCCAGCAGTTCGACGTCGGGGTCGTGGTGTGGAGCCCGTTGAACGGCGGTTGGCTGACCGGCAAGTACCGGCGCGGCGCGGACCTCCCGGCCGGCTCGCGGGCGGCGCGGCATCCGGATCACTTCGACGGCAGTGATGACGCGCGAGTGCGCAAGTTCGCGCTGGTCGAGCGGCTACTGGAACTCTCCGAGCACACCGCGCTGCCGGTGATCCAGCTGGCGCTGGCGTTCGTACTCGAACACCCCGCGGTCAGCTCGGCGATCATCGGGCCGCGCACGCTGCGGCAGTTGCTCGACCAGCTCCCGGCCGCGGACGTGCAGCTGGAACCGGCCGTGCTCGACCAGCTCGACGCGGTCGTTCCGGCCGGCACCAACGTCACGCCGACGGACGTCGGGTGGACGCCGCCCGCACTGGAGCCGGCAGCCCGTCGCCGTCCGCGGCCGTAACCACCGGCACAGGTCAGTGCGGGCGGTTGGTCGAGCCGTGCCAGGCCATCACGCACCGCTCCAGCAAGACGACCAGGGCACTGAGCACCAGACCGAGCAGCGAGAGGGTGAACACGCTCGCGTAAATGGTGCGCAGGTCGGACGTGCTGGCCGAGGTGGCGATCACGGTGCCCAGCCCACGAGCCTCACCGGCAGCGACGAACTCGGCCGCCACCGCCCCGATCACCGACAGCGGCAGGCAGATGCGCGCGGCCGCGAACAGGAACGGCACGCTACTGGGCAGCCGGAGCCGCCACAGGATTTCCAGTGTGGACGCGTGCAGCGTCCGGAAGACCGCCAGCGTCATCCGGTCCACGGACCGGAGCCCGACCAGCGCGTTGATCAGGAACGGGAAGAACACGATCACCGCGGTGATGATGTATTTCGGGGTCAGTCCGAAGCCGAAAGCGACCACGAGTCCCGGCGCCACCGCGATCACCGGGGTGACGTTCACGATGATCGCCAACGGCATCAGGGCCCGTTCCACCACCCGCACGTGCGTCATGATCACCGCGAGCAGGAATGCCGCGCCTACCCCGCAGCCCGCCCCGACGACGCTCTCCCGCAACGTGACAAGCATGTTGCGCCAGTAGAAGTCCGGCCGGTCCCAGAGTTGCCCGAAGATCTGCTGGAGCTGCGGGATCACGTACTTGTGGTCGATCGCGTACCACTGCCACGCGCCAGCGGCCAACGCCAGCGCGACGACAGCGGGCAGCCAGACCTCGACCCGGCGCAGTGCTTGCGCAGCCCGGATCAGGATTGCCGGGCGCGGGGGACGCGGCTGCGGCCCGGTCGCCGACGGCCGACGCCGACCGGCCTCCGGCGGGCTCTGCGTGCTCTCAATCATCGCCGTCCTGCCACGCCGCACGGAGTTCGTCGCGGATCGACTGCACGATCCGGTGGAACGCCTCGGTCGTCTCCGTGTACGCGGTCCGCGGCCGCGGCAGGTCGACCGGTACCAGCGCCCGGATCCGGCCCGGCCGGCTCGACATGACGGCGACCACGTCGGAGAGCGCGACCGCCTCGGCCACCGAATGCGTGACGAACAGCACCGTCTTGCGGTTGGACTGCCAGACCTGCAGCAACTCGTACCGCTGCCGTTCGCGGGTGAGTTCGTCCAACGCGGAGAACGGCTCGTCCATGAGCAGGATCGCGGGGTCGAACGCGAATGCCCGGGCGATGGCCACCCGCTGCTGCATGCCGCCGGACAGCTCCGCCGGACGGGCCCGGAGCACGCGTCCCAATCCGAACTGCTCCAGCACCTCGGCGGGATCGCGGGGGCTGCGGACGCCGTTGTCGTTGGCCTTCCGGTTCACTTGCATCGGGAGCCGGACGTTGTCCAGAACAGTCCGCCACGGCAGCAGCGCCGGGGTCTGCGGCACGAAACCGATGCTCTTCGCGGCCGTTGCCTGCGCCGCCGTCGCACCGAGGACCGACACGTCACCGCTGTCGGCATCGAGCAATCCCGCCACGATCCGGAGCAGCGTCGACTTGCCACAGCCGCTCGGGCCGATCAGGGTCACGAAGGTGCCCCGCTGCACGGACAGGCTGACGTCGTCGAGCGCGATGCGGCGGGTCTGTCCCGTACCGAAAGCCTTCGAGACGTGGTCCACGCAGACGATGTCGGCGCCTGTCGCTGCGGCTGGGAACGCCGGTGACCGTTCCGGCCAGCCGGTGCCCTTGCCACGCGTGAACATCGCCCCAGTATCACCGTCCGGCCGCCGGTCAGCACCGGCAGCCGCTACGACCCCCGCCTACCCACCGCGACGAGGACGCTACGTGCCCGGGCAGACGAAGTCGTAGCCGTCAGGTGCGGTGAGTTTGTGGTTGTCCACGCCCGCGTGCCAGAGGCACCCCGTGGTCGTGGCCGGCTTGCCCTTGGTGTAGGTCAGCGGCGGCGTCCAGCCGCCGAAGGTGCTCTTCGGCGGGATTCGCCAGAGACCGTCGAGGACGGACTGGCTGGTCACCTTGGCCGGCGCGTTCGTGAGTGCGGCGGCGAATACCA
>DASZVT010000247.1:0-9415 GCA_035546915.1 Mycobacteriales bacterium | reverse complement strand
GCCGCCTCGGCGGCCGTGATCGCCAGGCCGGCGGCGCGGAGCCGGTCGACCACCGGGTCCAGCGCCGTGACCGGTACGAACATGTGGTTCCAGGCGTCCGGGTCGAACTGCGGCGGGTCGCCGACCACGGCCTCGCGCGGCCGCAGCCGGATATCGACCAGCTCCCGCTCGCGCGCCCAAGCGGCAAGCCCCGCGGCATCACCCTGCGGCAGCAGCTCGTAGAAGATCACCGGTCGGCACCGCCGTACCAACTGCTCCGCTCCGCGCAGCACGTCCAGCTCCCGCGACTCGACGTCGACCTTGATCACGCCGATCGGCGGCTGCCCGACCTCACCCCACCAGCTGTCCAGCGCGCGCACCGCCACCTCGAGCCGCTCCGTGATGGCGTCCTTGAAGTCGGGCGACAGCGACGCGCTGGTCTCCACCACCCCGGCCGCGCGCGGCGGCAGGTGCAGGGTGGCGGACCCGTCCTGCGTCCCGACGGCGGACCGCTGCAGCGCGACCCGGCCGTCCAGCCGGTTCAGCCGGACGTTCGCGGTCAGGATCTCCGCGACGTACGGCACCGGCTCGAAGGCCTGCACCCAAAGCTCCGGGTTCGCCAGTACGGCGACGAGGCTGTAGAAGCCAGTGTTCGCGCCGACGTCCAGCACGTGGCCGGCACTCGCCCGGCACTCGCCCACGAAGACGTCCGGCATCGGCGGTTCGAACGCCTGCCACCCCCGCCGGCCGACCGTGGTGGCGCAGTTGTCGCCCTGGCGGCACGTCTGCAGCGCCAGCGCGGGACGCCGCCCGGACATGTCGGCCGGCAGGCGCACCGTGGCCACCTGGCCGTACGAGCGGACGCGGTTGATCTTGTCGGTCCAGTCGGTCCGGCCGCAGCGTTCGGTCGCGGCGGCGACCGCCTTGCTGACGCTGTGGTGATCACGGAGCATCCGCGCAGCCAGTTTTTTTGTCGTCGTCGCCGCCGAGGCCAGCGGACCGGCTGGTTCAGCTCGGGACGATACTGGCAACGGACTGGTCCGATCCATGCTCCCGACAATAGGCGCAGGCCGAAATCGCCGAGCAGTACCAGAAGTCGTGGTTGCGCAACGACGCGTCCTGCGGGGCCGGCTTGCCGAGTCCCGCCCACATCGGCCGTACCCACGTCCCCGCATCCACCACCGGCGGACCGACGCGTACCAGCCGGAAACCGGCGTGGGTGGCGAGGTCCCCGACCGGCCGCGGCCGGTTGCACACGTACCCGCAGTCGTGCAGTCGCGGGTCGGCCTCGACCGCCTCGGCGATGGCGGCGGCTACCCCGACGTGGAAGGAATCGTGGAACAGCAGGTACGCCTGGTCGGCGATGTTCTCCAGTGCCGCAGCCAGATCCCGGCGGGCCTGGTCGTAGATGTGGATCCCGTCGATCAGCACCAGGTCGAAGCGAGCGCCGGCGCGGTCGATCGCCTCCGGCACCGCGTCCGGCGATACCCCGGTGACGAAGTCGACCCGCCCGTGCAGCAGCCGGGTGTCGAAGGTCAGCCGGGGCGCCGGGTCGATCGTGACGATCCGGCCGTCACCGCCGCTGTCCTCCAGCGCCGCGGCCATCAGCAGCGCCGAGCCGCCTTCGGCGGTGCCGATCTCCAGGATCCGCTGCGGGCGGGTGCCGCGAACCAGCGCGTACAGGAAACTGCGCTCGTCCGGGCTCATCTCGGTCGGCGCGGTGGCGATCAACGTTGCGGCCGAGCTCGCGTCCACCTGCCCCACCGGCGGTGCGACGGACGGGAGCAGCCCGTAGAACGCGTAGAAGCGCAGCAGCCGCTGACCCGGCCGGGAACGACCGGCGGCGGTAAGTCCCTTGCGCGCCAGTGACTTCGACGTTGCCGCTACCAGCATGCCGGCCTCCGCGACCCCTCGACGGACCTGCGCTGCGGTTCGCAGCCTAGACACCGCGCGGGGCGGATTCGGGCTTTCGGCGGAACCGCGCCGACCGCGCTTCCGCCGGTGTGACGCAGCGCGACGACAGCGCGTCGGTACGCATCCGCGGCCTCGATCGTCGCTAGCATCGCGCTCGGTCAGTACTCAGCCCTTGCCCAGCAACGTCTTGCCCAGCAACGCACCCGCGGGAGCCCGTGGCAGCGGGACAGGAGGGCAGCCGATGGCGGCACGCGAGCGCGTCGTCCGGAGCATCCACGACCTCGCCGGACGACTGGAACAGCGCGCCGCGCTGGTCCGGACCGCCGGGATCCGCAACGCGATCCGGACCACGCCGAGGGACGACGCCCCCGCGGCGCGGGCCGACGGCGTGCAGGTCGGGATCGAGATGTTCACCGTGTTCCGGGGCGTGCTGCACGTCGCGGGCTGGGCGTACGACCCGCAGGGGCCGGTCCGGGCGGTGGGGGTGGCGACGGGCGGCAACCGGCCACGGGTGGTCGCCGTACCTGGCCTGCCGAGCCCGGACCTGATCGGGCGCTTCGGTCCGGCGGCGGCGGCCGTGCGGTTCGCCGGCTCGCTGCCGTGCCGGGACCCCGCCGCGGCGCTCTCGGGTGTCGTCTGTTTCCTCACCGAACAGGGCTGGGCGCGGCGGCCGGACGCCCCGCAGCACGCGCTGGCCGCGGACGCGTACGGCGAGCTGTGGCGGACCTTCCTGCAGGAGTTGCGGACCCGTCCGCCCGGCCGGATCGTCGAGGTCGGCGGCCGGGACCGGGCCGGCTGGGTGCTGTCCGAGCACCTCCCGGCGGACTGGGACTACTGCAGCTTCGACATCGTGGACGGGCCGCACGTCGACGTGGTCGGGGACGCGCACGACCTGTCGAAGTCGTTCGAGGCGGGCAGCGTGGACGCGGTGGTGTCGGTGGCGACGTTCGAGCACCTGGCGATGCCCTGGCAGGTGGTGCTGGAGATCGGCAAGGTGCTGCGCCCGGGTGGCCTGTGCTGCGTCGTCACGCACCAGACCTGGCCGGTGCACGAGGAGCCGTGGGATTTCTGGCGGTTCTCGCAGTTCACCTGGCCGGTGCTGTTCAACGCCGCGACCGGGTTCGAGGTGCTGGCGGCGACGATGGGGCAGCCGGGACGGGTCGTCCCGGCGATCATGAACCGGGTCACCGCGGACATGCCGGACGCGACCGGCTACCTCGGTACGGCGGTGCTGGCCCGGAAGGTCGCCGAGCCGCGGGTGTGCTGGGACGTGTCGATGGCGGAGGTCGTCCGGGACGTGTATCCGCGCTGACTAGCGAGCGGCCAGCGCGCCATCGGAGCACGCCGGCATGATCTCCGCGGCGACCCAGCGCAGATGGTCGAGGTAAGCCTCCAGGCCGCTCAAGGGGGGCGGCGCAATCCAGGTCTCGGTGACGCCGAGTTCGGCGAGGTAGCCGCACCGGTCGATGATCTGCTGTGCGTTGGTGCTTCCCCGGGCCAGCGGGTTGTCGAGAACGGCGTGCGCTTCGCCGATGTTCGTCCACGCGTCGGTGAAGAAGACGTCGAGCGGACGCTCGACCCACTCCGGCTGGGACGCGATATGCGCGAGGCGATGGGGAATCTTCTCCGGCGGCGTCATCATGGGGCACCAGCCGTCCCCGAAACGTGCCACCCGGCGCAGCGCCGGACGCGAGTCACCACCGAACCACAGCGGGATCCGAGGCTGCTGGATCGGCTTCGGCGCGAACGCGATGTCGCGGAAACTCACGAAATCGCCCGCGTACGAGGGATCCTCGCTCGACCAGAGCTCTCCGATCGCCTCGAGGTATTCGTCGGTACGCCGCCCCCGCTGGGTGAACGGGACCCCGATCACGTCGAACTCGTCGCGGAGCCAGCCGACCCCGATCCCGGCAATCGCCCGGCCCCCGCTCATCCAGTCGAGCGTCGCCCACGACTTCGCCGCCACCACAGGGTGTTGCAGCGGCAGGATCGTGATCAACGAGCCGAGTCGGATACGGTCCGTGGCGCCCGCGATGAAGCCGAGGGCGGTCGTCGCGTGCAGTGCGTGCTCGCCGGAGAGCGCCACGTGGGCGCGCGGGAAGAAGAAGTGCTCGGAGACGAACGCGGACTGGAACCCGAGGTCGTCCGCCAACCGTGCGACCGAAGCGATCTCCCGCCCGGACATCGACTTCTCCCACGGCTGCGTGATGGCGGCAACCTCCATGCAGTTGGGGAGGATTACCGAAAGCTTCATGGGAGTGCCTCTCGGACTGCGCTCATGCCGGGTACGTCAGGAGCGGCGCGTGCGTCAGGAACGAGTAGTGCCGGACGTCGTCACCATGGTGCCGAGCAGAACGACCGGCGGGGTCTGCGGAGTCGGCGGCAGGACGTCCCAGATCCGCGCGGCGGCAACCTCGGGGGAGTCGATCTCTCCGTTCGCATAGGCCGCCGCGAGAGCATCGACGAGCGGGTTCGTCTCCGGGTCGGCCGCCACGTCAGCGCGCAGTGCCGGGGTGTCCACCGCGCCGGGACGCACGGCGACGGCCCAGGATCGGGACTCGCGCTGGGCAAGCTCGTCCCGCACCGCCCGCACCCATTGCTCCATCGCGGCCTTCCCCGCGCCGTACGCCGCGCGGGCCGCGAACGGGACCCGCGCCGCCGCCGAGGAGATCATGACGAGGCCGGCTTCGACTCCCTGGGGCGCGTGCCGAAAGAAGGCATCCCCCAACACCAACGGGGCGGCAGCGTTCACGAGGACGTGCTTGCGGTAGTCGTCCTTGTCCACTTCGCCGACGAAACCCAGCGGTTCGTACATGAAGGCGTTGTTGACGAAGATCGCTCTGCTGCCGCGGAAACTCCCGAGCACGTCGGCGAGGTGTGCCTCGACGATCTCCCAGTCCTCGATCCGGCTCAGGTCGGCCTGCACGGTCTCGAGGTCCGGATGGGCACGCCGCGCGATGTTGATGACCCGCACGTCGTCGTAGGGCACGGATGCCGCCATCGCAGCGCCGATGCCGCTGGTAGCGCCGGTGATCCACATGATCGTCTTGCTCACACTCAGCTCCCAGGCCTCATCGGTCTCGCGGTTGATCTAGCAGCCCAGAGAGTACGGCGGCGTCACGCGGGGCGGCGATGCAGGCCGCCGCGGCGTACCGGTCCCGGCGCGGCTTCGCGGGCGTAACGGATCAGGTGCACGACCAGCGCCAGCACCAGCGCCGCCGCGGCGACGGCGAGCACCACCCAGCCGGTCTCGGTCACCGGGTCCGGCCACGGTGCCCAGGCGACCATCCGGTGGAACGCGTCCGACAGCGCCGCTCCCGGCACCGGCGCCCAGGACGCACGGAACGCGGCGAGCCCGGCGCTGAGCTGGAACAGCCCGGCGAACACCGCCACCGCCACCGGTACCAGCAACCGGAGCCGGCCGCGCAGCAGTACGCCGACCCCCAGCAGCGCCAGGACCGCGAGCGGCAGCAAGGCCGGGTAGAGGTAGCGACCCTGCACCCCGCTGAAGGTGTCGTAGGTGCGGAAGTGCGCCAGCGACCCCTCGGTGATGATGCCGAGGATCCCGACGAACCCGAACAGACCGACCAGGGTGCCGCCGACACCACCGGGCACCCGAGGCGCCGCCAACCCGACGATCAGCAGCGCGAGCACCACGTAGGTGGCGATCTGCATCAGGGACCGGTCGAGCTGCGGTGGTTCCGGGTTGCCCAGCGAGCCCCAGAACCGGAACGAGATCGCGGAGAAGAAGTCGGTGACGAAGTGCCCGTACGCGGACGTGTGGTGCACCGGATCGGTGTTCACGTCCCCGGCGGGCTGGATCACGTGGAACTTGACCACGTTGCGCACCCACCAGACCAGCCCCAGCAGGGTCGGGATCGCGGCCGCGCCGACCGCGGGCCAGGCGTTGACCCGCCAGCGGCGCCAGCACCACAAGTACGCCAGCGCCAGCCAGGCGGGCGTGACCAGCGCGGTGCCCTTGGTGAGCAGGTCGAGACCGGCCAGCACCCCGGCCGCGAACCCGGTGCGGGCGGATGCGTCCCCGGTGACGATCCGGGCGACGCAGACACCGACCCCGGTGGTGAGCAGGATCAGCAGCGCGTCGTTGGACACCGAGCCGCCGAGCCGGCTCAACCCGGGCAGCAGCAGCGGGACGAACGCCGCCGCGACCGGCAAGAACCGGTCCGCGGTGAACCGGCGCATCCCGAACCAGAACAGCAGCGGCAGCGGGGCGAGCAGGAACGCGCTCAGGATGCGGAGCATGCCGAGGGTGCGGTCGTAGTTCCAGTGGTCGCTGCCGGGCACGATCCGCAGCAGCAGCGCGCCCATGCTGTAGTACAGCGGCGGGTGCTGGGACATCTGACTGATCGCCGGCGTCGGCGTGCCGCCGCCCTCGGCCGCGAAGCTGGGCCGCTGGTCGCGCGGCGGTGGTGCGCCGAGCCGGGCGTCGGGTTCGGTGGCGGTCGACACCTTCTGGGTGCCGATCACGGCCTCGGGCGCGTGCAGCTCTTGTGGGTCGGGCCAGTCGGTGTGGTACGTCAGCTGCAGCACCCCGACGACGTGGTTGGACTCGTCCAGCCCGCGGTACGGGCCCTGCAGCACGGTCCAGGCCAGCCCGAGGGTCAGCTGCAGGACCACCGCCGCCCAGACCACGATCGGGACGGCGCGCAGGCCGCGGCGC
Source organism: Mycobacteriales bacterium (assembly GCA_035546915.1). GTDB lineage: Bacteria > Actinomycetota > Actinomycetes > Mycobacteriales > CAJCIY01 > DASYGP01. The sequence continues at coordinate 2,841 of DASZVT010000247.1, read as the reverse complement.
TCGCGGCGTGCTGCGGGCTCGACCGGGTCCGCGACGGCCGGGATGGACTCGGTGACGGCGTCCCCCGGGACGGGCGCGCCGGCGTCCCCCGGAACGCGTTCGATCCGGACCGTGTTCGCCGCGTCCCGGGCAGACGCGGGCTCGGACATGGGCCCGAGGTTATCGAGCCGACCTGAGGGTGCCTTCACGCCACTCCGGGCTCGGGCACCGTCGCCACCGGCATTCCGACTACCCTGACTCGACGTGGTAGTCCCCGCGTCGTCCCCTACGCCGACTAACCCCGAGCCGAACGACCCCGCGGCGATCGGGCCGGTGCCGATCAACCCCGGCGCGATGAAGACGCCCCGGGTGGTCGCGCCCGCGTTCGGGTACGACACCCGGCACGCGAGCAGCCCGGCCCCGGGTGCGGAGCGGCTCGCCGTCACGGTCGTGCTGCCTTGCTACAACGAGCAGGGCCACGTGCTGGAAGAACTCGACCGGATCACCACCGTGATGGACGCCAGCGAGTACGCGGACGACTACGAGCTGCTGGTCATCGACGACAAGTCCACCGACAACACGCTCGTACTGCTGCGGGACGCATTGGCGAGCTACCCGAAGATGCGGCTGATGCCGTTCAGCCGCAACGGCGGGTCCGGTACCGCCCGGCGGATCGGCAGCGCGGAAGCGCGCGGCCGGATCGTGGTGTGGACCGACGCCGACATGACGTACCCGAACGAGCGCATCCCGGAGTTCGTCCGGTACCTGGACGAACACCCGGAGGTGGACCAGGTAGTCGGCGCGCGTACCTCCGAGGAGGGCACCCACAAGTGGGCCCGGGTGCCGGCGAAGTGGGTGATCCGGCGCATCGCGTCGTACCTCGCCGCGACCGAGATCCCCGACCTCAACTCCGGGCTGCGGGCATTCCGCCGGGAGGTGTCGCTGCCGTACCTGCGGCTGCTGCCGCCCGGGTTCTCCTGCGTCACCACCATCACGATGGCGTTCCTGTCGAACCAGCACGCGGTCGACTACCTGCCGATCGACTACGCCAAGCGGTCCGGCGCCAGCAAGTTCCACCCGCTGCACGACGCGTACCGCTACATCCTGCAGGTGCTGCGGATGGTCATGTACTTCAACCCGATCAAGGTGCTGATGCCGCTGGCGCTGTGGCTGTTCGGGATCGGCGTCGTGAAGGGGATCGTGGACCTGGTCCGCTACGACCTGCGGCTGACGACGAACTCCCTGCTGCTGCTGATCACCGGGTTGCTGATCGCGGCGGTGGCGCTACTCGCCGACCTGATCGTCAGATCCCGGGCCGACTGACCCGCGCCGCCGCCGGCGGCGTTGCTCGCACACCGCGGCCACCGCCAGGACGTAGATCCCGAGTGAGACCAGGGTGAGCACAATCCCGGTGCGCTGCCCCGGCTGGGTGTAGGTCAGCGTCACGGTGTGCCTGCCGGCGGGGACCGCGACGGCCTGCAGCGCGTGGTCGGCGGTGAGGATGTCCACCCCGTGACCGTCGAGTGTCGCGTGCCAGCCCGGCAGCGGTGCGTTCGCGATCACCAGGTAGCCCTGTCCCTGCGCGTCGACGGTGGCGCCGATCCGGGTCGCGTTCGGGTCGCCGGCGGTGATGCGGACGGTGGCGGGCCGGCCGCTGCCGGGCGCGGGATGGTCGAGCAACAGGGTGCCGGCCGGTAACGGCCGGGTGAGTGCGGCGGCCTGCTCGCCGTCCGGGACGACACGCACCGTGCTGGCCCACCGGATCCGGGGCAGCGCGCGCAGCCGCTGGTAGATCACGCTGTCGGACACCGCGACGACGCGCAGCCCGTCGTCGCGGTCCGCGGTGACGGTGAGCTGGGGCGTCCCGCCGGCGCCGGTGAGCCGGGCGGTCTGACCCGGATCGGCCAGCGACAGGTGCGCCGTGAGCGGCCCGGTCGCGGTGGTGTAGGTGACCGGGATCGTCACCGTCCCGGCCGGCAGGCCGGTGAAGATCGGCCGGCTGCCGGAGGCGACGGTCCGGCCGGCAGCGTCGGTGAGCGTGACCGCGAAGCGGGCGTGCGGCGCCGGATCGGGCAGCCCGGCGGACAGCGGCCCGGCCAAGCGCACCGCGACCGCCCGGACCGGGCCCGGGCCGAGCGGGACGTCCAGTTGCTGCCCGTCCGCGAGCGCCACCTCGCCGCCGCCGGCGCCGATCGTGCGGGTCGGGCCGGCGATCGGGTCGTCGAATCCGGCGACCGCGTACTTCAGCGCCAGCTGGTCCAGCACCGGCGAGGTGAACACGGCCGGGGCGTCGAGCAGCCGGGAGAAGGTCGGCGTGGCGAAGGTCTGCGGGCCCAGCGTGCGCAGCAGGTCGGCCCAGTCGCTGTTGGTGAATGCGTGGCCGACCACCGACGCCTGCCGGTAGGCGAGGCCGGTGCCGGGCCACAGTGCGAACCCGTCCCCCGAGGCGCGTTGGCCGTCCAGGTTCGCGTCCAGGAAGCGGTGCGTCGCGGTGACGGGGTAGAACGCCGACACCGGCTCGCGGACCCAGAACGACCGCGCGAACCCGGCGCACTGCACGACCACCAGGACGACGAGCACCAGCACCGTCGGGATGCGCGCCGCCCGGTACCGGGTCGACACCAGGATCAACGCCGCCGCCAGTGCGGCCGCCACCAGCACCGGCACCACGTTGCGGCGAGGGCTGTGCACGACCAGCTCCGCCCCGCCGAGGTGCACGACGTAGTACGTGACGGCGCCGGTGGCGGCGGCCGCCGCCAGCCAGACGCCCGCGGTTACGAGGCTCTGCCGCCGGCGCCACCAGTGCGGATACCAGCGGGAGGCGATCACCCGGTCCAGCCCGAGCCCGGCGAGCCTGGCCGC
>DASZVT010000246.1:0-4493 GCA_035546915.1 Mycobacteriales bacterium | reverse complement strand
CGGCAGCGTGACCTGCCGGCACGACGCAGGCGTCGGGTCGAGCAGGTTGCGCTCCGGCCCGATCGACGTGCCGAGCGAGGTCACGAGCTCCTCGCGGATGGCGTCCAGCGGCGGGTTGGTGACCTGCGCGAACAGCTGGGTGAAGTAGTCGAACAGCAGCCGGGGTCGGGTGGACAGCACTGCGATGGGGGTGTCGGTGCCCATCGAGCCGATCGGCTCGGCACCGGTCTGCGCCATCGGCGCCAGCAGTACCCGCAGCTCCTCCTCGGTGTAGCCGAATGCCTGCTGCCGGCGGGTGACCGAGTCCTTGGAGTAGATGACATGCTCGCGCTCGGGCAGCGCGGACAGGTTGATGATGCCGTCCCGGACCCATTCCCCGTACGGGTGCGCGTGGGCGAGCTGGCCCTTGATCTCGGCGTCGTCCACGATGCGGCCTTGGGCGGTGTCCACCAGGAACATCCGGCCCGGCTGTAGCCGGCCCTTCGCCTTGATGTCCGCGGCCGGGAGGTCCAGCACGCCCACCTCGCTGGCCATCACCACCAGGCCGTCGTGGGTGACCCAGTACCGGCACGGCCGCAGCCCATTGCGGTCCAGGGTGGCGCCGATCAGCTCGCCGTCGGTGAAGCAGATCGCCGCCGGACCGTCCCACGGCTCGATCAGGCTGGCGTGGAACCGGTAGAAGTCGCGCAGCGCCGGGTCCATGTCGGCGTTGTTCTCCCACGCCTCCGGCACCATCATCATCACCGCGTGCGGCAGTGACCGGCCGCCGAGGTGCAACAGCTCCAGCACGTCGTCGAAGCTGGCACTGTCGCTGACCAGGTCCGCGCAGATCGGGAACAGCTGACCGAGGCTGCTGTTCGGACCGTCGCCGTCCAGCAGGTCGCTGGCCAGCAGCGCTTCCCGGGCCCGCATCCAGTTCCGGTTGCCGCGAACCGTGTTGATCTCGCCGTTGTGCGCCAGCATCCGGTACGGGTGCGCCAGCGGCCAGGACGGGAAGGTGTTGGTGGAGAACCGGCTGTGCACCAGCGCGAGCGCACTGGTGAACCGCTCGTCGTGCAGGTCCGGGTAGTACTCGCTGAGCTGGTCCGGAGTCAGCATCCCCTTGTAGACCAGGGTTCGCGAGGACAGCGACGGGAAGTAGATGTCGGCCTCGTTCTCGACCCGCTTGCGCACCCGGTACGCGCGCCGCTCCAGATCCATGCCGGTGACGCCGTCCGGTGCGGTCAGGAAGACCTGCCGGATCACCGGCTCGACGCTGCGCGCGACCACGCCGATCGCCTCGTGATCGACCGGGACGACGCGCCAGCCGACGACCGCGAGCTGTTCCTGCCGCACGATCCGCTCGAAGGTCTGCAGGGTGGCGTCGCGAACCTCCGCGAGCACGGGCAGAAAGGCGGCGCCGACGGCGTACGCGCCCTTCACCGGCAGCGGGAAGTCGACGCTCGCGCGCAGGAACTCGTCCGGCACCTGAACCAGGATGCCGGCGCCGTCGCCGGTCTCCGGATCGCAACCGGCGGCGCCGCGATGGTCCAGGTTGCGTAGCGCGGTCAGGCCGTGCTTGATGATCTCGTGCTGCCGGCGACCCTGAACGTCGACCACGAAGGCGACGCCGCACGCATCGTGCTCGTTCGCGGGGTCGTACAGACCCTCTGCGGCCGGCACCGGGCGCACGGTACGGACGACGGGCAGCGGATGGGAGGAAGAGGTCACCGGGAGCGTCCTTCGTCGTAACCGAAAACGGGTGCTGCAGGAATGGACGACGCTGTCCTGGTGTCGCACCGCCCACAGGCCGCTGGTACGCGGCGCAGGGCGGTGAAGCAGGTCTTCGAGCAGTATCTGAGTGCAGGTAACGCGGGCCACGAGCGACATTGCCCGGAGCGCTAAAAGCTTACCCGGTCCGGCCACCGGTTACGTCGCAGCGGGGGCGCCGGCGTCCGCGATGCTCAGCTGACGCCGGCGCCGACCGCCGAGCCGACGCCATAGGTGACGGCAGCAGCGGCCGCTCCCATCAACAGCTGCCGGGTACCGGCGTACCACGCGTTGCGCGCCGTGAGCCGGGTCGCCAGCGCGCCGGCGCCGAACAGCGCCACCGCCGCGAGCAGCAGGGCGAGCCACAACCAGCGTGCGCCCACCGCGTACGGCAGCACCGGCACGAACGCGCCGAGGGCGAACGCCAGCAGGCTGGACCCCGCGGCCACCCACGGGCTCGGCAGCCGGTCGATGTCGACACCGAGTTCCTCCTGGGTGTGTACCCGCAGGGCGGTGTCAGGTTGCCGCATGAGCTGGCGCGCCACCTCGTCCGCGAGCTGCCGCTCCAAGCCGCGCTCCTGGTAGGCCAGCGACAGTTCGGCGTGCTCCGAGCGGGGCGAACGCCGCAACTCCAGCTTTTCCATCGCCACCTGCGCGAAGGTCGCCTCGCGCTGTGCCCGCACCGAGGTGTACTCCCCCGCGGCCATCGAGAACGCCCCCGCCACCAGCCCGGCCAGACCGGTCAGTAGGACCGTGTGCCCGCTGGCTCCCGCACCGCCGACGCCGGCCACCAGGCTCGCATTGGAGACCAGCCCGTCCATAGCGCCGAACAGCGCCGGCCGCAGCGAGCCCCCGGCCACATCGCGGTGGTGGTCCGGGGGCGGCAGCCGTACGTCCGAGCCCGATCCAGTCACGGGGTACCCGGTCATGAGGCGGTCTCGAAGTGAGGACACGGCCCGCAGGGCCGGCCCGGAGCGGAGAGGCCGCCGGGGTACCCGGTCATGAGGCGGTCTCGAAGTGAGGACACGGCCCGCAGGGCCGGCCCGGAGCGGAGAGGCCGCCGGGGTACCCGGTCATGAGGCGGTGGGCGTCGCGACCGGGTCGAGGTCCGCGCCCTCCTGGGTGCGCGGACCCTCGTGCGGACCCTGGCGCGGCGCGTTCCTCCTGGCGTAGATATAGCCGACCGCCAGCACGAACAGCACGATCGAGGTGTAGTCGTTCAGCCGCAGGCCGAGGTAGCGGTGCGCCTCGTCGATCCGCAACGCTTCGATCCAGCCCCGGCCGACGCAGTAGATCGCGACGTACAGCGCGAACGCCCGGCCAGCCCCGAGCTTGAACCGGCGTTCCGCCCAGAAGACGACACCGGCGGTGCCGAGATCCCAGATGCACTCGTACAGGAACGTCGGCTGGTACGTCGCGACGTCGGCGTACCGCGGTTCCCGGTGTGACGGGGAGATCTGCAGCGCCCAGGGCAGGTCGCTCGGCTTGCCATAGAGCTCCTGGTTGAACCAGTTGCCCCAGCGGCCGATGGCCTGCGCGATCGGGATCCCGACCGCGAGCGAGTCGGCCAGGTGGTTGAACCGGATCGGCACGGATGAGCGGCGCACCCCGATCCAGGCGCCGAGGGCGCCGAGCGATATCGCCCCCCAGATGCCGAGACCGCCGTGCCAGATCTCGAAGGCCTGCCAGGGATCCCGGCCGCTGCGGAAGTAGAGCTGGTTGTCGGTGATGACGTGGTAGAGCCGACCACCGATGATGCCGAACGGCACCGCCCAGACCGCGACGTCGACCACCGCGCCAGCCGGGTAACCGCGCGCCTGCATCCGCTTCTCCGCGAGCCAGATGCAGACGATGACGCCCACCAGGATGCACAGCGCGTACGCGTGGATGGGCAGCGAACCGAGATGGAGCTCCGAGTCGCTGGGGCTGGGAATGCTGGCACGCACCGGCTCAGCGTACGGGCCGGCGTACGCCGTCCGCGAGATCGGCTGCCAGCGTATGGATAGCGGCCAGGCCGGCCTTCTCGTCCGACGCCTCAAGCAGGCACCGGACCAGCGCCGAGCCGACGATGACCCCGTCCGCGAAGCCGGCGACGGTTGCCGCCTGGTCGCCGGTGGAGACGCCGAGGCCGACCCCGATGGGAAGGTCGGTGTGCGGGCGTACACGCGCCACCAGTTCCGCGGCCCGGTTGGACACCGCCGCACGGGCACCGGTGACGCCCATCGTCGAGGCGGCGTAGACGAACCCGCTGCACGCCGCCGCGGTCCGGGCAATCCGGGCGTCGGTCGAGCTGGGTGCGACCAGAAAGACTCGGGGCAGCGCCACCGCGTCGGTGGCCGCGATCCACGGGGCGGCTTCCTCGGGCAGCAGGTCGGGCGTGATCACCCCGGCCGCGCCGGCGTCGGCCAGGGCGCGGGCGAGGGATGCGGCCCCGTGTCGTTCGATCGGGTTCCAGTACGTCATGAGCAGCGCCGCGGCGCCGGTGCTGGCTGCTGCCTCGACGGTTCGCAACACGTCGGCGGTGGTGGTGCCCGCTCGCAGCGCAGCGTCGGCCGCGGCCTGGATGACCGGGCCGTCCATGACCGGGTCGGTGTAGGGCAGGCCGACCTCGACCACGTCCACCCCCGCCTCGACCATCGCCGCGACCGCCGCCTGAGCACCGGGAACGGACGGGAAGCCGGCCGGCAGGTACCCGCTGAGTGCAGCTCGCCCCTCGGCCTTCGCCGCGGCGAAGGCCTTCTCCA
>DASZVT010000245.1:0-5958 GCA_035546915.1 Mycobacteriales bacterium | reverse complement strand
GCGGCGACGTCCTGTTCATCGACGAGATCCACCGGATCGCCCGGCCGGCCGAGGAGTTGCTGTACCTCGCGATGGAGGACTTCCGCGTCGACGTCATGCTCGGGAAGGGCCCGGGTGCCCGCTCGGTGAGCATGGACGTCGCGCCGTTCACCCTGGTCGCTGCGACGACCCGGACAGGGTTGCTCACCGGCCCGCTGCGGGACCGGTTCGGTTTCACCGCACACCTGGATTTCTATGACCCGATCGAGCTCACGGCAGTGGTCACCCGGGCCGCTGGTTTGCTCGGGGTCTCGATCGACAGCAACGCCGCCGCCGAGCTCGCGGGCCGCAGCCGCGGCACCCCCCGGATCGCCGGCCGGTTGCTGCGCCGGGTTCGCGACTATGCGGACGTCCGCGCGGACGGTCATGTCGACCTGGACGTCGCTCGGGCCGCGCTGGCGCTCTATGACGTCGACGACGCGGGGCTCGACCGCCTGGACCGCGCCGTCCTCGACGCGCTGGTGCGGCGTTTCGGCGGCGGCCCGGTCGGGCTCGGCACGATCGCGGTCGCGGTGGGGGAGGAGCCGGAGACCGTGGAGGAAGTCTGCGAACCGTTCCTGGTCCGCGCCGGTTTGCTCACCCGGACCGCTCGCGGCCGGGTGGCGACGGCCGCCGCGTACCGGCATCTGGGCTTGAAGCCGCCTGCGGACGCGGCCGGGACCCTGTTCGAGGCCTGACGCGGCCGCGTGGGTGCGCGCCGAGCGGGGCCGTACCATCAATGGGGTGTTGGCTTCCTGGGCACCGACCGCAGTCGCGCTCGCCGCGGACGACTCGAGCAAGGGGTCGGGGTCGGTCGGCCTGCTGATCTCGGTGCTGCTGATCATCGCGGTCCTTGTTCTCTACCTCGGGATGCGGCGGGCCCGTGCCCGGACCGCGCAACGGCTCGAACGGCCGATCGAACCCGGGACCGAGGTGGTCACGCGCTCTGGCATCGTCGGAGTCCTCACCGAGCGGGGGGAGAACGAGGTCACGGTCCGGATCGCGCCGGACGTGACCGTGCGGATGCTCCCGGGGGCGGTCATCAGTCGGGCCGACCTGGAAGCGGAGGAGGCCCGGCGGATGCGTCGCGGCCTGCGGGTGCCACCCAAGAACCCGGCCACCGAAAATCTTGCTACCGAGGGGTCTGATCCTGGTACCTGACACCGTCTCGCCGGTATCCGGCCACCGCGAATTTGGGTGTGTCGGGACGTTCCGGTCGGTCCTGCGGACCGGATCGGCGATACTGCGAGCACAGCACAGTGAAGTCATCGCTGCCGGACGCGGCAGGTCAGCGCCGGCAGCCCTTCGGCGCGCCCAGGCGTCGAGGTAGCAATCCCATCAGCGAGCGAGGAGCGACACCAAGGTGGCGAGCCGTCCCACGTACCGGCCCGGGCTACGGCTGCTGGTCGTCCTCGTCGCCATCCTGGCGCTCTACGGCTCGATGCTCGCGAGCGGGCATCACAAGCCGAAAGAGGGCCTCGACCTGCAGGGTGGCACCACCGTCATCCTCACCCCGAACCCGGCCAAGGGAACCAAGGTCAGCGGCGGGCAGCTCGACAGTGCGGTCGACATCATCAGACAGCGCGTCAACGGCCTCGGCGTCTCCGAGGCGGACGTCGTCCGGCAGGGCAACAACGTGGTCATCTCGGTGCCGGGCAAGGGCCGCAGCGATGTCCTGCACGTGGTGGGGCAGACCGCGTTCCTGACCTTCCGCGAGATCGACAAGAGTGCGGCGACGAATCCGCCGCCGGGCGGCAAGGCCGTCCCCGGCGCTACCCCGACTCCGGCCCCCAGTTCCTCCGGCAGCCCGTCGCCCAGTACATCGCCCAGCACGTCCGGCACGTCCAGCCCGTCACCTTCGGCCGGGAGCACGCCCACCGCGTCGGGGCAGGTCAGCCCGCAGGCAGTCGGCGGCGCAGTCGTGGCCGAGACGCCGCCGGCCTCCAGCGGGGCCGCCGCGTCCAGCACCCCGAGCGCGAGTACCAGCGCCACGCCGTCACCCGGCAGCAGCGCGACCCCGCCGGCGGGCACCCCGGAGAAGGACCAGACCGCGCCCACCGCGCAGACCCTGGCTGCGTTCGACGCGCTCGACTGCTCCAAGAACGGCGGTCGCCCGCCGGACGCCGACATCGACGACGACATCCACCACTTCGTCGTCGCCTGTGACCGCAGCCAGGGCATCAAGTACCTGCTCAAGCCGGCCCAGATCGTCGGCACCGACGTCTCCGGCGTGAGCTCGGGCTTGCAGACCTCGAGCCAGGGCGTCACCACCGGCGCCTGGGTGGTGGACCTGACCTTCAAGGACAGCGCCGTCGGCAAGGTGCAGACGATCACCAAGAGGCTCTACGACAACGGGCAGCAGCAGCTGGCGATCCTGCTCGACGGCGTGGTGCAGTCGGCGCCGTCCACCAACGGTGAACTCGGCAAGAACGTCGAGATCTCCGGCGGCCAGCCGCCGTTCAGCAAGAGCGAAGCCCGCAACCTGGCGAACACGTTGAAGTACGGTTCGTTGCCGGTGCCGTTCACGCCGTCGTCGGTGGAGACCATCTCCGCGACGCTGGGCAGCAGCTCGCTGCGCGCCGGCCTGCTCGCCGGGGCACTCGGCCTGGCCCTGGTGCTGATCTACGTCTTCCTGTACTACCGCGCGCTCGGCCTGGTCACCGTGGTGTCGCTGTGCGTCTCGGCACTGCTGGTCTACGCCTGCGTCACCTTGCTCGGCCAGCTGATCGGCTTCACGCTGACCCTCGCCGGTGTCGCCGGCCTGATCATCGCGATCGGTATCACCGCGGACTCGTTCGTGGTGTTCTTCGAGAGACTCAAGGACGAGATCCACGAGGGGCGCTCGCCTAGACAGGCGGTCGAGTACGGCTGGGTGCGGGCCCGGCGGACGATCTACTCCGCTGACACGGTCTCGTTCCTGGCAGCGCTGATCCTCTACGAGGTGTCCATCGGGTCGGTCAAGGGCTTCGCCTTCACGCTCGGGCTGTCGACCCTGCTCGACCTGTTCGTGGTCATCCTGTTCACCAAGCCGCTGATGTCGATCCTGATCCGGTATCGGTTGTTCTCGACGAGCAAGTGGAGCGGACTGGCTTCGATCCACCGGGGTCCGGTGGACACGTCCGGCGCCCGCGGCGGCTCCCCGGCCACGACGCAGGAGGCCTGATGTCCTTCGCCCACCGCCTCTACGAGGGCGAGGTGTCGTTCGACTTCGTCGGCCGCCGCAAGATCTGGTACTCGTTCTCGGCACTGGTACTGGCGATCGGGATCGTGGCGATGATCGTCCAGGGTTTCAACTGGGGGATCGACTTCCGCGGCGGCGACGCGTTCCAGTTCAAGGCCGGCTCGCACAGCACCTCCGATGCCAAGCACGTGCTGTCCAAGCTGGGCATCGAGGACCCGATCGTGCAGAAGATCGGTCAGGATCAGATCCGGGTCCAGACCAAGCCGCTGCACGCCGACACCGACCCGGCGAAGGACCAGGTCAGCCAGGTGTCCAACGCGCTGGCCAAAGAGTTCGGGCTGAAGGCCGACCAGCTGAACCCGCAGAGCGTCGGCGCGTCGTGGGGCTCGCAGATCACCAGACGGGCGATCCAGGGCCTGATCGTGTTCCTGATCGCGGTCACGCTCTACATCGCGGTGCGTTACGACTTCAAGATGTCGCTGGCCGCGATGGTCGCGCTGCTGCACGACTTGGTGGTGACCGCGGGGATCTATGCCCTGGTCGGGTTCGAAGTGACACCGAACACCGTGATCGCGCTACTGACCATCCTCGGGTTCTCGCTTTACGACACCGTGGTGGTGTTCGACACGGTGCGGGAGAACACGGCGAAGCTGGGCCCGCGCAGCACGCAGACGTACTCGCAGGCGGCGAACCACGGCGTGAACCAGACGCTGATGCGCTCGATCAACACGTCGATCATCGCGCTGCTGCCGGTGGCGGCGTTGCTGTTCGTCGGTGCCGGCCTGCTCGGCGCCGGGACGCTGAAGGAACTCGCGCTCGCCCAGATGATCGGGCTGGCGGCGGGGGCGTACTCGTCGATCTTCATCGCCACTCCGCTGCTTGCGCAGCTCCGGGAGCGCGAACCGGAGATGGTCGAGTTGCGCAAGCGGGTCGCGTTCCTGGAGAAGCACAAGCCGCAGGCCGTCGTGGCGAACCGGGCCGCCGGCACCGCGTCCGCGTCCGCACCGGCGCGGACGGCGACCGCGGTACTCGATCGGCCTGCAACCGCTCCCGAGTCCGCCGGCGGGGCGGACGATGCGTCGGTGACCCAGCCGCCGGACCGGCCACCGGGTCCGGCGGTGCCGGCGCGGGAGCCCGGGTCGCCGATGGTGCGGCACGATCCGCGCAGCCGGCGCGGGCGCGGCGCGAAACGAAGCCGGCCGAGCGGCAAGCGTCGCCGATGACGCCGCGATCCGGCAGCGGTACGGCTGGTGGCACCGTGCTGGCCGAGCAGCTAGCGCAGCAGTTGGCCCCGCGGGTGAGCAAGTTGCTGCTCGACGTGCCGGACTTCCCGGTCCCGGGCGTGCTGTTCAAGGACCTCACGCCGCTGTTCGGGGACCCCGGTGCCTTCGCGGAAACGGTGGAGTGGTTCGCCGCCATCGGTCGCGAGGCGCACGCGGACGCCGTGGTCGGGATCGAGTCGCGCGGGTTCTTGCTCGGTGCGCCCGCCGCGCTGAGTCTCGGTGTCCCGTTCGTCCCGGTGCGCAAGGCCGGCAAGCTGCCCCGTGCCGTGTTCGAGGAGTCCTACGACCTCGAATACGGCAGCGCGGTACTGGCGGTGCACGCGGATGCGCTCTCGGCGGGGGCACGGGTACTGGTGCTGGACGACGTACTCGCCACCGGCGGGACCGCCGCCGCCGCGGCTGCCCTGGTTCGGCGCGGTGGCGCGCAACCGGTGGCCGTCAGCGTCCTGCTCGAGCTGGGCTTCCTGGGGGGTCGCGCACGCGTCGGGGACCTGCCGGTCACGGCGCTGGTCACGGCCTAGCGGCGCCCGCGCTGGATGGTTGTCCGCGACCACGCTGTTACCGTGGATGTGAGCGTGGCGACGCACTCGCCGAGTCACGCCGGACGCCACCCGAGGGGAGGCTCATGACCGACCATCCCATCCACCTCTCCGCTGCGGGCCTCGCCTGCGGTTTATCTCCTCGCTTCGGGGCGGCTTCGTGACCGCGGAGGCGAACGCACCGGTACCTCCGGTCGGCACGCCGACCCGGGCCGACCGGTTGCCTGGTGCCGCGGAGAGCGGTCCCGCCGCGGCGGCTGGCGCGGTGGGGTTGGCGCCTGTCCAGGCGAGCCCGAACCTGCCACCGACTCCACCGGTCACGATCGAGCCGTCGCGCCGGGTGCGGGCGCGGCTGGCCCGTATCGGGGCGGCCAAGGCGGGGACCCCGCCGGTGTTGGAGCCGATCCTCACCGCCGTCCGTACCCATCACCCGAAGGCGGATACCCGTCCGGTGCAGCGGGCGTACGAGGTGGCCGAGCAGGCACACCGCGGTCAGCTGCGGCGCAGCGGCGACCCGTACATCACCCACCCGCTCGCGGTCTGCCAGATCCTGGCCGACCTCGGAATGGACGTCCCGACGCTGTGCGCGGCGTTGCTGCACGACACCGTCGAGGACACCGAGCTGGAACTGACCGGTCTGCGGGCGGACTTCGGCGACCTGGTGGCGCTCGTCGTCGACGGCGTGACCAAGCTGGACAAGGTGCGCTACGGGGAGTCGGCGCAGTCCGAGACCATCCGCAAGATGGTGGTGGCGATGGCTCGCGACCCGCGGGTGCTCGTCGTCAAGCTCGCCGACCGGCTGCACAACATGCGCACGCTGCGCTGGCTGCCACCGCACAAGCAGGAGCGGATCGCCCGCGAGACGCTGGAGATCCTCGCGCCGCTGGCCCACCGGCTCGGCATGAACACCATCAAGTGGGAACTCGAGGACCTGTCC
>DASZVT010000244.1:0-2900 GCA_035546915.1 Mycobacteriales bacterium | reverse complement strand
GATCAGCCCGATGATCCAGCGCCGTCGCCGTACCCGCCGGCTGGTCTTCGGTCGCCGGCCGGGGCCGCCGCCGGCCGGCCGGGGTGGCTTGCGCGGCGGGGACGCGACCGGGAGCACCTCGGTGAGGTGGTCGGCAACCGGCAGCGCGGTGGTGTCCCCGGCGCGGGCGGTCACCGCGGGCAGGGCGCGCCGGGCCTGGCGGACCGCGGCACCGAGCGCTGCCCCGTCCGGATACCGCTCCTGCGGTTCACGGGCGGTAGCCCGCATCACCAGGTCGTCGAGCACGGCGGGTAATCCGGCGACGACGCTGGACGGCGCCGGCACCTGCTCGTGCACATGCCGGTAGGCGACCTTGATCGGGCTGTCGCCGGTGAACGGCACCGTGCCGGTCAGCATTTCGAACAGGCACACACCGGCCGCGTAGACGTCGGAGCGCGCGTCCACGTCGTCCTGGGTGACCTGCTCCGGCGCCAGGTAACTGACGGTGCCGAGGATGATCCCGGCGTTCGCGGTCAGCGTGCTGGCCTCCATCGCCCGGGCCAGCCCGAAGTCGGCGACCTTGACCGTTCCGGCGTCGGCGAGCAGCACGTTCTCCGGTTTGACGTCACGGTGCACGAGCCCGGCGGCGTGGGCGGCCGCGAGCGCGGCGGCCACCGGTTCGAGGATACCGAGCGCCTGCGCCGGTTCGAGCCGGCCGCGCTCGGCGAGCACCTCGCGCAGGGTCCGCCCGCGGACCAGCTCCATCACCAGGAACACGACCTGGTCGCCGCCGCTGTGGTCGGTGCCGGTGTCGTGCACCGCGACCACGTTCGGGTGGTTGATCCGGGCCGCGGCCTTGGCCTCGCGCTCGAACCGCTGCACGAAGTCGGGGTCGTGCGCGAAGGCCGGGTGCATCACCTTCACCGCGACCTCGCGGTCCAACCGCAGGTCCAGGGCCTCGTAGACGGTGGCCATCCCACCGCGCGCCAGGCTCGCGCGGATCTCGTACCGGTGTTCCAGGACCCGCCCGATCAGCGGGTCCGCTGCCAGCGCGGTGGTCGGGTCGTCCACGGCTTCGATCCTACGTCCGGGTCCGTGCCGGACCCGGCTGCGCCGAGCCGGGGGCCGGCGCTCAGGCGAACTGCTTCATCAGCGCTTGCACGCTGGCGACGTACGCCTTGGTGTCGGCGTACAGGCCACGGGACCGGACGCTGGCCAGGCCCTGGTAGTAGCCGGCGATGCTGTCCGCGACGCTGGCCTGCGCGCGCAGCACCCGCAGCAGCGTGACGCCGCCACGGACGTTGTCCGCGACCGAGTACCGGTCCAGGCTACGGCCGGTGTAGTCCGCCAGCCAGGTGGCCGTACCGGGCATCAGCTGCATCACCCCGACGGCGTCGGTGGCGCTCACCATCCGCTGGTTGAAGCCGGACTCCTGGTAGGCCACGGCGAGCGCGAGCGCCGGGTCCACGCCCTGCCGCTGCGCCTCCGCTGCCACCATGGCTTGCACGGTCGCGTGCGAGGGGCTGGCGACCTGAGCCAGCCGGCGGGCACTGGCCGTGATCGCGGGCGCGTAGCTGGCGTTCAGCGGCTTCGCCGCGAACACACCGGCGGTGCTCGCCGCCGGGATCTTCAGCCGCTGGCCGATGTAGATCACCAGTCGGCCGCTGAGGTGGTTCGCCGCCGCCAGGGCGGCGACGGTGCTGCCGTGCGCCTGCGCGACCGAGGTGAGGGTGTCGCCGCTGCGTACCACGTAGGTCGTCGCCGGTGGCTGCGCGGGCGCCTGCGCCGCGGCCGGAACTCCGTTGCCCGGCACGTTGATGGTCTGCCCGATCCGGATCAGGTCCCCGTCGAGGTGGTTGGCCGACTGCAGCGCCTGGACGGTCGTGTGGTGTGCGCGGGCCAGGTCCCAGAGGGTGTCGCCGGACTTGACCACGTAGGGGCCCCATCCAGGCGCCGCGGCGGTGGCGACCGCGGCCAGCGCGGCGGTGGCGACGAGTAATCGGGGGAGTCGCTTCATGGTGGGGAGACCTCATCCAGTTGGGGAAGTTGCTGGAGTTCTCGGTGAGCATGGTGATACAAGTGGGACAGATGTGACAAGTCCCCTCGGCGTGTCGCCTTGCGACGGGGCCCGAGCGGAGGGACAGTTTTCAGCCTGTGCGCACGAGCCGGACCTACCTTGGGTTTGCTGCCCGGGACGGCAAGAGTCCCAGTGGCGCAGGGCTTTTGGTGCTTCCTCGGGTGGCGCTGTGCGGACCCGTACCGATGCCGTAAGCTGGCCGTGACAGACCGGGGAGCCCGACGAGCGGGCTGAGAGGCCGGACCGGCACCGTGGTGGTCGTCGATGACCGCGATTGCCACCTCCGGCGACCCGTACGACCCGATCGGGATCATGCCCGCGTGGGGAGGCTGCCGGTGGGCGCCGGAGCGTACGAACGGTGGGATGCCGCGGGGACCGGAAACGGCTCGGCGGCCGGCGACGTGCTGACGATCGGAGGCCGCGAGATCGGCTCGCGGCTGTTCGTCGGCACCGGCAAGTTCTCGGCCCACGCGGTCATGCGGGACGCCTTGCTCGCCTCCGGCTCGCAGGTGGTGACGGTCGCGCTGCGGCGGGTCGACCTGGGTCGCATCGGCGACGGCGACGTGCTGGATTTCGTCCCGCCCGGGTTGGTGCTGTTGCCCAACACCTCCGGCGCGGTGGACGCGGCCGAGGCGCTCCGGCTGGCACGGCTCGGCCGGGCCGCGTGCGGAACCGACTGGGTGAAGCTCGAGGTCACGCCCGATCCGCGCAGCCTCGCGCCCGACCCGGTGGAGACGCTGCGCGCCGCCGAACTGCTGGTGGCAGACGGATTCATCGTGCTGCCGTACTGCTCGGCCGACGTGGTGCTCTGCCGCAGGCTGGAAGAGGCCGGTTGCGCGACTGT
>DASZVT010000243.1:0-7915 GCA_035546915.1 Mycobacteriales bacterium | reverse complement strand
CCCACCCGGCTACGCGTAGAAAACCCGCGGCTGCTCGCCGGTGAACGGCGGACGCCGCGTGCATCAGCTGGACCACCCCCACGTCCCTTTTCCGGTTCGGACACAAGGAGAGACCATGCGACACCCTCGGCTCCTGCGCGTCGCGGCCCCGGTCGTGGCGTTGTTGTGCGCTGGCCTAACCGCCTGCGGCAGCAGCGATTCCGGCAGCTCGTCGACACCGAACCCGAGCTCGTCGACGAGCAAGTCGACGATCGTGATCGGGAACGTGGGGCAGTACAGCGGGACCCCGCTGGCTGCCCAGTACGGGCAGTCGCTGCACAGCCTGCAGGCGTGGGTGCAGTGGACGAACGACCACGGCGGCATCAACGGCCACCCGGTGAAGCTGGTCAGCCACGACGACGCCGGTAACCCGGCGAAGTCGTTGCAGTTCGTCCGGGAGATGGTGGAGAAGGACCACATCGTGGCGTTGCTGGACTCGATGGGGTCGGACGACGCGTGGGCGAACTACCTGAAGCAGAAGAAGGTCCCGGCGCTCGGCGGTTCTACCCTGAGCGCGCCGTGGACGGAGAACCCGTACATGCTCTCCGCCAATGTCAACACCACCGGTTACCTGACCAGCCAGGTCGGTGCTGCCAAGGCCGTCGGCGACAAGGTCGGCGAGTTCGTCTGCGCCGAGGTGGTTGCGTGCCAGGCCGGTATCCCGATCTTCCAGAAGATCACCGAGCAGCTCGGGCTCGGATGGGCGGGCGCGCAGAAGGTATCCGGCTCCGCCACCGACTATGTGGCGTCCTGCCTCGCCATGAAGGAAGCCGGTGCGAACGTCGTCGCGCAGAACGTCGCCGGCTCGGTGGCGATCAGGGTCGTCAAGGACTGTCAGCAGCAAGGCTTCGACCCGGCGATCGTGATGCCGGCTGCCACGATGAGTTCTGATGTGGTCGCCGATGCGGCGTTCAACGGAACCCTCGGCGTGAATGCCTCTCCGCTGTGGTTCGGTGACGCGGACTTCACTCGAGACTGGAAGCAGACCTACGCGAAGATGTTCCCGGACGAGGTCAACTCGCTGAACGGTTTCTCCACGCTGGGCTGGCAGGCCGGGGTGGTCTTCGCCAAGGCGCTGGAGAACGCTCCCGACGCGGTCACGCCGGACACGGTGCTGCAGGGGCTGTACGCCCAGCCGGCTGGCAGCACGTACGGGGGCTGGACGCCGCCGTTGACCTACCTGCCGGGGGAGCCTGCCCAGACGAAGTCGTGCATGTGGTACGCCCAGCTGGAGAACGGGAAGTTCACGGCGCCCAAGGGCTACCAGGCTGTTTGCGCCTCATAGCCGATAGCGGTGGGCTCGCCGGTAGCCGGCGCAGGGCGGGAGCCGGTGTCGCTTCCGGAAGGGGTGGTGATGGATTTCGGGGTGGTGGTTCCGACCTTCGGGCCGTATTGGGGGCGGCCGGGGGTGATTCGGGATGCGATCGTGGCGGCGGAGGATGCCGGGTTGCGGACGGCGTGGTTCGGTGACCACATCGTCATTCCGCAGTACGCGCAGCACTTGTCTCCGCCGTGCTGGTTCGACGCGCTCGCGTGTTCGATGGTGGGTGCGGGCCTGACCAGCCGGATCCGGTTCGCGCCGGACGTGCTGGTGCTGCCGTATCGCAACCCGGTGGAGCTGTCGCAGGCGCTGGCGAGCGCGGACCAGCTCAGCGGGGGGCGGATGACGCTGGCCGTGGGAGTCGGCTACATCTCCGGCGAGTTCGAGGCGGTGGGCGCGCCGCCGTACTCCGATCGCGGGGCGGTCACGGACGAGTACCTCGCGGTGTTGCGGACGTTGTGGAACGGTCGCGGCCCGGTGTCGTACTCCGGCCGGTGGGTCAGCTTCGAGGACGTGATCCCCGGTCCGCTGCCGGCGCAGGATCCGCTGCCCGTGCTGGTCGGCGGCAACGCCGCCGCTGCGCTGCGGCGGGCCGCGTTGTTGGGGGACGGCTGGCACCCGCTGTTCCCGACGCCGCAGGCGTACGCGGCCGGCCGGGCGACGATCGAGCGGTTGCGCGGTAAGCAGGGGCGCTCGGGCGGGTTCCGATATTCCTACAGCTGCCCGCCGTGCAGCGTGCAGGTCCGCGCCGGGGAGCGACCGCCCGCGTTGCACCGGCCGGACGACGTGCCGGACGAGTACCGGTACGCGCCCGCGTTCCCGCAGGACGCGGGCGGACGATCGTTGTTCAACGGCACGCCGGAGCAGGTGATCGCCGACCTGCGTGCCTACCAGGACGCCGGCGTGCAGGAGGTCGCCTTGCGGCTGTGGGCCGGCGAGCCCGGCTTCGAGCTCCCGGACTGGCTCGAGCAGCTGCGGCGGTTCACCGAGCACGTGCTGCCTGCCCTCGGCGCGAGCGCACCGGGCACCTAGGCTCGGACGGTGCCACCGTCCCCGCCGCCTGGTTGGCCATCCGCGGTCCGTCCGCCGGGAAGCCCCGACTTCGAACACACCGCCGTCGGATGGCTGCTCGACCACTGCCCACCGGAGTTTCGCGGGTACGACGTGCTGCGCCGGCACCCGGTGTTGCTGGCCCGGATGGCGGTCGAGCAGCTGCAGGCCTCGGTACAGGCGTGCCGGGACGGGTACCGGACCGCCCGCGCCGACCTGCGGACACTGCGGACCCCACCCGCCCCCGAGACCGTGGACGCGATCCTCGCGGTGTACGAGCGGGAGGGCCGCCGGCTCGTCGATGCGGCCGGAGCCGCTCGCCTCGTCGGCGAGGCGCTCGACCGGCTGGCCGGGCCTCGGCCCTGAGCCGCCGAGCCGGCCGGAACGGGCTTGCGGTGGCGTGCCGTCCCGACGTTCCCGCAGGTGGGACGTACCATCTGCCCGTGTCTGTGCTCGAGCGTGTCCACTCACCGGAAGACCTGCGTGGCCTGTCCCTGGCGGAGTGCACCGCCCTCGCTACCGAGATCCGCGACTTCCTGGTCGCGAAGGTCTCCCGGACCGGGGGGCACCTCGGTCCCAACCTGGGTGCGGTGGAACTGACCCTCGCGCTGCACCGCGTCTTCGACTCGCCGCGTGACCGGCTGGTGTTCGACACCGGCCACCAGGCGTACGTGCACAAGATCGTGACCGGCCGCGCCGCCGACTTCGAGACATTGCGGCAGCCCGGCGGACTGTCCGGCTACCCGAGCCGGGACGAGTCCGAGCACGATGTGATCGAGAACAGCCACGCGTCCACCGCGCTGTCCTATGCGGACGGGCTGGCCAAGGCGTACGCGCTGCGTGGTGAGACAGATCGCCGGGTGGTGGCGCTGGTCGGCGACGGTGCGCTCACCGGAGGGATGTGCTGGGAGGCCCTCAACAACATCGCGGCGGCCAAGGACCGTGCCGTCGTGATCGTGGTCAACGACAACGGACGTTCGTACGACCCGACCATCGGTGGGCTGGCCGAGCACCTGGCCAGCTTGCGGGTGAGCCAGGGGTACGAGCAGGTCCTGGACATGATCAAGTCGGTGCTGGCCCGGACCCCGTTGGTGGGCCCGCCGCTGTACGAGGCGCTGCACGGGATGAAGAAGGGCCTGAAGGACTTCGTCGCGCCACAGGTGCTGTTCGAGGACCTCGGACTCAAGTACGTCGGGCCGATCGACGGGCACGACCTGCCCGCGCTGGAATCGGCGCTGGCCAAGGCCCGTGATTTCGGTGGCCCGGTCATCGTGCACGCGCTCACCCGCAAGGGCTTCGGCTACCAGCCGGCCCTGGACGACCAGGCCGACAACCTGCACGGCCCCGGTGCGTTCGACCCGCTGACCGGCAAGCAGAAGCCCGGCGCCCGGACCTGGGACCACGTCTTCGCGGAGGAGATCGTCCGGATCGCCCGGGAGGACCCCACCGTGGTCGGCATCACCGCCGCGATGCAAGCCTCGGTCGGTCTGAACGGGTTCGCGGCCGAGTTCCCGGAGCGGGTGTTCGACGTCGGCATTGCCGAGCAGCACGCCGTCACCTCGGCGGCGGGCCTGGCGATGGGTGGCATGAAGCCGGTCGTGTGCCTGTACGCGACGTTCCTCAACCGGGCATTCGACCAGGTACTGATGGACGTCGCGTTGCACCGCCAGCCGGTGACCTTCGTGCTGAACCGCGCCGGCGTCACCGGACCGGACGGCCCCTCGCACCACGGCATGTGGGACCTGTCCTTCCTGCAGATCGTGCCGGGTGTCGCGGTGGCCTGCCCGCGGGACGCCAGCCGGGTCGTATCGCTGCTGCACGCGTGTCTGGGGCGGACCGACGGGCCGTCGGTGCTGCGGTTCCCGAAGGCGGCCGTGGGCGCCGACATCGAGGCGCTGGAGTCGTACGGAGACTTGGACGTGCTGGCCCGTGGTGACGCCCGTGACGTGCTGCTGGTCAGTGTCGGGGCGATGGCGCAGACCGCGCTGCAGGTTGCGGAACGTGCCGCG
Organism: Mycobacteriales bacterium; assembly: GCA_035546915.1. Lineage (GTDB taxonomy): Bacteria > Actinomycetota > Actinomycetes > Mycobacteriales > CAJCIY01 > DASYGP01. The sequence continues at coordinate 3,496 of DASZVT010000243.1, read as the reverse complement.
GCGCAGGGGATCTCCGTGACCGTGGTGGACCCTGGTTTCGTGCTGCCTGTGCATCCGAAGCTGGTCGAGTTCGCGCGTGCGCACCGGTTGGTCGTGACGGTCGAGGACGGCATCAGAGTCGGCGGTGTCGGGGCACGGCTGGCGCTCGAGTTGGCGGACGCTGGTGTCGGCACGCCGGTGCGCTCGTTCGGCCTACCCGCGAGCTTCCTCCAGCACGGCACCCGCGACGGGATCCTGCGAGCGCAGGGACTGTCCGACCAGGCGATCGCACGCTCCCTGGTGGAGACGATCACGGCGGCGCAGACGGAGCACCCCGACGTGGTGGAAGGTGCCGCCGCCACCGAGCCCTAGCCAACACCGAGCCCCTGGTCTAGTTCCACGCCTCCGGTTTTTGTGCCTCTGGACCTTCGGATAGAGGCACAAAAACCGGAGGCGCGGTGGGGGTCGGCTCCAGCCGGTCAGTCGGCTTGCTGCGCTGCGTGCAGCGCAGCCTCGAGCGGGCCGGCGGTCAGTTCGACCTGCCAGCGTCGGGCACCGCCATTGACCAGTGTGGCGTGCACATCCGGGCTCGATTCCCAGGCGAGCCGGCGTGACAGTGCCGGTTCGAGCAGGTTCTCGACCGGCAGGTCGTGCTCGGTGGCCAACGCACTGAGCGCGGCCCGGACCGCGACCAGGCGTTGCGCCGCGGCCGGGTCACGGTCCGACCAGCGATTGGTCGGCGGCGGGACATCGCGCGGCAGCGGCGCGGTATTCGGCGGCAGTTGGTCGTCCGCGAGCGCCGCGGCGGCCGCCAGTGCGGACCACCACAGCCCCGAGCGTCGACGCTGGCGGGGGCCGGCGAAGACCGGCAGCGCACGCAGTTCCTGCTCGGAGGCCGGTTTCGCCATCACCGCGGCGATCACGGCGCTGTCCGGCAGCACCCGGCCCGGTGCCACATCCAGCCGGCAGGCCAGCGTGTCCCGGGCCTCCCACAACGCGCGTGCCGCGGCGAGCTGGCGCGGCGCGCGGAGCCGGTGGATGCCGGACAGTCGGCGCCACGGCTCGGACCGGACCGGCGGGGGGCGCAGCGCGGCGTCGCGCACCGCGTCGAACTCCTGCTCGGCCCACTCCAGCTTCCCGGTGTCCCGCAGCTGCTGCTGCAGCAGTTCCCGGAGCGGCAGCAGCAGCTCGACGTCGAGCGCTGCGTACACGAGCCAGGGCTGTGGGAGCGGCCGGGTAGACCAATCGGCGGCGCTGTGGCCCTTCTCCAGCCGTACGTCCAGCAGTAGTTCGAGCAGCGTGCCGAGGCCGACTCGGGGATAACCGAGCAGCCGGCCAGCCAGTTCGGTATCGAACAGCCGGCGGGGTCGTAGCCCCAACTCGGCGAGGCAGGCCAGATCCTGCCCGGCTGCGTGCAGCACCCACTCCGATTCGGCCAGCGACTCCTGCAGGACGGTCAGGTCGGGGCACCGGATCGGATCGATCAGCACCGTGCCGACGCCGTCCCGGCGCAGCTGCACCAGGTACGCCCGCGCGCTGTACCGATAACCGGATGCTCGCTCCGCATCCAGCGCGACCGGCCCGCGACCGGCGGCGACGGCGGCCGCTGCGTCTCGCAGTTGCGCATCGTCCACCACGAGGTCCGGGACGCCGTCGACGGGTTCGAGCAACCAGGGAGCGCCGGTCGCGTCCTCCTTGAGCGCGTCCGCACTCACCGCTGCATCACAGCCAGCAGCTTAGAACCCGGTGCGCTGCGGGCAGTCCGGGTGAGCGCTTCCGCTGCGGTGTGGGCTGCGCGGCGTCAGCGAATGACCCCCGCGCGCATAGCCAGGGCGACCATCTCGGCCCGGTCCCCGGTGCCCAGCTTGCGGGCGATACGAGCCAGGTGGCTCTTGACGGTGAGCGCGGACAGTCCGAGGTTCTCGCCGATCTCCTTGTTGGACTGGCCGTCGGCGACCAGGCGGAGCACCTCGACCTCCCGGGCGGAGAGCTCGCTCGCACCTCCTTCGGTGGTGGGCTGGCCACCCCGGATGCCCACCGCCAGCAGCGACGCCACGCTCGGGTCCGCGTAGACGCCGCCGTCGAGCACCTTGCGGACACCATCGGCGACGATGGTGGGCGACGCCGACTTGAGCAGGTAGCCCTGGGCACCGCCCATGAACGCGGCCCGGACCGCATGAGGGTCGTCCGCGGCGGACAGTACGACCAGCCGCCCCCAGCCTTCGGCGCGGAGCTGGGCGAGCAGGTCCAGCCCGGATCCGTCCGGCAGCGCGAGGTCGAGCACACCCAGGTCGCGCGGGCCGGACCGGGCTCGAGCCCGGGCTTCGGCGACGCTGGCGGCCTCCACCACGTCCGTCGCACCCATCGCGCGCAGTCGCGCCACCATGGACTCACGGATCAGCGGGTGATCGTCGACGACCATGGCGGTGAACTGCAGTGCGACCGACTCCGACGGCGCCGAGTGGGCGCTGCCGGAGGAACTGGCCGCGCCGACGGGCTGCTGCGCCGGTGCCATCATGGACATCGATTTCCTCCTGGTGCGGTGGCCGAGGCCGCAGCGTACGGCCAGGTCCCCTCAGGTTTCGGCACGCGGATCGGACACCTGAAGGCAGCGGCCGGTCGTTGCGCCGTTCGGGCGACTTCGCGCTGGGACGTTCAGCGTCCGTTAAAGCAGTGTCATTATCACCCCGATGGGCTTACAGGAGGAACGATACGTGTCACTCGGTTCGGTTTCTGGCCGGTTCCGGGTGGCGCACCTGGCCGATCTCGCCAAGGAAAGGGTCGCGATGATGACGAAGAACTCCGGGAAGCACGCCGCCTCGTCGCCGGCCGGCCGGCCACGAGGCAGGTTCCGGGTCCGGGCGCGCGTACTCGCGGCGGCTGCGGTCGCCGTGGTGGCGTTGACCGGATTCAGCTTCGCGGGTCCGGGCGCCTTCGCACACCGGACGCCGCCGGATGTCCCGAGCGGCGTGTTCGCGCCGACTAGCAGCCAGCCGGACAGCACCGGTCCCGGGGCGTTCGGCCCGGTCCTGCGGCCGCAGTCCAGTTCCTGGTCGTGACGACAGCAGCGAAGCCGCTCCCGGGCCCGCAGGTGACGTCGAAGCGCTGGGTCGCGACCCTTCCGGTCGCGATCCTGGTGTTTGTCGCCGTGGGGGTCGCGGTGGGCTGCGCCGTGTTCGCCGACGCCGGCCATCCCGCGTCCTGGGCCATCCCGAGCCTGATCGTCGCCACCGCGGCCTCTGAGCTGGCAGTGGTCCACTTCTACGTCGGCCGGCAGCGATGGACGCTGTCGTGCACCGACGCGCTGCTCACGTCGGTGTTCGTGTTGGCGCCGGGCGACTGGATGCTGCTGGCCGTGCCGGCGGGGATCTGCGTGGCCCAACTGGTGCGCCGGCAACCTGCCGAGAAGCTCGTCTTCAACGTGGCCCAGTTCGCCGCAGCCACCGCCGCTGGCGTCCTGGTCGCGCACGTCGCGCTGCAAGGCGGTCAGCACCGGCTGCTCGCCGCCGGCCTGGCG
>DASZVT010000242.1:0-10371 GCA_035546915.1 Mycobacteriales bacterium | reverse complement strand
GGGGACGCCAACGCGCAGGTGGCCGAGGAGCTACGCAGCCAGGGCGCTGCTGTCACCGCGCTGACCGTCGACGTCGGCGACGGCACCGCGGTGCAGCAGGCCGCGGCCGCGGTACTGGCCGAGCACCGGCGGGTCGATGTGCTGTTCAACAACGCGGGGGTGATGAACCTGTCCACCGTCGAAGGCACCTCGGAGGAGGAATGGGACGCGGAGATGAACGTCAACCTGACCAGCGTTTTCCGCTGCAGCCGGGCGTTTCTGCCGGGCTTGAAGGAGTCCGGCTCGGGCGCGATCGTGAACAATGCGTCCGTCGACGGGGTGCTCGGCAACCCGGGCTTGATCCTGTACTCGACCGCCAAGGCCGGGATGATCGGCCTGACCCGGGTGATGGCGTCGGAGTTCGCCGCGTACGGGATCCGGGTGAACTGTGTCGCACCGGCACTGATCGAGTTCCCGGAGATGACCACGACCACTCCGGAGATGGAACGCGCCTTCGACCACCTGATCCGCAACACCCCGATGCGTCGTAAGGGGCAGCCGGACGAGGTGGCCCGAACCGTGCTGTTCTTCGCCACCGAGGACTCGTCCTACGTGACCGGTGCGATGCTGCCGGTGGACGGGGGGCGCATCCAACTGACCCCGGGCACCATCCCGATGGGTGAGATGTGACCGCGGGCAGTCACCCGAGTGCCTATCGTGGAGCGATGATCAAGCAGGTCTATTTCGCCAAACGCAATCCGTCGACGACGCACGCGCAGTTCCTGCAGAACTGGAAGCAGCACGCGGCGCTGGCCGGCCGATTCCCGTCGATCGTGGGTCGGTTCACCGGTGTGGTGCAGTGCCGGCGGACCGACGAGGCTGCCTCGCTCGACGTCGACCAGGACCACGACGGGGTGAACATCCTCACGTGCAAGGACTTGCTCGCGGCGTCCACGGTCGACGACGACCCGAACATCGACACGATGCTCACCGACGAGCTGCGGGTGTTCTCCCGGTACGTGCGCGAGTCGACCATCACCGCGGTCGAGGACGTGCTGGTGCGCGGCCCGGTGGGGACGCTGGTGCTGCTCGAACTCGTCACGCGCCGCCCCGGGGTGACGCTGCCCGCTTTCGTCTCGGCGTGGACCGGCGACTATGCGTCGCGGCTGATGCAGTCCGAGCGGTTCGGCGACCGGGTGTCCCGGTTCGTGCACAATGCGGTCATCTTCCCCACCCCACCGGACTATCCGTACGACGGCCTCGCCGAGCTGTGGATCGACTCGGCAGCCAGCGCCGCGGAATTGATCCAGCAGAGCGACGCGGCACACGCCGCGACCGGCGACGGTGCGTTCGACATCAGCCGGCGGCTCCTGTTGCAGGTCAACCATGCGTGGGAGGCGCGGCCAGCGTGACACCGTCCGGCGCGGGTGACGTCACGCTCTGCGTCGACGTCGGCGGGAGCTCGGTCAAGGGCGGCAGCGTCGGGCCGGACGGTGCGCTGCGTGGGGAACGTATCCGGATCGAGACCGGATACCCGTTCGCGCCGGCGCAGCTGCTCGACGCCATCGCCCGGATCGCCGAGCAATCCGCACCGGCGAGCCGGCTCGCCGTCGGGTTCCCGGGGATGGTGCGCGCGGGGGTGGTGCTCTCCGCGCCGCACTTCGTCACGGTGTCCGGGCCGGGCAGCGACAAGGATCCAGCCCTGGTCGACGCCTGGACCCGGCTGCCGCTCGCCGAACAGGCCAGTGCGCGCGTCGGGCTGCCCTGCCGGCTGGCCAACGACGCGGATGTCCAGGGCCTCGCGGCCATCGAAGGTCGAGGCTTGGAGATGGTGCTCACCCTCGGCACCGGCCTGGGGAGTGCGCTGTTTCTGGACGGTGAGCCGGCGCCACACCTCGAACTCGCGCACCATCCGCTGCGTCGGCGCAAGACCTACAACGAGATGGTCGGGGAAGCGGCGCGCCGCGAAGTCGGCGACCGCCACTGGTCGCGCCGGGTGGACGCGATGGTACGGACGGTCGCCGCGCTGGTGTTCTACGACCGGCTCTATCTCGGCGGCGGCAACGCGATCCGGTTGACCGACGCGTTCCGGCAGGACGCCACCATCATCGACAACCTCGACGGGATCCTCGGCGGGGCACGGTTGTGGACACTGGCACGGGTGCCGTAGTCGCCGGCACGACAGGGGTGTGCGATGCCTGAACTTCCGGAGGTCGAGTCGTTGGCCGGGCTGATGCGGGCCCGCGCGGTGGGCCACGCCATTGCCGGGGTGGAACTCGGGGCGGTGCACGTACTCAAGACGTACGACCTGCCGCCGGCCGCGTTGATCGGACTGCTGGTCACGGACGTGACGCGACGGGGAAAGTTCCTCGATCTGGACGCGGACGGGGTACACGTGGTGATGCACCTGGCGCGAGCCGGATGGCTGCGCTGGAACGAGGCCCTACCGACGGCCCCGCTGCGGCCGTCCGGCCGGTCGCCGGTGGCGTTGCGGCTGCGGCTGGACGACGGCAGCGGCTTCGACCTGACCGAGGCCGGAACCCGCAAGCGGCTGTCCGTGTCGATCGTGCGGGATCCGTCGGAGGTACCCGGGGTGGCCCGGCTGGGGATGGACGTGCTGGACCCGGCGTTCACGGTCGAGGCTTTCGCCGCGATGCTGGCTGCCGCGGGCCGAGCCAGGATCAAGGGGGTGCTGATCGACCAGACCGTGCTTGCCGGGGTCGGGAACGCCTACAGCGACGAGGTGCTCTGGGAGGCGCGGCTGTCGCCGTTCAAGCCGGCGTCGTCGCTCGACGCGGATGCCGTGGCGACGCTGCACGCCGCGATCCTGCGCACCTTGGGTGATGCGGTGGTTCGCGCGGAGGGCGTTGCGGCAGACGGGCTGAAGGCCGCGAAGAAGACCGCCCTACAGGTGCACGGGAAGACCGGACTGCCGTGCCCCCGGTGCGGTGACACGATCCGAGAGGTCTCATACGCGGACAAGTCCTGGCAGTACTGCGCAACCTGTCAGACCGGTGGGGAACCATTGGCCGATCGTCGACTGTCCCGGCTGCTGCGCTGAACACCCGGGATGGGCCGGGGGCGAGTCGGCCGCCGCCGATTAGGGTCACCAACATGACCGTCGACCCGTCCACCCGCGCCACCCTGCTCGATCTGGTTCGGCGCGATGCCCTGATCCGCGGCACGGTGACGCTGTCGTCCGGGCGAGAAGCCGACTGGTACCTCGATCTGCGCCGCATCACCCTTTCCGGGCAAGCGGCCCCCCTCGTCGGGCAGGTGATGCTGGGCCTCACCGACGACCTCGAGTACGACGCCGTCGGTGGCCTGACGATGGGCGCGGACCCGATCGCGGCCGCAATGCTGCACGCTGCAGCGGCGCGAGGTCGCCGGTTGGACGCCTTCGTGGTGCGCAAGGTTGCGAAGGAGCACGGCCTGCAGCGGCGGATCGAGGGACCGGAGGTCGCCGGCCGCCGCTGCCTGGTGGTGGAGGACACCTCCACCACGGGTGGGTCGCCGCTGACCGCAGCCGAAGCGATCCGTGCGGCCGGCGGCACCGTGGTCGCGGTTGCGACGATCGCGGATCGGGACACCGGGGCCGCAGCGAAGTTCGCCGCAGCCGGATACCCGTACCGGTTCGTCTATAACCTGGCGGATCTCGGCGTCTGAGCCGAGGCTGTGATCAACTTCGCGGGAGGAGGGGATCCTCTACGTCTGGAACGGCGCCCGGAGCAGGCGCAGCCTCGGAACCGGCGGCTGTGGACGGTTCCGGAGTCCCGCGGCGCCGGTGCTTGCGAGCCTCCAGCGCGATCGGGATCACCGAGAGCAGGACGACCACGGCGGTGATCGGCAGGATGTATGCGTCGATGTCGATGCTGGAACCGAGCCCGTAGCCGAGCAGGGTCACACCCAACGACCAGACCAAGCCACCGATGACGTTGGCGATCACGAAGGTTCGCATGGGCATCCGGATCGTGCCCATCATCGGATTGATAAAGGTCCGCACGACCGGGATCACCCGGGCGAGGAGCACCGCCTTGGTCTCGCCGTACCGTTCCAGCACGGCGCGGGTGCGCTCGACGTACACCGGTTTGAACAGGCGCGACTGCGGCTTGTCGAACAGTCGTGGCCCTGCAGCGCGGCCGATTGCGTAACCGACTTGACCGCCGGCGACGGCCGCGATCGCGACCCCCGGTAGCAGTACCGCGATATTCAGGTGCGGGTGGCCCGCTTCGTGCGTCGCGGCGAACGCACCGGCGAGAAACAGTAGCGAGTCGCCGGGCAGGAAGAACCCGACCAGCAGGCCGGTCTCCGCGAAGATGATCAGGATGACACCGACCAACCCGAAGCTGTTGATGTACGGAGTGGCGTCCAGGATGCTGGCGCCGGCCAGTGTCATCGGTGCGTAGCCCGTTCGACCGGGACATATCCCGGCGGCACGGTCGGCGTCGTTCCCGGCGGTGTTGAAGCTCGGGGGATGCGCACCGAATCACGGTAATCGACCGGACAGAGGCACCGTCCCTCGGTGGCTCCCGGTCAGCGCGCGCGGCAACTCGATCTCAGCGCGTTCTCAGCCGGGTCACGCGTGGGGTGCGTCCCCGTCACGCGGTCACGTCGTCCGGGACCTTCCGTGCGGCGCGCCGCCGGTGCGAGCGCCACCACAGCAGCCCGGCCGCCGAGCCGACCGGGATCTCGACCAGGAAGGTGAAGACGCTGAACAGCAACACCCCGGCGGCGGTCTGGGCGGGTGCGCCGCCGAGCGCAACAAGTAGTGCCGCCGCACCCGTCTGCGCGATGCCTACTCCGCCTGGTGTCACCAGCGCCAGTGACAGGAAGCGCTCCAACGCGAAGCCGGCGAACACCGCGGCCAGCCCGAGCCCCGCGCCCAGCATCTCCAAGATCATCCAGAGCAGCAAGCCTTGCAGCGCGACGTAACCGAGGACCGCGGCCGACATCACCGGCCAGCGCCGCATCAACAGCGCACGACAGTGCCGGCGCTGCTCCAGCAGGATCGCGTGCAGCCGCACCGACCGGTTCGAGCGAACCCGTCGCAGCAGCCACTCGACACCGGCCTGGAGCCAGCGTCCGAGCCGGTCGGCTACCGGTTCGTAAACCAGCGCGGCGCAGACCAGGGCGACGATCGTAAGCATGGCTACCGCGGCGATCCCGGCCGCGACTGTCAGTTGGCGATCGGCGAGCTGGTGACTCAGCGCGAGGCCCAGCAGCGCCAACAGCGGGAGCAGCAATTTCGCGAGCAGGTTCGCGAGGTTCGTCAACAGGGTGCTCAGCGCGAACGCGGAGGTGCGGAAGCCCCACGACCGAGTCATTGCCAGTCCCACGGCCATCCCGGCGGCGCCGCCGAACGGCATGACGTTGGATACGGCGCTGCCGGCAAGGTTCATGGTCAGCGCCTGCCGCGTTGTCAGGGCCGGCAGCGACGCAGTGATCACGAACGACTGGGCGTAGATGCCGGCGAACCAGACCGCGGTGAGCAGTCCCAATTCGGCGATCGACAGCGTGTGCAACTGGTGCAGCATGTCCCGCCACGGCGTGTGGGTGACGTGCGGGTACACGATCGCCAACAGCACCGCGATGATCGCGGCGGACCCGGTCGCCTGTGCGGTACGGCGCTGCCCCACGGTCAGGCTTCGGCGCAGCGGGCTCACCGGGCACGCCGAGGTAGCGAGGCGAAGACGTCGTCCAGCGGCCGCCCGGCCGGGGTTCGGCCACGCTCGATGAACCACTCGCGGCCGAAGGCCCGGGCGAACACCGGCCGCGGCAGCCGCAGGAAAACGGCGAGGGTACGCGCCTGTCCGGGGCCGGACGACTGGCTGGCGTGTGCGGCCATCGCGGCTCGCTTGGCGGCGATGTCACGGCGGACGTTCACCCGGTGCGTGATCGCGGCGGCCGGAGCGAAGCCTTCTCGGATGCGGATGGCACCGAAGTCGTCGGGGATGCCGGGCAGCCGGCTCAGTAGCCGTCCTGCCCGCCACAGCAGTTCCCGTTCGGCTGTGGCCTCGAGCACCACCGAGGTGCCGGCCAGTTCGGCGGCGCGCACCCCCACATGGTGCACCTGAACATGGTCCGGATGCCCGTAACCGCCGCGGGAGTCGTACACGGTCAGGACATCCGCCTGCTCGGCGCGCAGCAGCGCGGCCAGGGCTGCGGCGGCTTCGTTGATGTCGCAGCGGGCGAAGGCGTTACCGCCGGCGTTGCCGTCGTCGCCGGAGTCGTCGTAGCCGAGGAAGGCAACCCGAGCGACGCCGAGCGCGGTCGCCGCCGCCCGCGTCTCGGCCCGCCGGATCGCGGCCAGCGTCGCGGCAGAGCGGTAGCTGCGCCCGGTGAGTCCGGCGCCCCCGTCGGTGGCCAGCACCAGTACGACTCGGTGCCCTTCACGTGCGGCACGGGCGAGGGTGCCTCCGGTCAGCAGCACCTCGTCGTCCGGATGCGCGTGGAAGGAGACCAGGGTCGGCAACAGCTCCTCCTCGCGGCGGTGGACGCGCCGGACGGGCGTGTCGGGCGGGGCGTGTCGGGCGCCGCCACAACGCCGGCTGGATGCCCGGCGTCGGCTAATCTACGAGGGCTTTCAGTATGTCGTGACCTTGGCATCTGACCGTACTGCTGACGGAGCTTGGAACGTGAAGATCGCCCACGTCACCGACTTCTACCTGCCCCGGCTCGGGGGCATCGAAGTCCACGTGCATGATCTGAGCGCTCGGCAGCGCGCCGCCGGTCACACCGTCGACATCATCACGTCATCCCCGCCAGACCCGGCCGGCGTCACCGACGAGCCGCACGTGCACCGGATCGGCCAGGGGTTGCGATGGCGGCACCCGCTGAATCCGGCTGCCGCGGTTCGGGTCCATGACGTGCTTCGGGACAGCGACTACGACGTGGTGCACGCGCACGGTGGGGTGTGGTCGTCGCTGTCTTTCGCCGGTGCGCTGTCCGCGGTGGACAGCGGCATCCCGGCCGTGCTCACGTGGCACTCGTTGCTGGACTGGGCCACGCCGCTGTATCGCCTGGTGGACTGGACCATCGACTACACCACGCGTCCGATCCACTGGACCGCGGTGAGCGCGAGCGCGACCCGTCCGCTCTACCCGCTGCTCCCGGCGGGCACCGAGGTCGGAGTGGTACCGAACGCGGTGGACGTGCAGGACTGGCGGATGGAGCCGGTCTGCCGCGATCCCCGGGAGGTGCACGTCGTCGCGGTGATGCGGCTGGCCCCGCGCAAGCGACCGCTGCACCTGCTGAAGATGCTGCGCCGGGTGCGCGAGCGACTGCCGGCGGACATCCGGATGCGGACCACGATCATCGGGGAAGGGCCGGAGCGCCCCACCCTGGAGCGGTTCCTGCGTCGTCATCGGATGCAGCCGGAGGTAACACTCACCGGCCGGCTGACCCGCGAGCGGATCCGCGAGACTTACCGCACTGCGGACGTGTTCGTCGCGCCCGCGACTCTTGAGTCGTTCGGCATTGCGGCGTTGGAGGCACGCTGCGCGGGCCTGCCGGTGGTGGCGATGCGGGCCAGCGGTATCGCCGACTTCGTCACCGACGGCGTCGACGGCCTGCTCGCCGACTCCGACCAGGACATGGTCGAAGCGCTGTTCCGGCTCAGCACCGACGCGGGGCTGCGGACGGTCATCGCGGGGCACAACCGGGACGTCCCCCCGCCGTTCGGCTGGCCGGAGGCGCTGGAGACCACCGAGAAGGCGTACGCCCGCGCCGCCGAGCTCGCGGGGGTACGCCGCTCCCAGCCGTCGTTCTACCGCGTCTTGCGAGCTCGCTGATGGCGGTCGCCACCGACCGGGTGGCCGACGAGGCCGGACCCGAGAGCCGGGGCCTGCGGTGGGCACGCCGGCTCCGGGCGCCCCGTCGGCGCCCTTATCTACTCGGCGAGCTGGTCATCGTGCTGATCCTGCTGCGCGTGTACGACTGGATAAAGGATCTTGCCGACGGCAAGCAGACGGTGGCGCTGCACCACGCATTGGATCTGGTGCGGGTGGAGCGTGACCTGCACGTGTGCTGGGAAGAGTCGATCAACCGGTTCGTCACCGACCATCACTGGCTCTCGCTACTGGCCAGCTACTACTACCAGTTCGAGTTCTACACGGTGGCTTTCATCGTGCTGGGGGTCTGCTACTGGCGCTGGCCGGAGCGGTACCGGCCGGCCCGCAATGTCCTGGTCCTGACCAACGTCGTCGGGCTGGCCGTGTTCTTTCTGTGCCCGGTGATGCCACCGCGGCTGCTCGGGGGCACCTTCCACTTCGTCGACTCGGTGGCGAACGCGGGCTTCGGTGGCAGCCATGACGCGCCGGTGCCGGCGAACCAGTACGCGGCGATGCCGTCGTTGCACGTCGCTTGGGCGCTGTGGGTGGCGATCGTGCTGGCGGCTGCTGCGCGGCAACGGTGGTTGAAGATCGCGGTGTTCGGCTACCCGGTCATCACCACCCTGGCGGTGATGGCTACGGCCAACCACTACCTGCTCGACGCGGTGGCCGGCGCTGCCACCACTCTCGCGTGCTGGGCGGTGGTGCTGGCGGCCGGCCAGTGGACCCAGCAGAGGGCTCAGCAACGGGCCCGGCCCCCCGCCATACTGGAGGAACCGACCGTCTGACACCTACGGACACTCGACCGACGTCGGACCGACGTCCATCTCCAGGGAGCCAGGATGCCGATCGCTACGCCCGAGGTATACGCCGAGATGCTCGATCGCGCCCGTGACGGCGCGTTCGCCTATCCCGCCATCAACGTCACGAGCTCGAGCACGCTGAACGCCGCGCTGAAGGGCTTCGCCGACGCGGGTAGCGACGGGATCATTCAGGTCTCCACCGGGGGGGCGGAGTTCGCCTCCGGGCTCGGCGTGAAGGACATGGTGACCGGCGGCGTGGCGCTGGCCGAGTTCGCGCACGTGGTAGCGGACAAGTACCCGGTGCACATCGCGCTGCACACCGACCACTGCCCGAAAGACAAGCTGGACGGCTACATGCGCCCGCTGATCGCGATCAGCCAGGAGCGAGTGCGTGCGGGCCGCGGGCCGCTGTTCCAGTCGCACATGTGGGATGGCTCGGCTGTCGAGTTGGAGGAGAACCTGGCCATCGCCCGTGACCTGCTCGCGGCGTGCGCCCAGGCCAAGATCGTGATGGAGCTCGAGATCGGGGTGGTCGGCGGCGAGGAGGACGGCGTCGCGAACGAGATCAACGACAAGCTCTACACCACGCCGGAGGACATGCTGCGCACCGCTGAGGTGCTCGGACTCGGTGAGAACGGGCGGTACCTGCTCGCCGCGACATTCGGCAACGTGCACGGCTCGTACAAGCCGGGCGCGGTGAAGCTGCGGCCGGAGATCCTGCGTCAGGGTCAGGAGTTCGTCGCCGAGAAGACTGGTTCCGGGCCGAAGCCGTTCGAGCTTGTTTTTCACGGTGGCAGCGGCTCGGAACTCGAGGAGATCCGGGCCACGCTCGATTACGGCGTAGTGAAGATGAACGTCGACACCGACTGCCAGTACGCCTACAGCCGGCCGGTCGCCGGGCACATGTTCACCCACTACGACGGCGTGCTCAAGGTGGACGGCGAAGTGGGGTCGAAGAAGGCGTACGACCCGCGCACCTGGACCAAGCTGGCGGAGGCGTCGATGGCCGAGCGGGTGGTCGTCGCCTGCGAGGACCTGCGCTCGGCGGGCACCACGCTCGGCCGCTGACCCGCACCCGCGTGCTGCCCCGGAGTGGGTGACTGCTGGGGCGGATGTTGCTTACCCGGACTTGAGTTCTCGCTGTGACGCGCCGATACAGGTTGCTGGCCGGCCCGCAGCGTCGGCGACTGACGTTGTAGGCGCAGGGAAGGATGGCCGTGGGTGCCCACACCCGACCGACAGGTAAGGCCCCCGGCCGGCATCGGGGCCGGCCGGCGGCACTGATCACCGCCGACCTCGGCCGGCTCGGTGCGGCCACCGGTGTGCTGGTTGTCGCGATCGGCTCCGCGGTGGCGTTCGCGCCTGCGGCGGGTGCCGCGAGCACGCCGAGCGCGAGCGACTGGTACCGCTTGCGCGTCTGCGAGTCCGGCGACAACTACGCGATCAACACCGGCAACGGTTACTACGGCGCGTACCAGTTCGACCTGGCGACCTGGCAGGGGCTGGGCTACTCCGGCTACCCGAACGAGGCCGCGCCGGCTACGCAGGATGCTGCCGCCTTGAAGTTGTGGCAGCAGCGGGGCTGGGCGCCGTGGCCGGGGTGTGCCGCGAAACTCGGACTGGGTCAGCCCGCCGCGTCGAGCCCGGCGGCACCCGGCGCCACCGTCGTGCACCGGGACGCACCGACCGCTGCCGCGGTCTCCAACGGCGTGCCGAAGTTCGCCGGGCCGGTGTTGTCCGCGCGATTGGTCGGCCAGCGG
>DASZVT010000241.1:0-8562 GCA_035546915.1 Mycobacteriales bacterium | reverse complement strand
ATCCACGACAACGCGACGAACGGGTCGAACGAGTGATGCCCGCCGGCGGCCAGCCAGGCGTCGGGGGGAAACGGGTGGTCGGTCACCGAGATGGCGTCGAACCCCGCCTGCTCGGCGGCGATCGCCACGTCGGACAGGTGCCGGGTCCCGATCCAGCGTTCCCAGTGCTTGATCGCGCCCATCGGGATCTGCACGCTCAGCTTCAATTCCGGATGCACCCGTCACCTCGGCGATATCGACGTCCGCCCGGCGGATGCAGGGCCGGAACGAGTCGACAACAGGATCGAGACGCCCGTCAAGTCGACGTGCACCTGGCGTACGGTCGTGCCGCGCGAGCCGACCGACCACGACGTGAGGACACGATGCCGTCGCAGCAAGGTGCACCGCCCGCCGCAGCGCGAGGCCGGGTGCTGGTCCTCGGCGGGGTACGGTCCGGCAAGTCGCGGTTCGCCGAGTCGCTGCTGCCGGCGGGCGAGCCGGCGACGTACGTCGCGACCGGATACCCGCCGGACGGAGCCGACCCGGAGTGGGCCGAGCGGGTGGCCGGGCATCGAGCCCGGCGCCCCGCTCACTGGCACACCCGGGAGACGCTCGAGGTGGCGGCCGCGCTCCGCGACGCGACCGGCACGGTTCTGGTGGACTGCCTGGCACTGTGGCTGACCCGCGTCCTGGACAGTGTCGGTGCCTGGACGGAAGCGCCGGGCTGGGAGGCCGCGCTGCGCGCGCGGACCGGTGACCTGGTCGATGCTTGGACCGGCGCGACCTCGACGGTGATCGCGGTGAGCAACGAGGTCGGCTGGGGGGTGGTGCCGGACACCCGGGCCGGGCGCGTCTTCCGGGACGGACTCGGCGTGCTCAATACGGCACTGGCGGCCAGCGCCGACGCGGTCTGGTTGCTGGTCGCCGGTATTCCGAACCGGCTGCGATGAGGCTTCCTGTTCGCGGGCTGGTCGCGGCATTCGGGCTACTGACGGTCGCCCGCGTCGGGGACGGCAGCGGTATCCGGTCGGCGCTGCGCTGGTGTCTGTTGGTCGGAGCGGTGCTCGGCGGTATTGCCGCCGGCCTGGTCGCAGCCGGGCACCAGTTGTTCCCCGGGACTGCCGGCTCCGCGCTCAGCGCCGCGATCGTGCTCGCCGTGCTCGCCCTGCTCACCCGGGGCCTGCACCTGGACGGGCTCGCCGACACCGCGGACGGGCTCGGCCGGATCGGCGACCCGCAGCGGTCGTTGCAGATCCTGCGACAGGCCGATATCGGCCCGTTCGGGGTGGCGACCGTGGTGCTCGTCGTACTGATCGAGGTGGCGGCACTGGCCCGCTGCATCGATGTGGGGCGGGGGCCGGGGGCCGTACTGCTCGCGGTCGTGGTGGGGCGCCTCGCCATGCTCCAGGCGGGCGTGCGCGGGATCCGCGCCGCCCGCTCGGACGGCCTCGGCGCGCAGGTAGCGGGCACCGTCCCCGCTCCGTTCGCGATCGCCGCGACCGTCGTGGTCGCCGCAATTGCGGTGACGCCGGTATTCGCCGGGCACGGCGCGGCAGCACTGCGACTGGCGATCGCGGTCCCCGTCGGCTCCGCCGCCGCGCTGCTGCTGCGCTGGCGCGCCACCGCCCGCTTCGGCGGGATCACTGGCGATGTCTTCGGTGCCGTATGCGAGATCGCGACGGCCGCCGCGCTGGTCACCGTCGCGGTGCGTTGAGCCAGCTTCTCGGTCAGCCCGGCGGGCGTACGCAGAACGGACGCGGTGCAGGATGGGGCGGTGACGCTGCTCGACGAGACCCTCGCCCGGATCCGGCCACCGGACTTCGCCGCCGGACGCGCCGCCGCGGCCCGACACGACACGCTGACGAAACCGCGCGGCTCGCTGGGCGTGCTTGAGGACCTGTCGATCCGACTCGCCGCACTCGCGGGTTGCTGCCCGCCACCGATACCGGAGCCGGCCGCCGTGGCCGTCTTCGCGGCGGACCACGGCGTCTATGCGCAGGGGGTGAGTCCGTGGCCTCAGGAGGTCACGGCGCAGATGGTGGCGAACTTCCTGGCCGGCGGGGCCGCCATCAATGCGTTCGCGCGCCAGCAGGAAGCGCAGGTCGTGGTGGTGGACGTCGGCGTCGCGACAGACCCGGCCCCCGGGCCCGGTCTGCTCTCCCGCAAGATCCGCCGCGGCACCGCCGACATGACGAAGACCGCCGCCATGACCCGGCTCGAGGCGGTCGCGGCGCTGGAGACCGGTATCACCGTGGCTGCCGACCTGATCGCGCAGGGCAACCGTTGTCTGCTCACGGGCGACATGGGCATCGCCAACACCACCGCATCGGCCGCGTTGATCACCGCCTGCACCGGGGCCGATCCCGACGTGGTCACCGGGCTCGGCGCGGGCGCGGACCCGGCGCTGCGGGAGCACAAGGTCGCCGTGATCCGGCGTGCACTGGAACTGCATCGACCTGATCCGGCCGATCCGATCGGACTGGTTGCCGCGATCGGCGGCCTGGAACACGCCGCCATCGCCGGATTCGTGCTCGAGGCGGCGGCCGCGCGGGTGCCGGTCGTTCTCGACGGCGTGATCGCGGGGGCAGCCGCGCTTGTCGCGCGGGCACTGGCTGCGGACGCGACCGCCGCGATGATCGCCGGGCACCGATCGGTCGAGCCCGGGCACGCGGTAGCGCTGCACGCGCTCGGACTAAGTCCGTTGGTGGATCTCGAACTGCGTCTCGGCGAGGGCACCGGCGCGGCGCTCGCGCTGCCACTGGTGCAGTGCTCCGTACGCGCACTGCGCGAGATGGCGACCTTCGACGCGGCCGGGGTGACCGGCAAGGACTGACCGACAGCGCGCTGCGGTCACCGCGTCAGCACAAGGTCACCGCGTCAGCATCGTCCCGCGGAACCGCTCGACCGCATCCGAGTCGATGCCCACGTGTTCGACCAGCCCGGCTGCGGAGCCGTGCCGAGTTCTGACCAGGTCCAAGAACTTGTGCATGGTCGCGGCGTCGGAGCCGAGCAGGGCCGGGTTCACGCGGGAGAAGTCGGTGAGCCCCAGCAGTTCCCGGTCGGCCGCCGCCAGGGTACGGAACCGCTCCATCACCGCCGTGCTGGCCGCGTAGTCGGTGGCCACCACGTCGTCCGGTACCCCGAGCAGGGACAGCAGCAGCGCCGCCACCACCCCGGTCCGATCCTTGCCAGCGAGGCAGTGGAACAGCAGCGGCAACCGCTCGGAGTCGGCCACCGTTTCGACTACCGCGGCAAACTCCGGCCCGCTGTGGTCGAGGAACCCGCGGTAGAGGTCGGCAAGGTCCGGTGGCGGACCGTCGGTGACGATGCGCAGCACCTGGGCGCGTCCGGGCGCATGCCGGAACGGTACGTGCACCGTTCGAACACCGAACGCCGCGAGCGGCTCGGCACCCAGCGTCTCGCGCTCGTGCTCGCTGCGCAGATCGAGCACGGTCCGGATGCCCAGTTCACGCATCGAGACCGCGTCGGCATCGGTCAGGCGGTGCGGGCTGTCACCGCGGAAGAGCAGCCCGTGCCGCACCTGCTCACCCGAGGATGTGCGGTAACCACCGAGATCACGGATGTTGCACGCCCCCTCGAGGGTGACGCGGCGGGGCAGCACGGGTTCACGATCCATACCCCCACTGTGTCAAAGCGCCGCCGGTGGCGGACCGCCGGCCTGCCGGTGCGCCGGTGATCGTCACCATCCGCGGCGGCGTGACCTCATCTCGCCAGGGAAGATTCGGCGCTGTCGACACACAAGGGAGCATCGATATCATCTGGGTTCGTGCCTCGCATCTGACCGTTGCACACGTACCGGAAGGCTGCCTCGTGACCAGGTACCCCGCCGTCCTCTCCGCTGCGGGCCTCGCCTGCGACTCGTATCCTCGCTTCGAGGCCGGCTCGTGACCGGACCGCTCGACTGGCTGCGCGTCGTGGACTGCACCTCCGGCCTGGCTGGGGGCTGGACAACCGCCCTGCTCGCCGACTACGGCGCGGACGTGGTCTGGGTCGAGCCGCCGGGCGGGGATCCGCTGCGGGAAGCGCTGGCGGTGCCTTACGCCGCCCTGCACCGTAGCCATCGCAGCGCCATCCTGGACGTGACAGATCCCGGCGACCTGGACCGGCTGCGCGGCCTGCTCGCCGGCGCGGACGTGCTCGTGCACGGTTGGACGCCGGCGCAGGCCGCCGGGCTTGGCCTGGACTACCCGACGATGCATGCGGCACACCCCGGTCTCGTGTACACCAGCATCACCGCTTTCGGCGCCGATGGACCGTACCCGGGTCTCGGCGGCTACGACTCGATCGTGCACGCGGTGGTCGGGTCCATGGGCGAACAGGACGGGCACCGCGAGCCGCCGATCTACGTAGGTCAGCCGTTCGCCAGTCTCGGTGCGGCGTTCCTGGCCGACGTGGGCATTCTGGCCGCGCTGTACCGACGGCACAGCGACCAGGTGGGTCGACACGTGGAGACCTCGCTCTACGACGGCGCGCTCGCGTTCTTGATGATGACCTGGGGCGAGGCCGACGGTGACGACAAGACGCCACTGGCCAAGCGCGGCACCAAGCGGATGATCGTGCGCACCTTCCGCTGCGGCGACGGAGAGTATCTCGGCGTGCACACCGGTGCGGTGGGCGCTTATGGCCGGTTGATGCACGCCCTCGGGCTGGCGGACCGGATGAGCATCGACCCGCACGGCCGCGACATGATGTACGACCTCACGCCGGAGGAGAGGTCGATCCTCGACACCGAGATCTACGACGTCTTCGCCTCCAAGACCCGCGACGAGTGGGCCGCGATCCTGCGTAGTGCCGACGTCTGCGCGGTGGAGCACTTCCGCCCGTGCGAGGCTTTCGACACATCCCAGGTGCAGGCCAATGACATCGTCATCCGGGTCGAGGACCCGGTACTCGGGCCGCTGGAGCAGGTCGGCCCGACGATC
This sequence comes from Mycobacteriales bacterium, assembly GCA_035546915.1. Lineage (GTDB taxonomy): Bacteria > Actinomycetota > Actinomycetes > Mycobacteriales > CAJCIY01 > DASYGP01. The sequence continues at coordinate 3,640 of DASZVT010000241.1, read as the reverse complement.
GCGCTGCGGGGAATCGCGCCGGTCCGGCACACCGGTGCGCCCCGGCCCGGCCAGCACACCGATGCGGTCCTCGCTGCGGCGCAAGCTGCCGGCGGCACGGTCGCAACCCCGGCCCCGGACACCCGGCCATTGCTGGACGGAGTGAACATCCTGGACCTCGGTGCTTACTACGCCGGGCCGTACTCGTCCCGGCTGCTGGCCGACTTCGGCGCCGACGTGATCAAGCTGGAGACCGTGCGCGGTGACTCGCTCCGCGGCCTCAGCCAAGTCTTCCGCGCTGCGCAGGCGGGCAAGCGCTCGATCGCCGCCGATCTGAAGGACCCTGCGCTGACCTCCGTGGCCACCGCGCTGGCACGGTGGGCCGACGTGGTGCACCACAACATGAGGCCGGATGCGGCCGAGCGCGTCGGGATGGGAGAGGAGCAGGTCCGCGCCGTCAAACCCGACGTGGTGTACCAGTACGCACCGGGATGGGGGTCGAGCGGACCGGATCGCAAGCGGCAGAGCTTCGCACCGATGCTGTCCGGTTTCGTCGGGCTTACCTTCGAGGTCGCTGGCGCGTACAACGAGCCGCTCCCCCCGATCGGGAACGAGGATCCCGGCAACGGGCTTCTCGGCGCAATCGCGATCTTGCTCGGATTGATCCACCGGCAGCGCACCGGCAATGGACTGCACGTCGAAGCACCGCAGGTGAATGCGGCCATGTCGCTGGTCAGCCACATCATGCGGCGGGCACCGGAGAAGGAGGTACTGGGCGCGGGCGCCCTCGATCCGCTGCAACTCGGGATAAGCCCGACGGACCGGCTGTACGAGACCACCGACGGCTGGATCGTCATCGCGGCCTACCTCCCCGAGGAGTTACGCGGGCTGCAGGCCGCGACCGGGGTGCTGATCGTCGACGACGAGCGCTTCGGCACGCACGCGCTGCGCCGGGAGAACGAGTACGTGCTCGCCGACCTGCTCGGCTCCGCCTTCGCCGGTAAACCGACCGCCGACTGGCTCAAGGTGCTGGCCGACGCGGGAGTGCCTGCGGCGGCGCCGGTTCCGTACAACAACCACGCCTTCCTGACTGACCCGGAGAACCTGCGCACCCGCCGGGCCGTGGTGACCCAGCACCCGCAGGACGGCGCCGTCCGCGAGATCGGGTTGCTGGTTCGCATCAGCGACACCACCTTTCCCGAGCACCGGCGCGCTCCCGAGCTAGGCGAGCACAGCGAGTCGATCCTGCGCTGGGCCGGCTACTCGGACGAGGCGGTCGCCGATGCCGTCGACCGGGACGCTGTACGGCAGTTCATCCCGCGCTGATCGGTCTCGGACGGCGCCAGGCCAGAGACAGGTCAGCCACTGGCGGCGGGCGACGCTTTGCCGACCAGCTCGACCATCGCGCCGAGCGTCGAGGACAGCACTGCCACCTCGGAGCCGGTCAACACCGAGAACGCCGGCAACACCAACTGGTCGGTCAGTTCCTCCGCCGCCGCGGCGCCGACGCGATCCGCCTCGGTCTCCTGCGGCAGCTCCGCCTCGTCGTAACCGAATGGCTTCCAGAAGGTGGGCCGCTTGACACCGTGCGCACGCTTCGGATCCAGGCCGCTGCCGAGGACCGCGACCAGATGCGCGCTGCCGCGGAACTCGCGCAGCACCGTCACCAGTTGCTGTGCCCGGGCCGGTAGATCGGCGGCAAGCGGTTCCGCGGCGACCCCCGCGAACAGCGCAAGCGCCGCCGGGTTCGCCGCCGCGACTACTTTCCCGGCGGCAGCACAGAAAGCATCGAGCTGGGGAAGGTCGGCGTACGTGCGCCGACCGAAGTCCTGCGCGCAGGCCATGTACGCCCGTCCCGCCTCGCGCGGATTCAGGTCGCTGCGCTCGCGCGCGGTGGTCCACATCCGGTCGATCGTCGCGGCGCTGAAGTACCCGAACGCGCTGGTGACTACGGCTGGCTCCACGTCGCCGAGCACCCCACCACGGCCGTAGATGTAGAAACGGAAGCCGTCGAGGCCGTGCTGCCTGCCGACCGCGAGCGTCTCGGGCGTGAAATAGAAGGCCGGACCGACCAGGGCCATCTGCGCGCCGATAGCCCGAACCTCGTCTGCAGAGATAGTCATGGCCGCAACCTAGCCCGCACACGACGGTCACAACCCAGCCGGCGCGCTGCCAGCGTGCGGTGCGTGCGCTGACAGCGACGGCTGTCATGGTGCCCCACATGACCGCACACCCCACATCCCCGCCGTACTTCGCCGAGCCGGCCGCCCCCGCAGTGGAAGCGCTCGGCCTGCGCAAGCGCTTCGGTGACACCCAGGCGCTCGACGGCGTCGACCTGGTGGCTCGTACCGGCACCGTGCTCGGCGTGCTGGGCCCGAACGGAGCCGGCAAGACCACCGCGGTCCGCATCCTGGCCACACTGTTACGCCCGGACGCGGGCACCGCTCGCGTCGCCGGCCTGGACGTGACGCGCGACGCCGCCGCGGTACGGCGCGCCATCGGCCTCACCGGCCAGTACGCGTCCGTCGACGAAGACCTGACCGGGAACGAGAACCTGCAACTGATCGGCCAGTTGCTCGACCTGACCCGGCGGGACGCGAAGGCACGGGCGGCCGAGTTGCTCGATTGGTTCGGGCTACAAGAGGCCGCCGACCGACGGGCCAAGACGTATTCGGGCGGCATGCGCCGCAGACTGGATCTTGCTGCCAGCCTGGTCGGCCGTCCGGCGATCATCTTTCTGGACGAGCCCACGACGGGCCTCGATCCGGCCAAACGCGAGGACATGTGGGATGTCGTGCGCCGGCTGGTGGTCGACGGGTCCACCGTGCTGCTCACCACCCAGTACCTGGATGAGGCCGACGCGCTGGCCGACGAAATCACCGTCATCGACCACGGCCGGGTCATCGCGCACGACACCCCGGAGGGCCTCAAGCAGCGCGTCGGCGGACAGACGCTCACCGTCCGGCCGGTCGACCCGGCGCAGCTGGCCGGCGTCGCGACAATCCTCACCGAGCTGACGGGGCGCCGGCCGGAAAGCCGCGGTCGCGGCCAACTGACCGTCGCGGTCCCTGGCGAGCAACTGCTCGACCAAGCTCTCGGCCGGCTGCGTACTGCCGGGATCGCACTCACCGAGTTGTCCCTGCACCTGCCGAGCCTGGACGAGGTCTTCTTCCAGCTCACCGGTCACGACACTGACGAGCAGGAGGTTGCCTGATGAGCACCGCTACTGTGCCGCCCGAACGCCTGACCGCTGCGGTGGTAGCGACTCCGACCTCGGCGACCCGCAGGTTCGGGCTGCTGCGCCACAGCGGCGCGCTCGCGTGGCGGGGCGTACTCAAGACCATCCGCACGCCGGAATCGCTGATCGACGTCACCCTGCAGCCGGTGATCTTCCTCGCGTTGTTCGTATACGTCTTCGGCGGCGCCATCGGTGGCTCGCAACATTCCTACCTGCAGTACATCCTGCCTGGAATCCTCGGCCAGAACGTCGCGTTTGCCGCCGTCGCGATCGGGGTGAACCTCAATACCGACCTCGAAAAGGGCGTCTTCGACAGGTTCCGCAGTCTGCCGATCTCGCGCGGCGCGCCACTGATCGGCGCGGTGCTCTCGGACGTCATCCGGTTCGCGGTGCTCTCGATCGTCTGCGTGGCTTTCGGGCTGG
>DASZVT010000240.1:0-2331 GCA_035546915.1 Mycobacteriales bacterium | reverse complement strand
CGGCATCGGGTTCCACAAGAACTCCCGCCACAACTGGCAGTTGCTCGCCCACCTCGGGGACCTGGCCGCACTGGGGCGTCCGCTGCTCGTCGGCACCAGCCGGAAGTCGTTTCTGGGCCGGCTGCTGGCGGGTCCGGGCGGTGAGCCCCGGCCGGTCGCCGACCGCGACCTCGCCACCCATGCCACCACCGCGCTCGCGGTGCTGAACGGGGCCTGGGGGGTGCGCGTGCACGACGTCGCCGGCAGCGTCGACGCGGTCCGGGTGGCACAGGCCTGGGCCGCGGCGGGGGAGCCCGCCGATGGTTGATCGGATCCGACTCCAGGGCCTGCGGGCCAAGGGTTTCCACGGGGTATTTCCGCAGGAGCGTCGGGACGGCCAGGAGTTCGTCGTAGACGCCGAGCTCGAGGTGGACTTGCGCCGCGCGGCCAGCACCGACCGGCTGGCGGAGACGGTCGACTACGGCGTGCTGGCGCAGCGGCTGCACGACATCGTCACCGGTGAACCGGTCGACCTGATCGAGACGCTGACCCACCGGCTGGCGTTCGCGTGCCTGCAGGATCCGCGCGTGCACGCCGCCACCGTCACGGTGCACAAGCCGCAGGCGCCGATCCCGCTGCCGTTCGAGAACGTGAGCGTCACGCTCCGTCGCGCCCGCAAGGCGGCGGTGCTCTCGCTGGGAAGCAACCTCGGAGACCGGCTCGCTCATCTGACCGCAGGCCTGGCGGTGCTCCGGTCGAGGCTCGCCGTGCACGCCGTCTCGCCGGTGTACGAGACGGCGCCGGTCGGCGGCCCGGAGCAGGGTCCGTACCTCAATGCGGTGGTGCTGGCGGGCGTTCCGGATGGGCCGGCGGCGCTCGCCGCCGCGCACGCGGCGGAACAGGCCGAGGGGCGCGAGCGGCTGGTGCGTTTCGGGCCGCGCACTCTGGACGTGGACGTGATCACCGTCGCGGGAGAGCGGAGCGACGAACCGGACCTGCTGCTGCCGCACCCGCGCGCCCACGAGCGCGCCTTCGTGCTGGCCCCGTGGCGTGATCTCGATCCCGGTGCCGTGCTACCCGGACGGGGGGCAATCGCCGTCTTGTTGCGGGACCGGTTGCAGGCGGGAGACCAGGTCACCCGCCGGGACGACCTGGTGCTGCGATGAGGCCGACCAGGCCGTCGTTGCTGCTGGGGACCTTCGCGGTCGCACTCGTCGTCGCCTGGGTGGCTACCCGCTTCGGCTACGACTCCTTCCCGCCGTTGCCGGACGGTCCGGTGATCACCGTGCTGGCGGTCGCGTTGCTCGAGTGTGGCCTGGCCTGGACTACCCGCAATCGGCTGCACCGGCGCAAGCGCCCCACGTCCGCGCGGCCGATCGAGCCGATGCTCGTCGCCCGCTACGCGGTGCTGGCGCGCGCTTCCTCGCTCGCCGGTGCGCTCATCGGCGGTGCCTGGGCAGGCATCCTGATCGACCTGCTCTCCCGGCGTAGCGGCGTCGAGGCGATCGACGACGACCGGCGCGTCGCGATCGCCGGCCTGATCAGCGGCGTGTTGCTGGTGGTGGCGGCGCTCTGGCTGGAGTGGGTCTGCCGGATCCGCCGGCCGCCCGCGCAGGGGGACGAGCAGGATAAGGACCCGGGCCAGGCTGCCTGACTCGACCGAGCCCAGGACTCAACGGGAGGGGTGCGAGGAGTGCGCGACGACCTCCTCGCCGAATTGCGCGACCGTCTCCTGCGCGATCACCGGGTCGTCACCGCAGCCGAGGCTGAGCGCCCAGTCAACGCCCAGCTTCTCCAGCTGCGCGATCTCCTCAAGGTAGGCATCGGCGGGCCGGCGGGTGCGGATGTCGAGCATCGGCCAGGCGCCGGCGACCGCGATCTCGAGGCTGTCGGGATCGCGCCCGTGCGCCTGGGCGCTGGCGCGCACCGTATCGATCCGGCGTGCCAGCGAGTCCAGGTCGCGCAGCGGCGCGGTGCGGGTGGTCCGGGCGATGACGTGGTTGTCGTGCGTCATCATCCCGATCCAGCCGTCGCCGTACCGTGCGGCCCGCTCCACGCCGAACCTGCTGTTGCCATGGATCCACAGCGGCGGGTGTGGTTCCTGCACGACCGGCGGCAGCACCTTGTTGCCCCGGGCGTTGAACTGGGCGTTGCGGTGGGTGATCGTCTCGCCGGCCCAGGCCTGTCGCATCAACGTGACGTTCTCGTCGAGTGCGTCCCGGCGCTGTGCCGGGTCGGCGCCGAGTGCGCCGAACTCGCTGAACAGGTAGCCGGTGCCGAGGCCGACGGTGAGCCGGCCGGCGCTCAACCGGTCCAGCGTGGCGAGCTGGTGGGCGGTGGCGAGCGGGTTGC
>DASZVT010000239.1:0-3697 GCA_035546915.1 Mycobacteriales bacterium | reverse complement strand
TCCACGAGGCGGACCGTCTCCTGCAGGTCCTGCATGCTCGGCATCGGGTAGCCGACCGTCGCGATCCCGCCGCACAGGTCGACGCCGACGATGCGTGCTCCCTCTTCGGCAAGCCGCACCGCGTGGCTGCGTCCCTGCCCGCGCGCCGCGCCCGTGACGAACGCAACTTTGTCGCGCACCCGCTCGCCCATGCCGCCATCCTGGTGCGTGCGACCGGGGCGACGCAACCGCATCCCACGGCGCCGGGTCAGGCCTGACCGGTGACCGCGGTGCCTTTCATCCCGGCGTAGAGGCTGGCCGCCTGCCAGCAATACCACGCGACCACGCTGCGGTACGGCTGGAACGGGTCGCCGAGCCGTTCCAACTCCTTCGGGGTGGGAGTGGGGATCCCCCACGCGAGGCCGTACCCCTTGCGGACACCGAGGTCGCCGGTAGGCCAGACGTCGAGCCGGCGCAGCTGGAACATCAGGAAGATCTCCGCAGACCACCGGCCGATGCCTCGTACGGTGGACAGCCGTGCGACGACTTCGTCGTCGCTCTCTCGGACCAGCCGGCGTGGGTCGAGGACCACTGTGCCGTCGAATACCTTGGTGGCGAGATCGAGCAGCGAGGCGACCTTGTTCGCGGACAGCCCGGCGCCGCGCAGTAGGTCGACCGGTGTCGCGAGCACGCGCGCCGGGGCGACGTCGTCGTTCAGCACGGCGACCAGGCGACGATGGATCGCCTGCGCGGCGGCGCCAGCCAACTGCTGGTGCGTGATCGAGCGGACCAGGGCGGCGAAGTGCGTCTCGACCGGTTTGGCGAACGCGGGCAGGCCGGCCTTCGCCACCAACGTGGCCAGGACCGGATCCCGGTCGGCCAGGAGTTGCGCCGCCTGCCGGTGCGTCACCCTGCGCACCCGCACGCTCGCGGACGTCGCCGTCATCACCTGCCTCCGGGTCCGGCCGGGGTGCGCCGCAGCAGCCGGCTGCGTCGCGATTCCTTGCGGACGACTTTTTCCGGCTCGGCCGCTGTCACCACGAAGGACTCGACCTGGGCGATGGCCGTACGGAGTGCGGCCGTCAGCGGCACCGGGTCGCGGGCGAGCTGGGTCAGCAGCATGCCGCCCTGGAGCGCGGCGAGCAACGCGTACGCGAGCTGGTCCGGATCGGCGTCCGGCCGCAGCTCGCCGCGGTCACGCATCAGCGTCAGGCCTCGCCGTAGCAGCGCCTGCCAGCGCTGGAATCCGGCTGCCAGGTCGGCACGCGTTTCCGGATCGGATTCAGCCAACTCGCCGGCGAGAGAGCCGAGCCGGCAGCCGCCGCGGCAGCCGTACTGCTGCTGCCGCTCGACGTTCAGCTCCGCCCACCGCCGCAGCGCGGCCAAGCTGTCGAGCTGTCCGAGGTCAGGTTGACGGTGCAGCTCGATCACGTTGTCCGCCTGCCACCCGATCACCGCGCGGATCAGACTGCGCTTGTCCCCGAAGTAGTGCGTCATCTGTGAGCCGCTGACTCCGGCGGCTCGCCGCACCTCGTCGATGCTGGTGGCGCCGACCCCGCGGTCGTACATCAACCGGGCCGCAGCCGCCACAATCCGCGCCCGGGTGGCACGCCCCTTCGGCGTCAGCAGCGCCGTCGCGTCCTGTTCAGCGTGATCACCAGTCACACTGCCACCGTACGCGACAGAATGGGTGCTACGACCCACCGAAGGTCTGTAGACCGCCGTGTTATCCGGGTCACCCTCGCCCACTAGGGTTTCGACCGAGGACTGGGAGGTCGTCATGACATGGGGAGCGAAGACCGACGCGAACGACGTCGTCGACGGGATTGACCTGAGTGGGAAGGTCGCCCTCATTACCGGGGCGTCCGGCGGAATCGGGCTGGAGACGGCCCGCGCGTTCCTGCGGGCGGGGGCGCAGGTGGTGCTCGCGAACCGCAACCCGGACAAATCGCAGGCTGCGCTGGCGGACCTGCGCGCGGACCTGCCAGCCGCGAAGGTCGAGGCAGGCGCCTTGGAACTGGATTCGCTGGCGAGCGTCCGTGCGTTCGCTGCGTGGTACTCCGAGAAGTACTCGCGGCTGGATCTGTTGGTCAACAATGCCGGCGTGATGGCGACCCCGATGGACCGAACCGCTGACGGCTTCGAGATCCAGTTCGGTATCAACCACCTCGGCCATTACCTGCTTACCAACCTGCTGCTGCCGCTGGTCACGGCGCCGGCCCGGATCGTGAACTTGACCTCGGATGGTCACGCACTGTCCGACGTCAAGTGGGACGACCCGAACTGGGAGACGCTCGAGTACGTGCCGTGGCAGGCGTACGGACAGTCGAAGACGGCGAACGTGCTGTTCACCACCGAGTTGGAGCGGCGCCTCGGGAACAAGGGCGTGCACGCCTACGCGGTGCACCCCGGCGTTGTCGGCACCGACCTGTTCCGCTACCTCAGCGACCAGGACAAGTCGTGGCTGGACAAGCGACTCGCGGAGAACAAGCTGGACTACAAGACTCCGCAGCAGGGTGCGGCGACCACGGTGTGGGCCGCCACCGCGCCGGAACTCGAGACGCAGGGCGGGATTTACGCGGAGGACTGCCACGTCAGCGACCGGTGGAAGGCCTACGCCCACGACCCTGCCGCCGCGAAACGCCTGTGGGCGCTGAGCGAGCAGATGGTCGGGCAGACCTTCCCCGAGGCCTAGGCCGGCCGTGGAAATCCAGGCACGCACGGACGGGTCCGGGGGTTGGCAGCTTCCGTCCTTCGCCGACCTGCAGGCACGCACGGACGGCAAGCCTGCCGGCGCCGCGTGGGGTGTGTTCGGTGACGGCGATCAACTGGGCACGGTGAACCTGCTCGACGCGTCGGCGATCCTGGCCGGGGCCCGTGAGGTAGTAAGCGGTGAGGTGCACTCGTTGAACTGGCGGGTGGACCGACCGGTGCGCAACGCCTACCGCCGTGCACCGAAACGGGTCCACCTCGGTGCCGGGAACAGCTTCGGACGCGACGACTATGTCGACCGCTTCTTCCTGCAGTATTCGAGCCAATGGGACGGGTTGCGGCACGTCGTCAACCACGACGGGCGCTTCTACAACGGCGTGCCCGCCGACGTCGTCGATGCCGAGGGCAGCGAGGATCTCGGCATCCACCTGTGGGCCGAGCGCGGGATTGCCGGGCGCGGCGTGCTGCTCGACGTGGCCCGATACCTCGAGCAGAGGGGAACGCCGATCGACCACACCACGAGCCATGCGATCGGGCTGGATGTGCTCGAGGCCACCGCCGCAGCGCAAGGAGTCGAGGTACGCGTCGGAGACGTCCTGCTGGTGCGTACCGGCTGGGCCGGCTGGTACGAGAAGCTCGGCTCGGACGACCAGTTGAAATACGCGGGCGGCGACATCCAGCCCGGCGTGGTGCAGGGGCGCGATGCGGCCGCATGGTTGTGGGACCACCACGTCGCCGCGGTCGCGGCGGACAACGCTGCTTTCGAGCTGATGCCGGTCGACCCGGAGGCCGACACGCTGCACCGCCGGCTCATTCCCGGCTTTGGGATGCCGGTGGGGGAGTACTTCTGGCTGGACGGGCTGGCGGACGCGTGCACGGCCGACGGGCGGTGGACGTTCCTGTTCACCTCCGCGCCGCTCAACCTGGTCGGTGGGGTCGGCTCACCGCCGAACGCGCTGGCTTTGCGCTGACGGCTCTGCGCTGATCGGTTCGCGGTCTGCGGGTG
>DASZVT010000238.1:0-4831 GCA_035546915.1 Mycobacteriales bacterium | reverse complement strand
TCCACCCAGTGGTTCTCGCGCCGGTAGGCCCCCGAGCGCAGGTAGGCGTCCGAGGCCCGCACCATCTGCACGACCAGCGAGGCGTACAGCGCCTGCACCGTCTCGATGTCGCTCTCGAATCCGTACGCGATCACGTAGGTCGAGTTGCTGGCCAGGTCGCAGGTCAGGTCGTTGGCCCGCGCGATCGCCAGGTAGAGCTGGACGTAGGTGCGCAGCGCCCGCTTGCCGGGCGGGCCGATGTCCACCCGCTGGGCGATCGGGGCCGAGCGGCGTTCCTTGCGGGCCGCGTGCGCCCGGGCGACCGCGAGGTCGATCGAGGTGGCCGTGGCCAGCCGCTGGGCGGCGGCCATGAACGCCTCGGCCTCGTGCTCGTTGTCGGTCGACTCGGCCTGCCGCAGCAGGGCGGCCAGCCGGGTCAGGTACTTCTCGTCGGACACGCGCAGCCTCTCGTACGTCGTCGCCGCCCATTCTTACTGGTGACACTGCGCCACCCGTGCCACCGCCGCCCCGCGTCATCCCGCGTAGGTGCGGGTGCCCGCGGCGAGCCAGGTGACGGTGAAGCCGTCGCCGGAGCCGGCCGGGGAACCGGTCCGCGCCTCGCGGGTGCCGTGCGCGTCGACGATGTCGAGCGCCTCGGTGGGGCGCAGGTGCTGGTTGCGCCGGTTCAGCCGGATCCGCCGGACCGTCACCGAGTGCCAGTCGGGCGCCGCCGAGATGTAGCCGTTGACGTCGGTGTCCTCCTGGATGAACTCGGCCGTCGCCCCCGGCCCGCCGAAGGACGACGTGTGCGAGGCGCTGTGGCCGGTGGTGAGATCGCGCAGCCGCATGGTCCAGCGACCCGACGAGGAGCGCGACACCGACGCCGAGATCGAGTCGCCGGGGAGATCACCAACCGGTCGAACACCGTCTCCGGCGCCACGTCGGTCGGCGTGATCACCTCCCACCACGCGCGGTAGGAGCGCCGGCCGCCCACGACGTCCGCCTCGGTGCCGGTCTGGATCAGGTACCGGTCGCTGCTGGTCGCCCCGTCGATGCCGACCCAGGTGGAGGAGTAGCCGTCCGAGGTGGAGCTCAGCGTCGGCACGACCCACGCGGCCGACGCGCTGGTGAAGCCCGAGCCGGTGCGGACGTACCCGGCCCAGTTCAGCGACTGCTGCTTGGCGCCGGCGTGCCGGCGGTGCCGGCCCATGACGTGCGGGCTGACGCGGTGGGCGGCGATCGTCCGCGGTTGCGCAGAGTGCGCGGCGGCCGGCGGGCCGTCGATCCAGGTGAGCAGGCCGGTGGCCAGGCAGACAAGCGCGGCGAGCGGGCGGGAGAGCAGGTGCACGAGAACGGCTCCGTCCGGAAGAGGGATTGGACGGCAGCGAAGTTAGGCGCGCCGGGGGCCGGAAGCGCCGGATCCGGAGGGGCTGTGGACGGCCGGCCGGCCTGTGGAGGGCCGGAGGCGGAACTGTCGGTGCCGCCCGTACCCTGCGCGCGGCCCGGACGCGCGATCAACCGGCGACGCGCGCCGTCCACGGCTGGTGGTGGGCCCACCGCAACCGCACCTGCTGGCGCCGCATCGTTGCGCGGAACAGCAGGAACGAGGTGATCGCCGCGGCGAGCGTGATCACCGGCCCGGCGACCGCCTTGATCACCAGGAAGCCGTTCAGCGAGGCGGTCGTCAGCAGCCAGACGGTGCCGGCGGCGTTGACGCCGTAGGTGGCCGCCCAGACCAGCGACAGCCAGTCGAAGAAGCGGGCTCGGCGCAGCTCGCTCGACAGCTCGGCCGACAGCGGGCAGTAGTCGTGGGTGAGCCGGTCGAGGACGGGGCGCCCCACCAGCGCGCTGGCCGCGAACGCGGTCGCGACCGCCACGGTGCCCATCACCGGCTGCAGGAAGTACACGAACGCGCTTCCGGTGCAGAAGACGATCACCGTGCGCAGCGTGAGTAACCCAGCGGTGAACAGGGCCGCGGCGAGGACGGGTTGACGCCGCACCAGCCGGGCCAGCAGGCCGCCGTAGTACAGCCCGGCGGTGCCGATCGCGGCGGCGCGCAGCCCGAACAGGTTGAGCAGCGTGTAGAAGCAGCCCATCGGCAGCAGCGAGACGAGCACGACCCGCTGCAGCACCTGGCGCAGGATCGGCCGCCACCCGGGCATGTCGATGACCCGCGGCAGGGCCGCGGGCCGGTCGAGGACGAGTGCGCTCATCACCGGCTGGATCGGTCGGGACGGACCGCACTTGAGCAATCGGCCGCCCGACCCGGAGCCGGGGGCCTCCGCATCACGCGAAGGCCCCCGCCTCCCCGGCGAACCGGCTGCGGAATTACCGGCTCACGGGTCGAGCACCAGGCTGTTGGTGAACGTCAGGACGTTCACGCCCTGCCCGACGGCGGCACTGCCGTAGTAGGTGCCGTCGTCGTCCGAGGTGTCACCGGCCATCCACACCTTCGACGGGCCGGCGGTGCCGTTGCCGTCGTAGGTGATCGCGGTCGGCTCGACGATCAGCTGGCCGCTGTCGGTCAGGCCGAACGGCGAGGCGCCCTCGGTGGTGGAGAAGGTGATCGGCTGGCCGCTCGGGTCGATCACCGGCAGCGGTGCGCTGAGGTAGCTGCACACCTCGCCGTCCGGCCCGGTCGCGGTCGGCGTCAGCTCGACGTAGTCGGAGAACGAACGCCCGTCCACCGAGAACGTCGTGGTGAAGCTGTACGTCTTGCCGACCGGCACGTTGCCGTCCAGCATCTTGCAGATCTTCACCTGGGCCGTCTGCACCCGGTTCGTGGCGATGACGAGCGTCTCGTTGCCCGCGCCACCCGCCGGAACGGCAACGGTGATCGGGTTGGTCCCGGACAGCAGCCGCGACGATCCGTCCGGACCACTGGCGGTCATGCCGACCAGGTTGAAGTACGGCGCCGCCAGCTCCTGCACGGTCGCCGTGCCCGCCGGCACCGAGATCGGCCGGCTGCACGCTCCGGCCGGGACGGTGATCGGGTCGCCGCCGTTGACCGAGAACTGGAAGCTCCAGCCGTTGTACGGGCTCCAACCGCTCGCCGAACCCTTGAGCATGTCGCTCGCCTGGCGCAGCCAGCCGTTGTCGATGCGCTTGCAGATCTCGACCGTGCCCAGCGCGCGGTTGGTGAACATCGCCGAGGTGATGCCGTTCGCGTTCGGGCCGAGGACGAACATCGCGCTGCGGCCGCTGCTGCCGGCGTCCTGGGAGGCCGGGAGCACCGACAGGCCGGTGAGCATCGTCGCGCTCGCCGCCTCTTCGGTGACGGTGACCTTCGTGCCCAGCGGCAGCGCCACCGGGTACAGCACGCAGGCCGCCTGGCCGAGGGTCGGCACGATGACGTTGACCTTCGTGCTGTACGGCTGCGAGTTGAGCGCGGTGTACGAGACGTCGAAGGTGAACGCGTTGTGCCCGCTGTCGATCAGGTCCTGCGCGTTCGCCTCGAGCGTCTTGCAGACCTTGAACTGCGCGAGGCGGGTGGCGTTGACCAAGGTGACCAGCGTTTCGGTCGAGCCGTCGGTCGACGCGGCGACGTTGACCTGCGCCGAGTTGCCGGCGAGGTCGGTGGCGACGAGCGCGCTCGCCGGGTTCGTCTTGACGTCGGCGAGGCCGTACGGCGCCGGCACGGTCTCGGAGACCGTGGCCACGCCGGTCGGAACCTGCATCGGTCCGGTGCACTGGCCGACCGGGACGACCTGGCTGGAGCTGAACGCGCCAGCCGTGACCGTGACGGTGACACTGCCGGTCACGTACCCGTCACCGGCCTGCTTGCACACCTCGAGGTAACCGGTGCCCGGGTCGGACGGACCGGGCAGCGGCGCCGGGGACGGTGCGGGCGCGGGCTTGGGCGCCGGCTTCGGCGCCGCGATGACCTTGTTGCCGAACCGGACCTGGGTCAGGTTCCGGGCACGGACCGCCGCGGCGGCCCAACCGCCGGCCGCACTGCGCGACACGGTGCGGGCGTGCGGCGCGACGGTCACGCTGGAGACGCGCATTCCGTGCGGGGTCCGCTGCGTCACCCGGTACGTGCCCTTGCGCACCGACATGCGGGACGAGCACGCGGTGTGGTTGGCGCGTGATCTGAGGTTGAACGTCTTCGTCCAGCCGCTGCGGTGGACGGTGTACTTCGCGGTCTGGGTACGTGCGCTGGACACGCAGACCTGCAGCTTGCCGCGCTTCGCCGTCGCGGCGTCGGCCGGCCCCGAGCTGACCACGACGAACGTCGCGGCCAACGTAGTTACCGCCGCCAGGGTGGTTACCCTGAGTCGGCGCCTTCGTGCGCGATCTTCCATTCCGAAACCCCCCGATTTGACGATGTGACGCACCGGTGCGTGCGCCCGTTCGCCCCCGTGACACCCGATGCGTCGCGGCGGCCGGCCGATTCGGGAGGCCCGCGCGCGTCACGCCGAGCCTGCGTTCCCCTCCCCGTTCCCATGGTCGGAAGGGTCGCTTGCCGAAGATCGCCCCGGCCATCCCCAAAGTTGGCAGGACCGGCCGGCCCCTACCCAGGTGGGCTAGGACAAATCCAGCACACCGGCCCGCGCGGACACGATGACCGCCTGCAGCTGCGTGCGGACGTCCAGTTTGCGCAGGATGGATTTCACGTAGGCGCGGACGGTGTGGATCGACAGGCCGAGCTCGCCGGCGATCGCGCGCACGTCCCGCCCGTCGGCGAGCAGGCGCAGCACCGCCACCTCGCGCGGGCTCAGCGCATCGTTGCCCGCGGTCGGCGGCAGGTCGATTCCCGGGACCGGACGGCTCGCCTCCTCGAGGATGAGGACCGTGTTCGCAGCGTGCCCCGGGCGGTGCGGCGGTGGAAGCACGGCCGCACGTCCGCGCA
>DASZVT010000237.1:0-2711 GCA_035546915.1 Mycobacteriales bacterium | reverse complement strand
CGCACAAGCGGGAGACGGTGCAGAATGCGCTGTCCGGGCAGTCGGCATGCGTGCTGGTGAGCAGCATCGACGACGGCCTCGCGGTGGTAGACAGCTGGGCCGCCGAGCACCTCGAGATTCAGACCCGGGACGCCGCAGCGCTGGCGGGGCGGGTTCGGCACGCTGGTGCGATCTTCGTCGGGCCGCATGCTCCGGTGCCGCTGGGGGACTACCTCGCCGGGTCGAACCACGTGCTGCCGACCGGGGGCACCGCGCGGTACACCAGCGGCCTGAACGTGCGTACCTACCTGCGGTCGATCCAGGTAATCGACTACTCGGCCGATGCGCTGGCTTCTGTCGCCGGACACATCCGGGTGCTGGCCGAGGCGGAGGATCTGCTCGGGCACCGCGATGCGGTGCTGCGCCGCGGGGAGTCAGGAGCGTCCTCGTGATCGCGGTGTCCGGGACCGGCCGGGCCGGTTCCCGAGCGATGGATGCGTTGCCGCTGCGCGATGACCTGCGCGGCCAGAGCCCGTACGGCGCGCCGCAGCTCGACGTCGCGGTGGCACTGAACACGAACGAAAACCCGTACCCGCCATCAGCAGCGCTGGTCGCAGATGTCACCGCGGCGATCCACGGAGTGGCGGCGGGACTGAACCGGTATCCGGACCGGGACTGCCGGCGGCTGCGGGCCGCGCTGGCTGCGTATCTGGGCCACGGGCTGGAAGCGGAGCAGGTCTGGCCGGCGAACGGGTCGAACGAAATCCTGGCCCAGCTGCTGCAGGCGTTCGGCGGGGCGGGCCGGATCGCGCTCGGCTTCGAACCGTCGTACTCGATGCACCCGCGGATCGCCGAGGTGACTGGCACCGGGTGGGTCGCCGAGCAGCGTGGTCCGGACTTCGGGTTATCGGCACAGGTTGCGGTGGCTGCCGTGCGCCAGCACCGGCCGGCCCTGGTTTTCCTGACCCGCCCGAACAACCCGACCGGAAGCTCGATGCCGCTGGAGACGGTCGCCGCGGTCTGTGCGGCCGCCGACGGGATCGTCGTGGTGGACGAGGCATACGCGGAGTTCTCCGTGCAACCGTCGGCGTTGGAACTGCTGCCCGAGCACCCGCGCCTAGTGGTCAGTCGCACCATGAGCAAGGCGTTCGCCTTGGCCGGCGGCCGGCTCGGTTACCTCGCCGCGTCTGCCGCGGTGGTGGACGCGCTGCAGCTGGTACGGCTGCCGTATCACCTGTCCGCGGTGAGTCAGGCTGCCGCGCTGGCGGCGCTGCGGCACGCCGACGAGACGCTGGCGACCGTGGCACAGGTGGCGACGGACCGGGACCGACTCGCGGCGGACTGCGCAGCGCTGGGGCTCCGTGTCTGCCCGAGCGACGCCAACTTCCTGTTGCTGCAGGGGTTCTCAGATGCTCCGGCGAGCTGGCAGGCGCTGCTGGATCGCGGCGTACTGATCCGGGACGTCGGCATCCCGGGTGCGCTGCGGGTCACCGTCGGCACCAGCGCGGAGTGTGCGACATTTCTTCGGGCACTGACCGAGGTGGTGGCCGCTCCGGGCGCACTGGTCGGCAGGCACTCGAGCGAGGAGCGGGCGTGAGCAGGCGCGCAGTGGTGGACCGGTCCACCAAGGAGTCCACGGTGCACGTCTCGCTCGACGTGGACGGCACCGGCACCGCGCTCGTCGACACCGGGGTCCCGTTCTATGACCACATGCTCTCCCAGCTGGGCAAGCACGGCGGTTTCGACCTCACCATCCGCACCACCGGGGACCTCGAGGTGGATGCACACCACACCGTCGAGGACACCGCACTGGCGCTCGGGCAGGCGTTCCGGGAGGCGCTCGGAGACAAGGAAGGCGTACGCCGGTACGGGGACGCGCTGGTGCCGTTGGACGAAGCACTGGTGCAGGTCGCGGTGGACCTGTCCGGCCGGCCGTACCTGGTGCACGACGAGCCCGATCTGGTCGAGCTGATCGGGACGTACGACACCACCCTGACCAAGCACATCTTCGAGTCATTCGTGGCGCAGTCGCGGGTAACCCTGCACGTGCGGGTGCTCAGCGGCCGCAACGCGCACCACGTGGTGGAGGCGCAGTTCAAGGCGTTCGCCCGGGCGCTGCGGGACGCGGTTGCGCTGGACCCGCGGTCGGTCGGAGTGCCGTCCACTAAGGGCGTCCTGTAGTGCCGGACGTCGTCGTCCTCGATTACGGCAGCGGCAACCTCCGATCGGCGCAGCGTGCGCTGGAACGGGTCGGTGCGACCGTGACGGTGACCGCGGACCTGGACGCCGCCCGTCGTTGCGACGGTCTGGTGGTGCCGGGGGTCGGGGCGTTCGCGGCGTGCATGACGGGGATCTGCGAGGTCGGCGGGGACGCGGTGGTGGCGGAGCGCGTCGCGGCGGGGCGTCCCGTGCTCGGCATCTGCGTCGGCATGCAGGTGCTGTTCGCGCGGGGTGAGGAGCACGGCGTGGTTACCGACGGCCTGGGCATTCTTGCCGGCGAGGTGACCAGGCTGGCGGCGCCGGTCTTGCCGCACATGGGCTGGAATACCGTACAGGTGCCGGCTGAGAGTTCCCTGTTTGCAGGACTTTCCGGACAGTTCTTCTATTTCGTGCACTCGTACGCCGCCAAGGGAGCCGACGGGATCGTGGCGACGGCGGAGCACGGCGAGACGTTCGTCGCCGCCGTCGAGCACGGCCCGGTGGTCGCGACGCAGTTCCACCCCGAGAAGTCC
>DASZVT010000236.1:0-5757 GCA_035546915.1 Mycobacteriales bacterium | reverse complement strand
CGCAGGTCGGTTGCCACCTGATCGTTGCGGGACCTGCCAGCCCGGAGCTTGCCACCGAGAGTTCCGAGCCGTTCCAATAGGCCGCGCTCCAGCGCTGTGTGCACGTCCTCGTCATCAGCGGTGGGGACGAAACTGCCGTCCGCGACCGCACCCTCGAGGTCGCCGAGCGCACCCAGCATGCGCGTCAACTCGTCGTCGTCGAGCAGCCCGGCGCGGTGTAGCACCCGGGCATGTGCCCGGGACCCGGCCAGGTCGTACCGAGCCAGCCGCCAGTCGAAGTGGACCGACAGTGACAACCGCGCCACCGCCTCCGCCGGGCCGCCGCTGAACCGGCCACCCCACAGTCGCAGACCGTCGTCGCCGGACTCCGCCGTCACGCCCGGCCCAGGTTCTCGGCTGCCCGGGCGCGGTCGGCCGCGCGCTGGTCACGGCGTGCTGCGATCCGGCTCGGCAAACCCCACAGCTCGACGAAGCCCTTGGCCAGGCTCTGGTCGAAGGTGTCCGCGCTGTCGTACGTGGCCAGCCCGTAGTCGTAGAGGCTGGCATCGCTGCGCCTGCCGGTCACTACGGCGCGACCGCCGTGCAGGGCCAACCGGATGTCACCGCTGACCGGCTCGTTGACTTGCGTCAGGTAGCCGTCCAGCGCGCGCTTGAGCGGCGAGAACCACAGCCCGTCGTAGACGAGTTCGGTCCAGCGCTGCTCCACTCCCCGGGTGAAGCGGGCCACGTCGCGCTCCACGGTGAGGTTCTGCAGCTCACGGTGCGCCTCGATCAAGGCGATGGCACCGGGTGCCTCGTACACTTCGCGACTCTTGATGCCGATGACGCGGTCCTCGACCATGTCCAGCCGACCGATGCCGTGCGCGCCCGCCCGGGTGTTGAGCTCGGCGATCAGCGCGAGCGGGTCAAGCTCACGGCCGTCAATGGCGACCGGCCGACCGGACCGGAAGGTCAGGACCAGCTCGTCCTTCGCGCGATCGACCGACGGGTCGGAGCTGTAGGTGTACAGGTCCTCGATCGGCGCGTTCCACGGGTCCTCGAGGAAACCGGTCTCCACCGCCCGTCCCCACAAGTTCTGGTCAATCGAGTACGGGGAGCGCTTGTTGACGTCGATCGGGAGACCCCGCTCGTCCGCGAATGCGATCGCCTTGTCCCGGGTCATCCCCGAGTCGCGTACCGGCGCCAGCACGGTGATGTCCGGTGCGAGCGCGGCCAGGCCCACCTCGAACCGAACCTGGTCGTTGCCCTTGCCGGTGCAGCCGTGCGCGACGGTATCGGCGCCCAGCTCGGCGGCGACCCGGGCGAGGTGCGCGACGATCAACGGGCGCGACAGCGCTGACACCAGCGGATAGCGCTCCATGTACAGCGCGTTTGCGGTCAGCGCCGGCAGGCAGTACTGCTCCGCGAACTCGGCGCGCGCGTCGATCACCACCGACTCGACCGCGCCGCAGTCGAGGGCGCGCTGCCGGATCACCTCCAAGTCCTCGCCACCCTGGCCGACGTCGGCGGCGACGGCGATCACCTCGGCGTCGTTCTGCTCGGCGATCCAGCCGATGGCGACGGACGTGTCGAGGCCACCGGAGTAGGCGAGCACCACGCGCCGGCTCATGAGGCCACCTCGAAGCGAGGACCCGAGCCGCAGGCGAGGCCCGCAGCGGAGAGGTGGACGGGATAGCGGCTCATGAGACTTCCTTCATGGGTACGGGGGCGGGTCGGGAGACGGTACGAGCAGGACGGGATCGATGGCTGGCTTGCGTCACGCGCCCGCCTCCGCGAGTGCGAGCAGGCGGGCGGACAAGGCCGCCGCGCCATGGTCGTCACGGCACACGAGCAGGATCGTGTCGTCACCGGCCACAGTCCCCACGACGGTAGCCGCCACGTCGATGACGGCGGTGCGGTCCAGGCAGCTCGCCAGCAGGTGCGCGCCGCCCGGCGGGGTCCGCAGCACGAGCAGGTTCACCGCCGCCTCGGCCGACAGCAGCAGTTCCTGGGCAAGACGGCTCAGCCGCGTCTCGTCGTCCGCGGCCGGCCATGGCGCCGGCTCGGCCGCGACGACGTACCGGCCCCGGGATTTGGTGGCACCGAGTTCCTCCAGGTCACGGGAGAGCGTGGCCTGGGTGACCTGAACCCGGTCAGCCGCCAGCAGCGCGGCGAGATCTCCCTGGCTGCGCACCACGTTGTCCGCGAGCAGGGAGACCACCTTCGCCTGCCGGGCCGCCTTGGTCAGTGGCGCCAGCCGGGATGCCGGTGCCATGTTCATCGTGCCGCCCTCGCACCGCCGGCCTGCTCGAACAGCAGGCACAACAGTGCTTTTTGGGCATGGAGCCGATTCTCCGCCTGGTCGAACAGCACACTGTGCGGACCGTCCGCAACCCCCGGGCTGATCTCATCACCGCGGTGCGCGGGCAGGCAGTGCATGACCAGCACCTGCGGTGCGGCCAGGGCTACCTTCTCCTCGTCCAGGGCGTACGGCAGGAACGGCGCGACCCGGTCACCCGCCTCTGCCTCCTGCCCCATCGACGTCCACACGTCGGTGTAGAGCACGTCCGCCCCTTCGCTGGCAGCGAGCGGGTCGGTAGTCACGAGGACGCTGCCGCCCTGTTCACCGGCAACCCGTTCGGCGGCCGCCACGATCGCAGCGTCGCAGTGGAACGCCTCGGGTGTCGCCACCCGCACGTGCAGGCCGGCCAGGGCCCCGCCGAGCAGCAGCGAGTGCGCCATGTTGTTGCCGTCACCGAGGTAGGTCAGGGTGGCACCGGCGAGTCCGCCAGCGCAGTGCTCACGGATGGTGAGCAGGTCGGCAAGCACCTGGCACGGGTGGTAGCTGTCGGTGAGCGCGTTCACCACCGGGACGCTGGCCGCGGCGGCGAGCCGCTCGATGCGGTCCTGGCCGAAGGTGCGCCACACGATCGCGTCGACGTACCGCGAGAGCACCCGGGCGGTGTCCTCCAGCGTCTCGCCGCGACCGAGTTGGGTGGTGGACGTGTCGAGCACCAGCGGCTGACCGCCCAGCTCGTGCACGCCGACCTCGAAGGAGACCCGGGTCCGGGTCGACGGCTTGTCGAAAACCAGGGCAACCGTGTGACCGGCGAGCGCGCTGGCCGCACGCCGGTCCTTCTTGAGCAGCGCCGCGTGCTCGAGCAAGGCGGACTGCTCGTTCGCGGATAGGTCGGTATCGACCAGGAAGTGGCGCATCAGGACTCCTTCCCGGCGGCCAGCGCCGTGTCCAGGATCGCCGGGGCTGCCGCCAGGAACTCGTCCGCCTGCGATTCGCTGAAGACGAGCGGGGGGGCCAGCCGCACCCGTCCGGAGGCCGCACCGTTCACCAGGAATCCGGCGGCACGAGCGGCGGCTTCGACCTGCGCGGCGACCGGTGCGGTCAGCACCATTCCGAGCCACAGGCCGCGACCCACCACCTGATCCAGGAGCGGGTGATCGAGCCCACGCAGACCGCTCGCAAGGTGCTCCCCCACCGCCTGCACGCTGGTGAGCAGCCCGGCCGTCTCGATGGTGTCCAGCACCGCCATCGCGGCCGCGGCGCTGACCGGGTTCCCACCGAACGTGGACCCGTGCTGGCCGCGCCGCAACGAGGTGGCTGCCGCCTCGGTCAGCGCGACGCACGCGCCGATCGGCAGGCCACCGGCGAGGCCCTTGGCCAGCGTGACGACGTCCGGCCTGACCGGTCCCGGCTCGTGCTGGAAGGCGAACCACGCTCCGGTGCGGCCGATCCCGCCCTGCACTTCGTCCAGCACCAGGAGTGCCCCGGCGTCGTCGCAGGCGCGGCGTGCCGCGGTGAGATAGCCGGCGGGCGGCGGGATCACCCCCGCCTCACCCAGTACCGGTTCCAAGAAGACTGCGGCGGTGCGGTGGCTGAGCCGGGACCGGAGCGCCTCGATGTCACCGTACGGAACAAACGTCACCGGCCCGGGCAGCGGTGCGAACGGCTCGCGCTTGTCCGCGTTCCCGGTGATCGCGAGCGCGCCGAGGGTACGGCCGTGGAAGGCATCGTGGGCAGCGATCAGCTCGTCCCGGCCGCCGTGCTCCGCGCCGTGACGCCGCGCGATTTTCACCGCGGCCTCGTTGGCCTCGGTACCCGAGTTGGCGAAGAAGACGCGTCCCGGCCCGATCGCGTCGAGCAACCCGAGCAGCCGCTCGGCGAGCGCCACCCCCGGCTCGGTGATGTAGAGGTTCGAGGTGTGGCCGAGGGTCGCGAGTTGCCGGCCGACCGCCTCGATGATCGCGGGATGACCGTGACCGAGAGCGTTGACCGCGATCCCGGCCAGCAGGTCGAGGTAGCGCCGGCCGTCGGCGTCCCAGACCTCGCAGCCGGCGCCACGTACCAGCGCCAGCGCAGGAGTCCCGTAGGTGCCGAGAATGCTGGCGTCCCAGCGCGCCTGCAAGTCGGCGGTGCTGCCGACCGGGTTACCGGTCATGGCGTCACCATCGTGCCGACGCCCTGGTCGGTGACGATCTCCAGCAGCAGTACGTGGGGCACCCGGCCGTCGAGCACGTGCGCGGCCGGCACGCCGCCCCGCACCGCCCGCAGGCAGGCCTCCATCTTCGGCACCATGCCGCTGCCGAGTTCCGGCAACAGCGTCTCGAGCGCGTTCGCGTCGAGCTGGCTGATCACCTCGTCCGTGTTCGGCCAGTCCGCGTACAGGCCTTCGACGTCGGTCAGCACCACGAACTTCTCTGCCTGCAGCGCGACCGCGAGCGCGGCGGCTGCGGTGTCCGCGTTCACGTTGTAGATCTCGCCGTCTTCGCTTCGCGCCACCGTGGCGACAACCGGGATCTGGTTCGCCTCCAACAGTGCTCGAACCGGATCCGGGCGCACCTCGACGACGTCCCCGACCAGACCGACGTCGACCTGCTCACCGTCAACCATCGGCATCCGCTTCTCGGCAGTCAGCAGCCGCGCGTCCTCACCGGACAGGCCGACCGCGAACGGACCGTGTGCGTTCAGGGCGCCCACCACATCCCGGTTCACCTGCCCGACGAGCACCATCCGTACGACCTGCATGGTCTCCGGCGTCGTGACCCGCAACCCCGCGGTGAACTCGGTGTGCACTCCCAGCCGGTCGAGATGTGCGGTGATCTGGGGGCCGCCGCCGTGCACGACGACCGGCTTGAGCCCGGCGTAGCGCAGGAAGACCACATCCTGGGCGAACGCCGCAGCCAGTTCCGGACTGCTCATCGCATTGCCGCCGTACTTGATCACAACGGTGCGGCCGTGGAACTGCTCCAGCCACGGCAGCGCTTCGATCAGGATCTGGACCCGGCCGAGTGCGGCGCCGAGCCGAGACACCGGGGTTCCTCCCCCGCTCATGTCGTGTACTCCGAATTCAGCCGGACATAAGCCTCGGTGAGATCGGTCGTCCAGACCCAGCCGCTGGCGCCGCCGGCGCGCAGGTCGACGGTAACCGTCACGTCCCGGCCGGACAGGTCGGCCTGTTGCGGGTCGGCCGCGGGCGCACTGTCCCGGCATACCCACACCCCGTTCATCGCGATGTCGAGGCGGTCGGGGTCGAACACGGCACGGGTCAGCCCGAGGGCAGCCACCACCCGACCCCAGTTCGGGTCCGAACCGGCCAACGCCGTCTTCACCAGCGCGTTGCCGGCGATGGCGCGGGCGACCTCGACGGCGTCGTCCTCGCTCGCCGCGCCGACGACCTCCACCACGACCTGCTTGCTCGCACCCTCGGCGTCGGAGACCAGCTGCAGCGCGAGATCGCGGCATACGTCGTGCACTGCCGACGC
>DASZVT010000235.1:0-1502 GCA_035546915.1 Mycobacteriales bacterium | reverse complement strand
CTTCTTCTCGAACGCGATCGCCGCCCGGGCGATCTTGTTCGTCGTCGTCCCGGGCTGCTGCAGCAGGTTCGCCGCGAGCTGCGCGACCTGCTTGCGCACCTTCTGCTGCGCCTTGTAGTCCTTCGGCAGCGCCGGGGTCGTGCTGCCCGGCGTGCAGACCGGAGTACCGGTCAGCTTCAGCGCCTTCCACGTCTTGCGGCTCGTCGTCGCGGTAGCGGGCAGCCCCGCCGCCTGCTGCGCGGTGGACAGCGCCTGGCCGGTCGCCGCGGCGAACTGGCCGTCGACCGGTTGGCCGAGCGCCGCCTCGAGCACCGCGACCGCGGGCCCGGTGTCACCCTGCGACAGCACCGCGCAGCTCACCGTGAAGCCGGTGCCGCTGATCGGCTGCGCGCACGCTGCCGCGGCGGTGGCTGCGGGCATCACCGCCCAGGTCGCCTCATCGACCACCCCGGTCGCCGGGATGCCCTGCTGGGTCTGCCACTCCTTCAACGCGGTCGCAGTCTGCGGGCCGAAGTCGCCGTCGGCGGGCGTGCCCACCAGGGTCTGGATCGTCTTGACCGCCGGGCCGGTCGTGTTGATGCCAAGCGTCGCGCAGGTCGTCACCGGCGGGGCCGGCGCGGTCCCTTGCGTGGGTGGGTCGGAGGGCGCCGGGGAAGGGGTGCCGGCGCTCGTGCCCGTGCCGGTGCTTGAGCTGGTCGGGGTGGTCCCACCGCCGGAGCCGGCGGCGTGGGCCGGCAGGGCGCTCCCGAGCACGGCCAGGAGGGCCGCGAGCACGGTCACGACGGCGCGCGAAAGCGCCACCTCCAACCGTTTCACCGTCGACACCCCTCCTGGACCGCCGTACCACCCGTCACATGTGTTACCTCATTGTCGGCAGATTCCACCAAAAGGCTTAATCGGGCGCGGAAGGCGGCTCACCGCGTCGCTGCGGCGCGACATAGCCCGGACGGGCCATCTCGGGCCTATTTCGGCTCGCTGGCCTGCTATTCGGCCGACTGCGGCCGTACGGAGTAGTAGAGGTGCGGTCCACGGACGGGCGGCGCCCTGACCCGGGCGAGGTAAACGGTGGCACCGATCACGGTGTTCGACCTGCAGCAGGCGATCGCAGGAGGCGAGCTCGCCCTCGCCTACCAGCCTGAGGTCGATCTCCGCACCGGACACATCACCGCCGTCGAAGCCCTCGCCCGCTGGACCCATCCGGTGCACGGTCCGGTGCCCCCGACCGAGTTCATCCCGCTCGCCGAGCGCGCCGGCTACATCAGCGACATCAGCCTCGTGGTGGTTCGCACCGCCGTCGCCCAGGCCGCCGAGTGGTCGCGGTCGCGGTGGGACGGCGGGCCACTGCCGATCTGGGTGAACCTCTCCGCCTGCGAGCTCGCCGATCCCCGCCTGCACGGCCGGATCATGAGCGCGCTCGAGACCACCGACGTCGCCGCGGGACAGCTCGGCATCGAGATCACCGAGACGGTCCCCATGACCGACACCGCGCGCGCCGCGTCGAC
>DASZVT010000234.1:0-20637 GCA_035546915.1 Mycobacteriales bacterium | reverse complement strand
GGCCACGCATGCGCGTTCTGGTTGGTCACCAGGTAGCTGCCGTCGGTCTGCTGGGTTCCGGTGGTGAACCCGACCGCGACCCGGGCCGGAATCCCCATCGTGCGCAGCATCGCCACCATCGTCGAGGCGTACTGCTCGCAGAACCCGCGCCGGATCTGGAGGAACTGGCGGAAGCCGTCCAGCCCGGGGCCGATGCCGGGATTGAGGTCGTAGCTGAAGGTCGGGCCGGTGAGCTGCGCTTGGATGGCCGCGGCGATGTCGTAGCTGGTGGTCGCTCCCGCCTGCGCGGCCCACTCGTGGGCTGTCTGTTCGACGACGGACGGGAGTCCGTCCGGCACCGTCAGATCGATGTCGAGGTCCTGCCCGTACGGGGTGGACGGGGCATCCGGGGTACCGGCGGCGCGCAGCACCGCCACGGACGGGGCCGGCACCGCGGCGCTCACCGTCCAGATCTTGTCCCGGGTCGTGGTTCGACTGGAGAAGATCGTGCCGGTGGGTTGGGCCAGCCGCCAGTCCCCGTCCACGTTCACCTCGGTGGGGGACTGGGGGACCGGCAGGAAGCGCTCGTCCAGCCCGCCGGTCGCGTTCACCCTTTCGCGCACCGCCATGGTGGCGATGCGCTCACTGCCGGTCTGCGGAGCCGGCAGCCCGTGGGACACCTTGGCGTCATTGCCGGCGGTCAGCTGTCGCAGCGTGAAACCGTTCGCGCCGAACTGTTCCAGCGCGGTCAGCCGCAGGTACGTCGGCGTGTCGGTGTGCACCGTCAGTAGGTCGGTCCGGCGCTGGTCGTGCAGGTCGGCGCTCATCTGTACCAGCGGGTTCACTACGGTCGTAGACGAACTCCCGGAGCCGCTGCCGCCACGGAACGGGCGGTGGTCCGCGCCGGGGATGGCGAGCGGGACGAGCAGTGCCACGCCGAGTGCAACGACGCTGATCCGCCAGCCGGTGCTGCCGGCGGCCACCTCGGCGAGGCGGGCGCCGGACGGGTCGCCGCGCAGCGAACGGCCCCAGCGCAGCTGGCGGGCGTGCATCTCGGAGGCCAGTAGTGCCAGGTAGCCGAGACCGGCGAGCAGGAACGACCAGATGCCGATGCCGTCGCTCTCGGCCGACGCGGGGATCACGATCAGCGCGAGCAGCGGGATGCCGGCCAGGCTGGGCCGGTCCGCGCTCACCGCAACCAGGTCCACCGCGATCGCGACCAGCCCGACCCCGAGGGTGGCGAGGAGCATCGCGCCCTGGGTGGCGTGCACCGGCGGCGTCGAGGCGGTGACGTCGTGCAGCCCGTACGAGTACAGCTGGCGCAGCTGCGCCCACGACGCGCGGGTCGGCACCACGCCGGCGAACGCCTCCGTGGAGGCGAACCGGGCGGTGCAGACCACCAGCAGCACCGCTGCACCCAGCAGCGGCTGCAGCGCCAGTGGGAGCCGGACTCGCCGCGAGACGGTGCCGCTGAGCATGCCGACCGCGGTGGCGACCAGGACCGGTCCCCACCACCGCCAGCCACCGAAGACCGAGTGCAGCGCGGTCCCGGTCAGCAGCACGGCAGCGCTCGCGACCAGGGTGGCGCGGATCTCGCGCGCGTCCGTCACCGCGAGGTCCCGAGGTAGCGCGGAACGACGGCGCTGTCCGCCGGGCCCGCCTGTGGCCACAGCCTCGCGATGCTCTCGCCGTGCCCGGCGGTGACGACACGCCAGCCGTGCGCCGCCAGCCGTCGCCGGGCCCGCAGCGCGGCGTCGCTAGGCGTCCCGGCGCCGTGGGCGGCGGACCCGGCACGCCAACCGGCCGTGTCCACGACGACGGCGACCGCGCTATTGACCAGCCGCGGGACCGGTGCCAGCTGGAGCGCCATCTGCTCGTCCGGCACCGGGATGATCGCGATCACCAAGCCGGCTGTGCTGCCGGTGGGTTGATCGTCGATCGCGCGCAGCAGCGCGCCGAAGTCGGCGTCCCGGTCCGGTGTGACGACCGCGAGCAGGTCCAGCAGTGCGTTCTCCGCGCTGCCGCCGCTGGCCGGTCCGGTAGCCAGCCCGGAGGTCGTGACCAGCCGGATCGCGTAGTCCCGGCGGGCCAGCCACACCCCGATCGACGCCGCGGCCGACGCGGCCCACTCGAAGCTGTTCGCCGGTCCTTCGCCGCGGTGGAGGTGCCCGCGGTTGTCCAGCAGCACGGTGGCGCGGTTGTGGCGGGGGAGCTCGTCGCGGCGCACCATGAGGGCGCCGCGACGAGCGGTTGAGCGCCAGTGCACCTTGCGCAGGTCGTCGCCCTGCCGGTACTCGCGGATGGCGATGTCCGCGTCACCGGTTACCGCGGCGAGTGCGGCCCGCCCCGCACCACCGAGATGGCCGTCACCGCCGAGGCTCACCGCGGGCAGCTCGTGCACCTGGGGACTGACGGTGAGCAGGTCGCGGGCCGGGAAGGCGCGGGTGAGCTCGACGCACCCGAACGGGTCGGCGAGCCGGACCGTCAGCGGCCCGACCTCGTACCGGCCGCGGACGTCGCAGCGCACCGTGTACGTGGCCTCGCGCGCACCGGACGGCTCCAGCCGCCGGAGCATGAACCGCGGCCGTCCTCCCAGCGCGTACGGCAGCGTGTCCTCCATCCGTAGCGCCATGCTCGGCACCCGGGACACGTTCTCCAGCTTCAGCAGCACCCGAGTGGTGCCACCGGCCTCGATGCGTGTTGGCGCCAGGGTGCGCACCAGACGGAGCCGATAACGCGTCCGCGCCACGATCGCCATCGAGATCAGCGGCAGCGCCAGCAGCAGCACCCCGACGCGGAGCAGGTCGCGCTCGCCGACGAGCTGAGCCGCGACCAGGCAGGCGATGCCCACCGCGACGAACGCCCGGCCGCGGCCGGTCACGGCGCCCCACAGCGCGCGCACATGCCGGACTGCGGCGGCCACCGGCACTAGTCGTTGCCCCGCCGGTGCACCCCGCGGGGAACGGCCGCGGCAGGCTCGGTCTGGACCGCTACGTCGGCGACGATGTCGCGCACCACGTCCTCGGCACTGCGCCCGGCCAGCGACGCGTCCGGACTGATCAGCAGGCGGTGTGCCAGCACGGGTACGGCGAGGCCCTGGACGTCGTCCGGCAGTACGAAGTCGCGACCGTCGAGGGCCGCGACCGCGCGGGCGGTTCGGACCAGGTGCAGTGTCGCCCGCGGTGAGGCGCCGAGACGCAGGTCGGAAGTCCGCCGGGTCGCCGTCACCAGCGTGATCACGTAGCGGCGTATCTGCTCGGAAACGTGCACGTCGCGCACGACGTCGATCAGCTTCGCCACGGTCGGGGCGTCGGTCACCGGTTCGAGATCGTCGAGCGGGCTGCCTGCGCCGTGTCGCTCCACCATGTCCAGCTCCGCGGCCGGTGACGGGTACCCCATCGAGACGCGCGCGGTGAACCGGTCCCGCTGCGCCTCCGGGAGGGGATAGGTGCCCTCCATCTCGATCGGGTTCTGGGTAGCGACCACGAGGAACGGCGAGGCAAGCTCGAAAGTCATCCCGTCGGCCGTGACCTGCCGCTCCTCCATACACTCCAGCAACGCGGACTGCGTCTTCGGGCTGGCCCGGTTGATCTCGTCACCGACGACGACGTGCGCGAACACCGCGCCCGGCTTGAACTCGAACTCGTGCTCTTCCTGGTTGTAGATGCTCACGCCGGTGATGTCGCTCGGGAGCAGGTCCGGGGTGAACTGGATCCGCCGTGCCTCCGCATCCATCGACCGAGCAAGTGCCTTGGCCAGCATGGTCTTGCCGACGCCGGGCACGTCTTCGATGAGCAGATGTCCCTCCGCGAGCAACACGGCCAGCGCAGTCCGCACCACCTCGCTCTTGCCGTCGATGACAGCCTCGATGCTCTGCTGCATCCGCGCGGTGACCTCGACGACGGTTTCCAGATCGGCGCTGGAGCCGACGCCCCTTCGTCCCGCCACGCTGCTGCCTCCGATCGGTGGCCTGCTTTCCGACCGCATCAGCATCGCAGACCTGCGGCGCGTGACCAGCGCTCGGGAGCGGTCTGCTGCACCGAGCGCGCTGGTTTCGCCCGGGTTCGTCTAGCTCGCCCCCCGTGCCAGACTCGCGCGGGTGGGCAGGCAGCTCGGCGGCACCGCGAGCGGTGTCGACGCGGTCACGGTGAACAGGATCTTTCACGACCACGAGTGCCACTACTACGACGAGCGCTTCGCGATCGTGCACGACGCCGCGTCGGCCCGTCGCGCGTTGCGCGAGGTCGAGACGCTGCTGGGCCAGCCGTTGCCACAGGCCGCGCGCGTGCTCGACGTCGGTTGCGGCACCGGCTGGTTCGCCGCCGGACTGCACCGGGTTCGCCCGGATCTCACCGTGATCGGGGCAGACCTCTCGGTCGGGATGCTCGGACGGGCCCGCGAGGCCGGCGCCTGGCCGCTGATGCAGGGGGATGTGGGTGAACTGCCGGTAGCCGCCGGCTCGGTCGACGTGCTGGTGGCGCGTGGCGTGCTGCACCACCTCCCGGACGTCGGGGCAGCGTTGCGTTCCTGGCGTCGGGCGTTGGCACCCGGCGGGGCGGTGGTGCTGTCGTCCGAGCCGACGCCGGCGGCGGACCGGCACGCGCTGCGGCTGGTGCGGATACTGCTCCCCTTGCTGCGCCGACCGCTGAGCGGCGAGGAGGACTTCTGGGAGGTCGCCTCGATGGCGGCGAACCTGCACGTCTTCACCGTTCCTGCGCTGCGTGAGCTGGCGGTGGGCGCCGGTTTCGAATCGGTCGAGTTGCGCACCGCCGACTGGCTTTCGACGCTGGTGCTCACCGCGTCGTACGTCACGCACGGGCGCCGACCGGCGCTGGCCCGGCGGGTCCGGTGGCGGCGGCTGGAGTCGGCGGCCGCCACGGTGGACGGCCGCCTGCTCGACCGGCTGCTACCGCCTGGCCTGCGACACACGATCGTGGGCGCACTGCGCCCGTAGCGATCCCGCGAGTGCATACCGCGCCTGGCTGGCCGATCTGCCGGGATGGCGGTACCGGCAGCGTCCGGGTGCGGCCTGCCCGCATCCCCTGTCTCGACTGGAAAAAAAGGTCCTCAAGTGGGCGTGTTGTGGGTCGCCCAGTGTTGACGGTGGGTCGAAGTGGGGTAATGTGGGGAGCAGTGGAAGACCAGCCGACGCCAAGGGGGTCGAGGGGGTGCGCGGATGTTCATGGGGACGTACGCACTGCGCCTCGACGACAAGGGCCGGCTCGTCCTCCCGGCGAAATGGCGCGGCGAACTCGGGGAGGGGCTGGTGATTACCAAGGGGCAGGAGCGATGCCTGTTCGTGTTCCCGCAGGCCGAGTTCCTCCGGATCAGCGAGAGCGTCCGCAGCGCGCCGGTGACCGCCAAGAACCTGCGCAACTACGGTCGCGTGCTGTTCGCCTCGGGCTCCGACGAGACGCCCGACAAGCAGGGCCGGATCACGGTGCCGCCGGCGCTGCGGGTGTACGCCGGCCTGGCGCGTGAATGCGTCGTGATCGGTGTCGGTTCCCGCGCTGAGGTATGGGACGCCGCCGCCTGGGAGTCGTTCCTGGAAGCGCACGAAGAGGAGTTCGCCGACATCAACGAGGAGGTACTCAGCTAGCGGTCCCGGCCCGAGCGCACCGTCGCGACGGCAGCCGCAGCGTGATCTCTCTTCCCGCTTCGCCCTGGCGCACCTTCCCCGGTGCCAGGTCGCAGCGGGGGGAGAGATGGCGAGGTGGCTCCGTCCGGCAGTTGCCCCACTTCCCTCCACCCGTCGTTCGCTTCGTCCAGACCGTGCCAGAAAGGGTCGAGATGGCACACCTGCCCGTCCTGCGCGAACGCGTCGTGGGGCTGCTCGCTCCGGCGCTGCACGAGCGCGGTGCGGTCGTCGTGGACGCGACCTTGGGCCTCGGCGGTCATGCCGAGGCGCTGCTCGAGCGCGCCCCTGCCGCGAAGCTCGTTGGCATCGACCGCGACCCGGACGCGTTGGCGCAGGCTCAGCAGCGGCTGGCTCGCTTCGCCGACCGCCTGCTCGTCGTGCATGCCGTGTACGACGAGCTCCCGGCGATCCTCGATGACCTCGGATTGCCTGCGGTGCAGGGGATCCTGTTCGATCTCGGGGTCTCGTCGATGCAACTCGACAAGGCCGAGCGGGGCTTCTCCTACCGATTCGACGCGCCGCTGGACATGCGGATGGATCCCAGTTGCGGGGTCAGCGCGGACGACGTGGTCAACGGCTACGACGTCGCGGAGCTGACCCGGGTGATCCGTCGGTATGGCGAGGAGCGTTTCGCGCACCGGGTGGCGCAGGCCATCGTCGCCGCCCGCCCGGTCCGATCCACGCTGCAACTGGCGGAGACGGTGCGTGCGGCCATTCCCGCGGCCACTCGGCGCAGCGGCGGTCACCCGGCCAAGCGCACTTTTCAGGCGCTGCGGATCGAGGTCAATGCCGAACTCGCCGTGCTCGAGCGGGCGCTGCCCGCGGCGATCGAGTCGCTCGCGGTCGGTGGCCGGCTCGTCGTGCTGTCGTACCACTCGCTGGAGGACCGGCTGGTGAAGCAGGCCATTGCTGCGGGGACATCGCCGGACGTGCCGCTCGACCTCCCGGTCCGCGCTGACCAGGTCCGGCCGATGCTGCGGTCGCTCAGCCGCGGCGCCGAGAAGGCCGGTGATGTAGAGATCGCCGCGAACCCACGTGCCGCGAGCGTCCGGTTGCGCGCGTGCGAGCGGCTGCGGAGCGCCGCGTGAGCGCCGGTCCCGCGGTCGCGGGCAGTGTCGCCACCCCGGCACGCCAGCGCGCGATCACGTTCGGCTGGAGCCGGCCGCGACTGCGGCTGGTGGCGTCCCCCGGGCGGCACGCTCCCCGAGTTCCGTTCGTATTGCTGGTGATCGCGCTGCTGGGTGGCGGGCTGCTGGGGCTATTGCTGCTGAACACGCAGCGGGCCCAGGGCGCGTTTACGCTGAGCGACCTGCAGCGCCACAACACGACGTTGCAGGACCAGGTGCAGGCGCTGCGGCTGCAGGTGCAGCAGGACCGCACGCCGGCTGCGCTGGCGAGCCGGGCCGCCGCCCTCGGCATGGTTCCCGGTACTGCGCCGCTCTTCCTGGACGCCAGCGGGAAGGTGCTCGGCACGGTGCCGGACGGGACCCCGGTGCCGGATGCGCACAGTCCGCATGTTGGCAACATCGTGGTGGCCGGGACCGCGCAGCGCGCGGCGACTAAGCCGGCATCTCACCCGGCCACGTCCACCGCCGCCGCCGGGACTCCGGCCACGGCGAGCCCGTCGAGCGGGACAACGACTGCGGCCACCGGGACATCGGCCTCGGGTACGGATGCGCCGGCGACGTCCACCGGCACGTCTGGTCACCCGGTTCCGCCGCCGGTGGCCGCGACCACGCCGGCACCGAACGGAGCGACCCCGTGACCCGACGCCCGCGTCGCCGGCTCGCCCGACACGGGCCACGGTTGCGTGCCGGGGCGCTGTTCATCGCTCTCGCGCTCACCGCCCTCGGGCTCAGACTCGTGTGGTTGCAGGGGGTCTCGGCATCCTCGTATGCGACGCGCGCCGAGGACCAGCGGCTGCGCACCACGACCATCAGCGCGGTGCGTGGGCAGATCCTGGACCGCAACGGGAACGTGCTGGCGCAGAACGTCGACGCCCGCGCGATCTACGTCGATCAGACCGAAGTGTCCGACCCGGCTCGCGAGGCGCAGGTGCTTGCACCGCTGATCGGTGTCCCGGCGCAGACGTTGCAGCCGCAGCTCACCGGAACGAAGCGGTTCGTCTACCTGGCTCGCAACGTCACTCCCGCGCAGGGCCGGGCGGTCACCGCGGCGAGCCTCGGAGGCATCGGCGTGCTGCCGGAGAGTCACCGGAGCTACCCGGGTGGGGACCTGGCGGCGAACGTCGTCGGGTTCACCAACATCGACGGCAAGGGGCTCGCGGGTATCGAGTCCTCGTTCAACACGCTGCTGCAGGGAACGGCGGGCACGGAGACGGTCGAGGTCGACCCTTCCGGGCGCGAGATCCCCGGCGGCTATCACAAGGAGACGAAGGCGCGGCCGGGCGGGACCGTCCAGCTGACGTTGGACCAGGACATCCAGTACGAAGCGCAGCGGGCTATCGCGGCCCAGGTCGCGGCGACCCGGGCGAAGAGCGGCACCGTGATCGTGCTGGACTCCAAGACCGGACAGATCCTGGCCGACGCCACAGCGCCGAGCTTCAACGCCGCCGAACCGGGCAAGGCGGACCCGGCCAACACCGGTAACCGGACTATCAGCGACTACTACGAGCCCGGCAGTGTCAACAAGATGATCGTCGCCGCCGCCGCGCTGCAAACCGGCGCGCTGACGCCGAACAGCGTGCTCGACATTCCCTCGGCGCTGCACATCGCGGACGCGACGTTCCACGATGCCGAGGCACACGGGGACGAGAAGCTGACGCTGACCGGGATCCTGGCCAAGTCGAGCAACATCGGTGCCATCGAGATCGCGCAGCGCCTCGGCAACGCCACCGTGGATCATTACCTCAAGCTGTTCGGGCTCGGGGCCAAGACCGGGATCGCGCTGCCCGGGGAGACCGCGGGCGTCCTACCCGATGTCAACACCTGGAAGCCGACCCAGGCGGCGACCATCCCGTTCGGGCAGGGCATGGACGTGAGTGCGCTGCAGATGGTGGCCGCGTACGGGGCGGTGGCCAACGGCGGCGTCTACGTCGCGCCGCGCATCGTCCAATCCAGTGCCGGCCCCGACGGGGTGAGCAAGCCGGCGACGACCAGCCGACGGGTGATGAGCACGCAGAACGCCGCACTGCTGCGGCTCATGCTCGAGCAGGTCACCACCGAGAACGGGACGGCGCCGGCTGCGCAGATCCCGGGGTACCGGATCGCCGGCAAGACCGGGACGGCGAACGCGATCGGTCCCGACGGTCGCTACGACGGTCATTACACCGCGAGCTTCATCGGGATGGCGCCGGCGGACAACCCGCGGCTGGTGGTCGAGGTCGTGCTCGATCACCCGCAGACCAGCTATTACGGCGGCACGGTTGCGGCACCCGTCTTCAAGGACGTGATGTCCTTCGCGCTCCAGTCGCTGGGCATCCCGCCGAGCAAGGGTTCCCCGTCGGCACTTCCGCTGACCGGTTAGCCTCGGCTGTGTCCGAACTGCGTCCCGTGCGGGCTCCCGCGATGCCGCTCGCGGCGCTCGCGGACCTGCTCTCCCTCCCGGAACTGACTGCGTACCAGCAGGTATCACTCCACGGCGTCACGCTCGACTCGCGCGAGGTCCGCGCCGGTGACCTATTTGCCGCGCTGCCCGGCGAGCACCTGCACGGGGCCCAATTCGCCGCCGCGGCACAGCGCGCCGGCGCGGTCGCCGTGCTCACCGACCGGACCGGCGCCGACCGACTCGCCCTGGACGTCCCGGTCCTGACGGTCGCCGACCCCCGCGGGCAACTCGGCGAGGTGGCGAGTGCGGTGTACGGGCACCCGAGCCGGGCCATGACCGTGGCCGGCGTCACCGGGACCAACGGCAAGACCACGACCTGCTACCTGCTTGAGGGCGCGATGGCTGCCGCGGGCCACACCACCGCACTGCTCGGCACGATCGAGACCCGGCTTGCCGGGGAACATCTCCCGCAGGCTCGGACCACGCCCGAAGCCCCGCAGCTGCAGGCATTGCTGGCGGTTGCCCGGGAGCGTGGCGTGGACGCGGCCGCGATGGAGGTCTCGTCGCACGCGCTGGCCCTCGGGCGGATCGCCGGCATCCGCTTCGCCGTCGGCGTGTTCACGAACCTGTCCCAGGACCACTTGGACTTCCACGGCACCCTCGAGGAGTACTTCGCCGTCAAGGCGTCGCTCTTCCGGGCGCAGATGGTGGGACGCGCCGTGATCTGCCTCGATGACAGCTACGGGCAGCGGCTAGCGGAACAGGTCACGGTGCCGCGGCAGACCTACACGGTCGCCGGGACACCCGGTGCCGACTGGCGGTTGGAGGATGTCCAGACCGACCCGGAAGGTAGCAGCGCGACCGCACTGGGGCCGCGGGGCGAGGCCGTCCGGCTCCGGGTGCAGATGCCGGGTCGCTACAACCTCGGCAACGCACTCGGGGCGCTGGCGGCGGCAACCTGTTGCGGTCTCGACGCCGCGGTCGCGGCAGCCGGGATCGCCGCGGTACCAGGCGTACCGGGCCGGTTGGAACGCATCGAAGCAGGCCAGCGATACGCCGCCTTCGTCGATTTCGCGCACACCCCCGATGCGGTCGGCTCGCTGCTCGACACGCTGCGCGCGCTGACCCCGGGGCGGCTCGTCGTGGTGTTGGGCTGCGGCGGCGACCGTGACCGCGCGAAGCGGGCACCGATGGCGCGAGCCGCGGTGGCCGGCAGCGACCTGGCAGTGCTGACCAGCGACAACCCCCGGTCGGAGGACCCGCAGCAGATCCTCGCCCAGATGACGGATGGCCTGTCGGGGCAATTCGTGGTCGAGCCGGACCGCGCGGCCGCGATCGCGATAGCGGTGCAGGGCCTCGGCGCCGGTGACACCGTGGTCGTAGCCGGGAAGGGTCATGAGACCGGGCAGGACATCGGTGGACACGTGGCCCCGTTCGATGACCGTGTAGTGCTGCAGGACGCGATCACGGCGGGGGCGCGGGCATGTTGAGCACCCTCGGTCAGGTCGCCGCGGACGTCGCCGGTGCGTTGGCCGGCGCGGACGTGCCGGTCACCGGGGTCGCCGTCGACTCGCGCCAGGTGAGCCCGGGCGCCGTCTTCGTCGCAATCCGCGGGCACCACGTCGACGGCCACGACTTCGCCGCGGCGGCCGTGGCCGCGGGCGCCGCCGCCGCGTTGGCCGAACGCCCGCTGGACGTCCCGCACGTCCTGGTCCCGGATACGGTCGCCGCCCTCGGCCGATGGGCGATGGCACACCGGTCCAGGCTGGACGCGCATGTCACCGGGATCACCGGGTCGGTGGGCAAGACCGGTACCAAGGACCTGCTCGCGGCGCTGCTGGCTGAATCCGGGCCGACCATCGCGCCGCCCGGCTCGTACAACAATGACGTCGGGCTGCCGCTGACCGTGCTGCGGGCGGACGAGCAGACCCGGCACCTGGTGCTGGAGATGGGCGCTCGGGCCGCCGGTGACATCGCGCGTCTGTGCCGGATCGGCCGACCGCAGGTGGGCGTGGTCCTCAATGTGGGGTCCGCGCATCTGGGCGAGTTCGGGTCCCGACAGGCGATCGCGGCCGCCAAGGGCGAGCTGGCCGAAGCTGCCAGCGACCTGGTCGTGCTGAACGCGGACGACCCGTACGTCGCCGGCATGGCGGGCCGCAGCAGCGCCCCGGTGCGTTGGTTCGGGGCCGGCGGCTCGGTCCGCGCCGAGCAGTTGGCACTGACCGAGGGGGGTAGGCCCGCCTTCGTCCTGATGGCGGACGAGGGACGCGCACCGGTGCGGATGCGGCTCGTCGGTCTGCACCAGGTGCCGAACGCGCTGGCCGCCGCGGCGGTCGCGCTGCACCTGGGGATCGGGATCGACGATGTCGCCCGCGTCCTGTCCACGACGGCGCCGGCGAGTCGCTGGCGGATGGAGGTCGT
Organism: Mycobacteriales bacterium; assembly: GCA_035546915.1. Taxonomy (GTDB): domain Bacteria; phylum Actinomycetota; class Actinomycetes; order Mycobacteriales; family CAJCIY01; genus DASYGP01. The sequence continues at coordinate 9,092 of DASZVT010000234.1, read as the reverse complement.
CGAGCGGCCGGACGGCGTGACGATCGTGAACGACGCGTACAACGCCAATCCGGACTCGGTGCGGGCCGCGATCGATGCGACGCTCGCGATCGCGACACCGGCCGGCCGCCGCAGCTGGGCCGTGCTGGGGGCCATGCTCGAACTCGGTGCGGACAGTGAGGCGGAGCACGAGGCGATCGGTGCATACGCCACCACACAGGGGATCGACCGGGTACTCGCGGTCGGGCCGGAGGCCGCAGCGGTCCAGCGCGGTGCCGGTACCGGAGCGCACGCCGCCCGCGACCTGGACGGGGCGCTGGCACTGCTGCGGCGGGAGGTCGCCGTGGGCGACGTCGTGCTGATCAAAGCGTCCCGCGGGGCTCGGCTGGAGCAGCTCGCCCAGGCACTGCTGGAGAATGCGGGCGTGGATGGACGGGAGCGGAATCGGTGAAGTCCGTCCTCATCGCCGCGATGACCGGCTTGGTGCTGTCGCTGCTGCTCACGCCCGCGGCGATCCATCTGCTGCGTCGCCGCGGTTACGGGCAGGAGATCCGCGAAGACGGTCCGGCCAGCCACCAGACCAAGCGGGGCACGCCGACGATGGGCGGCACGGTCATCATCGCCGCGACACTCTGCGGGTACGGGCTCGCGCACCTCATCGGCTGGCACGGACCGACCGCGTCCGGGTTGCTGGTGCTCATGGTGATGACCGGCCTCGGCCTGGTTGGCTTCCTGGACGACTTCCTGAAGATCCGCAATCAGCGATCACTCGGGTTGACCAAGAGCGCGAAGTTCCTGGGCCAGGCCGGCGTCGCGGTCCTCTTCGGCTTGCTCGCGACCCACTTCCGTTCCACCGATCTGGTGCGGCTGACCCCGGCGTCGACCCACGTGTCGTTCATCCACGACTCCACGATCGCCTTGGGCGCAGTCGGTTTCGTGATCTGGGCGTTCTTGATGATCTCGGCGACCTCGAACGCGGTGAACCTCACCGACGGGCTCGACGGCCTGGCCACCGGGACGTCGGCGATGGTGTTCGCGGCATACGTGATCATCGCGTTCTGGCAGTTCGGCAACCGCTGCGGCGAGGCCACCGGAACCTGCTACCACGTACGTGACCCGCTCGACGTGGCCGTGGTCGCCGCAGCCGCGATGGGCGCCTGTTTCGGCTTCCTGTGGTGGAACGCCAGCCCGGCCCGGATCTTCATGGGGGACACCGGGTCTCTGGCCCTCGGCGGCGCCTTCGCCTCGATCGCGATGGTGACGCGCACCGAACTGCTGCTGCTGGTGCTGGGCGGCCTGTTCGTCGCCATCACGGTCTCCGTGATCGTGCAGGTGGCCATGTTCAAGATGACCGGGCGCCGCGTGTTCCGGATGGCGCCGCTGCAACACCACTTCGAGCTGGCGGGCTGGCAGGAGGTGACGATCGTCATTCGGTTCTGGATCCTCGCCGGCCTGGCGGTCGCCTTCGGACTCGGCCTGTTCTACGCCGAGTTCCTCTCCCACGGCAGCGGCTCGTGACGGGTGACCCTACGGAGCGCTGGCTGACCGGCCGCCGGGTCACCGTCGCCGGCGCCGGCATCTCCGGACTGGCTGCGGCGCAGGTGCTCCGCGGCTGCGGAGCGGTCGTGACCGTGGTCGACAGCGCCAGCGGGCCGGGGGTCCGCATCGACGACGGCACGTTGCCCGCCGGCACCGAGCTGGTGGTGGCCTCGCCGGGCTGGCGGCCGGACGCTCCGATGCTGATCGCCGCGGCTGCCGGCGGGATCGAGGTCTGGGGCGAAGTCGAGCTCGCCTGGCGGCTGCGTCCGCCCGGCCAGCAGTGGCTCGCGGTGACCGGGACGAACGGGAAGACCACCGCGACCGGCATGCTCGCCGCCGTGCTCGCCGCGTCCGGCAGGAGATCCGGTGCCGCCGGGAACATCGGGATCCCGCTGTCGGAGGCGGTGCGGCGCCAACCCGCCGACGAGGTGCTCGCGGTGGAACTGTCCAGCTTTCAACTGCACTGGTCCCGCACCGTCGCGCCGTACGCCGCCGCCATCATCAACGTCGCGCCGGACCACCTGGACTGGCACGGCTCGGCGCACGCATACGCCCGGGCGAAAGCCCGGATCTGGGCGACCGGCACGGTTGCCGTGTACGGCGCGGACGACCCGGGGGCGCGCGAACTCGCCGTGGCACGGACCGGCGCGATCGGGGTGACGTTGAATGAGCCGGCAGCCGGCCAATTCGGCGTCCGGGACGGCTGGCTCGTCGACGCGGCGTTCGGCGGCGGCCCGCTGGTCGCGGTAGACGCCCTTGCCGTGGCCGGACCGCACAACGTCACCGACGCACTGATCGCGGCGGCGCTTGCTCGCGCGGCCGAGGTGCCGGTCGAGGCGGTCGCGCGCGGCCTGACCGGCTACGCGGCCGGGCCGCACCGGTTGGCCCTCGTCGCGGTGGTGGACGGTGTCCGCTACGTGGACGACTCGAAGGGCACCAACCCGCACGCTGCGGCCGCCGCCCTGGCGACCTATCCGGACGCAGTCTGGATCGCCGGTGGGCTGGCGAAAGGCGCTCGCTTCGACGACCTGGTCCGCGACCACGGTGGCAGGTTGCGCGGCGCCGTACTGATCGGCAGCTGCGCCGGGCAGATCGCCGAGTCTCTCGCGCGCCACGCCGCGCACGTCCCCGTCATCCGCGCGCACGACCTCGACAATGCGGTGCGCGAGGCGTCCCGTCTCGCCCGGCCCGGCGGCGTCGTCCTGCTGTCACCGGCCGCCGCCTCGATGGACATGTTCCGGGACTACGCCGACCGTGGCGAGCGCTTCGCGACCGCGGTCCGGGCGCTGTGTCCCCCGGAAGGATCGGCAGCACAGGAGGCGCTGTGAGTTCGGCATCGGCCCCACAGAGCCGACCGGTTCGCCCGCGTCGGATCCTCCAGGAGCCGTCGGCGCCACGGTCCGCGCGCCGGGACATGGGATCGTCCGGGACACGCAGTCGCGTCCGCCTCGCCCCGGTGCCCGACATCGAGCCCCGGCTGCATCTGCTGGACCGCCCGCTGACCTCGTACTACCTGGTGCTGGGTTCGTCGGCGCTGCTGGTGGTGCTGGGTCTGGTGATGGTGCTCAGCGCCTCCAGCGTCTCATCCTACCAGGCGAGCGGGAACTCCTACGCCCTCGTGATCAAACAGCTCATGTGGGTCGGGGCCGCGTTGCCGTTCGCGCTGGTAGCCGCCCGACTTCCGCTGCGCTACGTCCGGCTGCTCGGCTTCCCGTTGCTGCTGGTGGCCGTCGGCGGGCTGCTGCTGGTGCTGGTCCCGGGCGTCGGCATCTCCGCCTACGGCGCCACCCGCTGGATCGGCGCCGGCTCGTTCACCCTGCAGCCGTCCGAGGTCGGCAAGCTGGCGCTCGCGGTGTGGGGAGCCGACCTGCTGGTACGCAAGCACAAGCTGCTGCGTGACTCCAAGCATCTGCTGATTCCGTTGCTGCCGGTGGGGCTGGGGATGTGCTTCCTGGTGATGCTCGAACCGGACATGGGCACCACGACCTGCCTACTGCTGGTGCTGCTCGCCCTGCTGTGGGTCGTCGGCGCACCGAGCAAGCTGTTCGGCGCGCTCGCCGGGACGCTGGTGTTCGGTGCCACCCTGCTGGCGTTGCTCGAACCGTACCGACTCGCCCGGGTGACCTCGTTCCTGCACCCGTTCAACGACGCCCAGGGCAACGGTTACCAGGCAGTGCAGGGAATCTACGCACTGGCCTCCGGCGGCTGGTGGGGGGACGGTCTCGGTGCGTCACACGAGAAGTGGGACTACCTGCCCAACGCACACACTGACTTCATCTTCGCGATCATCGGTGAGGAACTCGGCCTGCTCGGTAGCTTGCTGGTCCTGGTGCTGTTCGCGGTGCTCGGCTACGCCGGTATCCGGATCGCGCAGCGCACCACCGAGCCGTTCGTGCGGCTCGCCGCCGCTGCCATCACCGCCTGGCTGGTCGGCCAGGCGGTGATCAACATCGGGGCGGTCGTCGGGCTGGTACCCATCACCGGCATCCCGCTGCCGCTGATCTCGTTCGGTGGTTCGGCCCTGATACCGGCACTGGTCGCCATCGGCCTGTTGGCGAACTTCGCCCGGACCGAGCGCGGCGTGCCAGCGGCGCGCCGCCGCAGGTGACGTCGACGCCGGGCAGCGGGGCCGTCGTACTCGCGGGCGGCGGCACCGCCGGCCACGTCGAGCCCGCGCTGGCGCTCGCCGACGCGCTGACCGGCGCACCGCACCCGCCGCCGGTGCTCCTGGTGGGGACCGACACCGGGTTGGAGACGCGGCTCGTGCCTGCCCGCGGATATCGGCTCGCGACGATTCCGCGGGTCCCGCTGCCGAGGGCGGTCAGCCTGCAACTGCTAGGCCTTCCCGGCCGGCTTTTGGGTGCGGTGCGGGCGGCGGGTGCGGTGCTGGACCAGGAGAATGCTCGCGCCGTCGTCGGTTTCGGCGGTTACGTTGCGCTGCCGGTGTACCTCGCGGCCCGGCGGCGCCGGATCCCGATCGTGGTGCACGAGGCGAATGCGCGTGCGGGCCTGGCCAACCGGATAGGGGCGCGGCTGACCCGGTACGTCGCGACCGCCCACCCCGCCACCGGCCTGCCCCATGCCCGGCTGCTGGGGATGCCGCTGCGGCCGCAGATCGCGCGGCTCGATCGTTCCGCGGACCGCCCGGCCGCGCGCGCACACTTCCGGCTCGATCCCGGGCGGCCGGTGTTGTTGGTGACCGGCGGGTCGCAGGGAGCGCGGAGCATCAACGCGGCGGTGCAGGCAGCTGCCGCCGACCTGGCGGCAGCGGGGGTGCAGGTGTTGCACCACGCCGGGGCCGCAAACGCCGAGGCGGTCGCCCGGGCAGTTGCACCATTCCCCGACCACCACGTGCTGGCCTACGTCGAGGCGATGGAGCTCGGTTACGCCGCCGCCGACCTGCTGCTCGGGCGTGCCGGCGCCATGACGTGCGCCGAGGTGGCCGCGGTCGGACTTCCGGCGGTCTACGTGCCGCTGCCGATCGGCAACGGCGAGCAGCGCCTGAACGCGCAACCGAACGTCGAGGCCGGCGGCGGCCTTCTGGTCGAGGACGGCGACCTCGATCCGGCATGGTTGCGGCGGACCCTGATTCCGCTGCTCACCGATCCGGTCAGGCTGGCGGGGATGTCGGCTGCGCTGCGGGCGTCGACCCCGGGAGACGGGGCAGCGGCGCTGGCCGAACTGGTCGGTGAGGCGATAGCGGCGGACGGACCGCGGTCGGCGAAGATGGGACGGTGACCGTCACGCCCGACCTGGACCGGGTCCATCTCGTCGGTATCGGCGGTGCCGGTATGAGCGGGATCGCCCGGATCCTGCTGGCCCGCGGTGCGCGTGTTTCCGGGAGCGACGCGAAGGACTCGACCGCGCTCGCGGTATTGCGCGCCCTCGGTGCCCGTATCCAGGTCGGTCACCACGCCGACAACCTCGGCGACAGCGAGGTTGTCGTCACCTCCAGCGCGATCCGGCCGGACAACCCGGAGCTGGTCGCGGCGGTGAGTCGCGGGCTGCCGGTGCTGCCACGGGCGGCCGCGCTGGCAGCGTTGATGCGGGGCCGGACCGCGGTCACCGTGGCTGGCACGCACGGCAAGACGACGACCACGTCGATGCTGGTGGTTGCCCTCCAGGGTTGCCATGCGGATCCGTCCTTCGTCATCGGCGGCGACCTCAACGAGGTCGGCAGCAACGCGCACGAGGGAACCGGGACGTTGTTCGTCGCCGAGGCCGACGAGAGTGACAGCTCATTCCTGCTGCTCAGTCCGGATGCCGCGATCGTCACCAACGTCGACGTCGACCATCTCGACCACTTCGGCAGCTCCGATGCCGTCGCCGAGGCGTTCGAAGCGTTCGTCGGGCGGATCGCACCGGGTGGGTTCCTCGTCACCTGCGCCGACAACACCGGGGCCCGGCTGCTTGCGGACGCCGCACGGGCGCGGGGTGTCGAGGTCCTCACCTACGGCGAGAGCGCGGAGGCGGACCTGCGGCTCGATGACGTCACGGTGCGGCCGGACGGCACCGGCTTCCAGCCGGTGCACCACGGGATCCGGCTGGCGCCGGTGGAGCTGGCCGTGGTGGGTCTGCACAACGCGCTGGACGCGGCGGCTGCGATCCTGACCGGTCTGCGGCTGGGGTTCGCGGTCGACCCGCTCGCGACGGCTCTGGCCGGTTTCACCGGGGCACGGCGGCGGTTCGAGCTGAAGGGCTCGGCACGCGGCGTCCGGGTGATCGACGACTACGCGCACAACCCGACGAAGGTGGCGGCCGCGCTGGCCGCCGCGCGGGTGGTGGCTGGTCCGGGACGGGTGCTGGCAGTTTTCCAGCCACACCTGTTCAGCCGTACTCGGCACTTCGCGACCGAATTCGGCGCGGCGCTCGGGCTCGCCGACGAGGTAGTGGTGCTCGAGGTGTACGGAGCGCGGGAGGACCCGGTGCCCGGGGTTTCCGGGCAACTCGTCGCCGATGCCGTGCCGCTGCCGGCGGACCGAGTCCGGTTCACGCCGTACGCCTCGGATGCGGTCACGCACCTGGTATCCGAGGCCCGCCCGGGCGACCTGATCATCACGCTCGGCGCCGGCGACGTCACCATGCTGGGGCCCGAGGTGCTTGCGTCGTTGCTGGAGCCCACGGACGGGGCGTGAGATGACCCAGCAGCCTTCGGATGCAGGTTCGCCGGTGGCGGACCTGCACCCTCCGGTCGGTCCGGAGTTCTTTGCACCCAGCTGGCAGCCCACGGTGGACCGGTCTGCGCTCGCGGCGGTGCTGCGGCAGCTGGAGCGGCGCGGCGTCCCGGTCTTGCGCGACCACCCGATGGCGCCGATGACGACGTTGCGGGTGGGCGGCGTGGCAGCGGCATTCGCGACGCTGCCGGACCTGCCTGCGGCCGCGTGCTTCGCCGAGTCGTTGGCCGGGACCACCGCGGAGGAGGTGCCGGTGTTCGTGCTCGGCAAGGGCAGCAACACGCTGGTCGCGGACGACGGGTTTCCCGGGCTCGTCGTCCGGCTCGGCCGGGCGCACAAGTGGATGCGCCGAGACGGCCGGCTGGTGTCGGCGGGAGCTGCGGAGGCGATGCCGGCACTGGCTGCCTGGACGGCTCGGGAAGGCTTGTCCGGGCTGGAGTTCGCCGCCGGAGTTCCGGCCACCGTCGGCGGCTCGATCCGGATGAATGCCGGTGCGCACGGGTCCGACGTCGCGACCCGGCTGCGGTCGGTCTCGCTGCTGCTGCCGGGGAAGCCTGCGGTCGTACAGCGGCCCGCCACCGAGTTCGGGTTCGGATATCGCAGCTCGCAGCTGCCGGCGCGATCGGTGGTGGTGGCCGCGAGGTGGGAGCTGGATCCGGCTGCCCCGGAGCTGGTTCGGGCTCGGCTGGACGAACTGCGAGCCTGGCGTCGTGCCACCCAGCCGTTGCGTGAGCGCAACTGCGGATCGGTCTTCACCAACCCACCGGACGACTCAGCTGGACGTTGGGTGGAGTACGCCGGGTGCAAGGGCATGCGAGTCGGTGGAGCAGCCGTCTCCACCAAGCACGCGAACTTCGTCACCACCCGGCCCGGGGCGAGCGCCGCTGACGTCCACCGGCTCATCGCGCAGGTGCGTGCGCGGGTGCGCGCAGCGGGCGGCCCGCTGCTGGTTCCCGAAGTCCGGCTCGTGGGCACGTTCCCATCCGGTCCCAGCAGCGCCGACCACGCCTGACGCCACGCTGACGCAGTACCCCACCTTGACCCTCGGCGGTGTACTCCCTACCGTGTCCCACGACCTCAGGTTGACATAACAGTAACCGTCTCGTAGACGTTGAGAGTTTTGTCGACAGGGAGTCATCCGGTGGCCGCGAGGTCGTCGGAAACCAACGGGCGTCGGGCGAGCCGGGCGTCGGCGGTGCCTTCCCCGCATCGCCGGCCACGGCGCCCGGAACCCGGCACCGCGGCTGCAGTCGCCGGGCTGCAGTCACCGTCCGTATCGAGACCGGAGAGGCATTGCCCGTGCCCGCACCCCAGAACTATCTCGCCGTCATCAAGGTCGTCGGAATCGGCGGCGGTGGTGTGAACGCGGTCAACCGGATGATCGAGGCCGGCCTCAAAGGCGTGGAATTCATCGCGGTGAACACTGACGCGCAGGCGTTGCTGATGAGCGACGCCGACGTGAAGCTCGACATCGGTCGCGAATTGACCCGCGGTCTCGGCGCCGGTGCCAACCCCGACGTCGGGCGGCAGGCCGCGGAGGACCACCGCGAGGAGATCGAGGAGGTGCTCAAGGGCGCCGACATGGTCTTCGTCACGGCCGGTGAGGGCGGTGGTACCGGCACTGGCGGCGCGCCCGTGGTCGCGAGTGTCGCGCGGTCGCTGGGGGCGCTGACCATCGGCGTCGTCACCCGGCCGTTCGCCTTCGAGGGCCGCCGCCGGGCGGACCAGGCGGAGCAGGGCATCTCTGGGCTCCGCGACGAGGTCGACACGCTGATCGTCATCCCGAACGACCGGCTGCTGTCCATCAGCGAGCGCGAGGTCAGCGTGCTGGACGCGTTCAGTAACGCCGATCAGGTGCTGCTGTCCGGTGTGCAGGGCATCACCGATCTGATCACCACGCCCGGCCTGATCAACCTGGACTTCGCCGACGTCAAGACGGTGATGTCGGGCGCCGGCAGCGCGCTGATGGGAATCGGTAGCGCTCGCGGCGACGAGCGCGCCGCCGCCGCCGCCGAGATGGCGATCGCCAGCCCGTTGCTGGAGGCGAGCATGGACGGTGCGACCGGCGTGCTGCTGAACATCTCGGGCGGCAGCGATCTGGGCCTGTTCGAGATCAACGCCGCAGCCGAGATCGTCGCCGACGCGGCGCATCCCGAGGCGAACATCATCTTCGGCACGGTGATCGACGACGCTCTCGGGGACGAGGTGCGCATCACCGTTATCGCGGCCGGATTCGAGGGCGGCGCGCCGCGGCCCCGGGTCGCCGACCGGCCGTCGTTCACCCGGACCAGCCAGCGGCCGGCACCGGAACCGGCGGCCGAGCCGGAACCGGTGGTCGCCGAACCGGACCCGTTCGTCGAGTTGGGGCTCGACGACGAGCCGCCCGCCGCGCCTGCGGAG
>DASZVT010000233.1:0-3117 GCA_035546915.1 Mycobacteriales bacterium | reverse complement strand
GGCGTGCTCCTCGTCGGCCGTGTGATCCAGGGCGCGGGCGGCGCCGTGTTCCCGCTGGCGTTCGGCATCATCCGGGACGAGTTCCCCACCGACCGGGTCTCCGGTGCGATCGCCAACGTCTCCGCCCTGCTCGCGGTGGGCAGCGGCGCCGGAATCGTGCTTGCCGGCCCTATCGTGGACAACCTCGGGGTCAACTGGGTGTTCTGGCTGCCGCTGGCCCTGATCATCCCCGCGTACGTCGCCACTCTGCTGTTCCTGCCGATCTCGCCGCTGCGTCCATCCGGGCGGCTGTCGCGGTGGGCGGTGCTGCTGCTCGCCGCGTTCCTGATCACCCTGCTGCTGGGGATCAACCAGGGGCCGGAATGGGGCTGGCTGTCTGTCGGGGTCTGGGCGCTGTTCGCCGCGGCCGTTCTGCTCGGCATCGCCTGGGTGCGGATCGAGCTCTCATCCAGGGTGCCGCTGGTCGACATGGTGATGATGCGGATCCCGACCGTCGCCGCGGCCAACCTCAACGCCTTCCTGTTCGGCTTCAGCATGTATGCCACCGGTGTGCTGATCCCGCAGTTCGTGCAGACGCCATCGCACGCCGGATACGGCTTCGGTGCCAGCGTGACGGTGTCCGGCCTCTACCTTCTGCCGCAGACGGCGACCGTGTTCGTCGGCGGCAGGATCGCAGGCCGGTACTCGGAGACGCTGGGTTCCAAGAACCTGCTCATCGGTGGCAGCGCGGCCTCGTTCCTGTCCCTGTTCGCGCTGGTCTTCGCGCATGACTCGGCCTGGGAAGTGATCATCGCGATGGCCACTTTCGGGCTCGGGATCGGGCTGGCATTCGGCGCGCTTCCGAACCTGGTGATCCAGGTGGTGGACGCGGACCAGACCGGGGTCGCCACCGGCATGAACGCCAACATCCGGACGGTCGGTGGAGCTCTCGGCGGGACGGTCACCGCATCGCTGGTCGCATCCGCCGCGACGGCCAGCGGCCTACCCGGGATCCACGGCTGGATGCTCGCGTTCGTCACGCTGACTGCGGTAGCCGGTGTCGCGCTACTGACCGCGCTGCTGGTGCCGTCCGACCGACGCACCCCGGACCGACAGCCGGAACTCCATCACCGACCTGCCAAGGCGGTCTGACGGCGCCATCCCCAGCGGGCGCGGCGGCCTGTCGGTTCCGCGCCGTACGCTGCGGTCATGAGCGCTGAGAACGACCGGCTGGTCTGGATCGACTGCGAGATGACCGGGCTATCGCTGGCCTCCGATGCGCTGGTGGAGATCGCATGTGTGGTCACGGACGCGGAACTGAACGTCCTGGACGCCGGCATCGACCTGGTGATGGGGGCGCCGGCAGCCTCGCTCGAGCAGATGGACCCGGTCGTGGTGGACATGCACACCAGGTCCGGCCTGATCGAGGAGATCAAGGCGGCGACCTTGACGGTGCCCGAGGCGGAGGAGCAGGTGCTGGCCTACGTGCGCGCACACATCCCGGAACGCCGTAAGGCGCCACTGTGCGGTAACTCGATCGCCACCGACCGCGGGTTCATCGCCCGCGACATGCCGGCCCTGGACGACCACCTGCACTACCGGATGGTGGACGTCTCGTCGATCAAGGAACTGGCCCGGCGGTGGTATCCCCGGGTCTACTTCCAGGCCCCGGCCAAGGACGGCGGGCACCGGGCACTCGCGGACATCCTGGAGTCGGTCACGGAGCTGCGGTACTACCGAGCGGCGCTGTTCGTGCCGCAGCCCGGGCCGGACAGCGCCGCCGCGCAGGCCATCGCCGCATCCGTCACCGGCGCCACGCCCGAGCCAGGGCCGGCGCTAGCCGAGAGCCCCGCCAAGGCGGTGGCGCCGACCGACTAGACTCGCCGCGCAGCACATGGTGGGTGTAGCTCAGTTGGCAGAGCACCGGGTTGTGATCCCGGGTGTCGCGGGTTCAAGTCCCGTCACTCACCCCACGGCGCCTATCGGGTGCTCATCGGGTTGTGCGACATAGGTGTCGCTCCAACAACTCCCATGTCGCACAGTTCGCGCAGCCGCGGGTTGTGCGACATAGGCGTCGCTCCAACGACCCCCATGTCGCACAGTCGCGGAGTCCGTCGGGCCCGTAGCAACCGGGCGGAACGGCGTTACCCACGGCAGGGACAATGCTGCCCCGGCGTGAGAACAGCCGTTGACAGCGCACCGCGGGGCTGGTTGATTCCGCCGTACCGGCTCTGCAGGAACGCGGTGTGCGCACCAGGGTCGACCCGAGGGGATGATCTTGATGACGGCGACTATCCAGGACTTCCCGCTCGAAACGATCGACCTGTCCGACGTGCAGTTCGGCCAGAGCGTCCCGTACGACGCGTTCGCGGCGCTCCGCGCCCGAGCACCGATCTGGTGGTACGAGCCCGAGCAATGCTGGGTCGTCACCTCGTATGAACTCGTCGGTGAGATCAACCGCGACTTCGCCCGCTTCTCCAGCGGCATCGGACCGATGAAGCCGGGCGACCCGATCTACGCCGAAGTGCCGGTCATGCTCGCGGACGACCCGCCGGTGCAGACCATGTACCGCCGACTGGTGCGTGGCGGCTGGACACCGAACGCGATCCTCGGACGCACCTCACTGGTGGAGGACACGGTCCGCGATGTGGTGGGCGCATTCGTGGCGAACGGCGGAGGTGACTTCGTCGATGACGTGGCCGCGCAGATCGCCATGCGCGTGGTATCCACAATGGTCGGTGTGCCGGCGTCTGACGGCCCCATGCTGCTGGCCTGGAGCAACGCGATGATGCCGGGCCAGACCGTCGGCGACCCGGACTACCGGCCGGACCCGCAAGCGGGTCCCCGCGCCCGCGCCGCGATCCTGGAGTACTTCGAACACGTGCTCGCCGAGCACCGCAAGCAGCCTGGTGACGATCTCGCCTCGAACCTGCTGCAGTTGCGCAAGGAGGACGGCAGCGCACTGGACCCGCGGGAGCTGCGGGACTTCATGCTCATGTTCATCACCGGCGGCAACGACACCACCCGACACCTGCTGAGCCAGTCGATCCTCGCTTTCACCGAGAACCCCGGCGAACGTGAGCGCCTGGTTGCGGGCGAGGTGACGGTGGCATCGGCGGTCGAGGAGATGCTGCGCTG
>DASZVT010000232.1:0-4562 GCA_035546915.1 Mycobacteriales bacterium | reverse complement strand
GGGCGTGCTCCGCCAGCGCGGCGAGCAGCGCGTCAGCACCACGAACCCAACCGGGCAGCAGCTCGACCCAGGACGTCGCATCCAGCCGGATGCGCTGCGGCGCAGGCATATCCGCCGGCACCGACGGCTCGACGCCGGCGTCGAACAAGGACGCCTGCCAGCTCCAGCCCCGCGGCTCGGTCCCGAACCCGGCCATGCCCCAGCATCGCACATATGTTCGAATGCCGGGCGGCGCCCCACGGTCAGGTCAGAGGCGCTCGATGATGGTGCCGGTGCCCAAGCCGCCGCCGCAGCACATCGTGACCAGCCCGTAACGGCCACCGGTGCGCTCGAGTTCGCCCAGCAGCTTGGTGATCAGGATGCCGCCGGTGGCACCCAGCGGGTGTCCGAGGGCAATAGCGCCGCCGTTGACGTTGACCTTGTCCAGGTCCGCGCCGGTCTCCTTCTGCCAGGCCAGGACGACGGCCGCGAATGCTTCGTTGACCTCGAACAGGTCGATGTCCGAGAGCGTCAGGCCGGTGCGGTCGAACAGTTTCGCCGTGGCCGGAATCGGGCCGGTGAGCATGAGTACCGGATCGCTGCCGACCAGCACCGAGTCGACGATCCGGGCGCGCGGCCGCAGCCCGAGCTGGGCAGCCTTCTCCGGGGTGGTCAGCAGCACGGCGCTGGCCCCGTCGGAGATCTGCGACGAGGTGCCCGCGGTGTGCCGGCTCGCCGGCGTGCGGTCCGGTTGGTTGACCCGCAGGCCGGCAAGGCCCTCGAGGGAGGTAGCCCGCAGGCCCTCGTCCCGGTCGATGGTCTTGGTTCCGACCACGGCGCCGTTGTCATCGACGGCGGGTGCCTCGATCGAGATGATCTGACCCGCGAAGCGGTCCTCGTCCCAGGCGCGGGCGGCCCGATCCTGGGACATTTTGCCGAACTGCTCGAGTTCCTCGCGGCTGATCTTCCAGGTCTCCGCGATCCGGTCCGCGCCCTCGAACTGGGTGGTCGGCTCATAGAGCTCGGTGTAGCGGCCGGCTCGCGGCAGTCCGTACGGCCCGTCCGGCGGCGCCGACGCGCCCATCACCACCTGGCTCATGGACTCGACGCCGCAGGCCACCGCGACGTCGACCAGGCCGCTGGCGACGTGCGCGTGGGCGAGGGTGTGCGCGTGCTGGGCGGAGCCGCACTGGGTATTGACGGTGGCGGCCGGCACCTCCAGCGGGAGCCCGGCGGTGAGCCAGGCGTTCCGGACCACGTTGGACGCCTGCATCCCGACTTGAGCCACACAGCCGCCGGTCACGCTCTCGATCTCTGCCCCGGAGAGCTTGTTGCGCTGCATGAGACCGGACAGGACGTCGGCGAGCAATTCGTTGGAGTGCTTGTGCGACAGACCCCCGCGGCGCTTGCCGACGGGAGAACGGACGGCATCGACGATCACGACTTCACGCATGGGGTGTCCTTCTTCTCGACGCGCCCGTTGCGACGCGTGGCTGGCGTAAGGCATAGAGCACTCAGCTGTGACGCTACGGCACGGCAGCGAGCGCCGTCCTCGGGGTCGGGCAAACGACCGGCGGCCCGGCGCGCGCTCACGGGGTTGACGTCCTGTCGTACCCCGGGGCTAAACTCGTCGTATTCGAACAAATGTTCGAGGACGAATACCCGGCAGCAGGGCATTCGGGTCTCCAATGTTCGGATCGCGTTGTCGACTCCGGCGGGGAGCCTCGACCCCTCCCCGCCGGGGCCGACCGGGGCAGTGACCAAGAGAGGAGACCACGTGAGCCACCGACGGGCTGATCTTTCTGTGGTCCGCTGCGCCCCGCGCTCGGATCCTGCGGCGCGCACCGCCGCGACGCCGTCCCATCCTCGGAGCGTTCTTGTGCCTGCATCTGCTTTTCCTCGCCGTACGCCCCTCGCGCTGCTGGCTGCCGCCCGCAGCGGTCTGTCCCAAGCGGCCGCCGCGGATCGTCCCGCCGAGCGATACGCCGCGGCGCATCTCGCCGCCCTGCGTTGCGCGGCTGCGGTGCTGGCCGCCCGGGCCCGACCGGGCGGTCGGCGGCGGGGGCCGACGAGTGCCTGGGCGCTGCTGTGCACGGTCGCACCGGAACTGGGGGAGTGGTCGGCATACTTCGCCGCGGGGGCGCTGAAGCGGGCAGCCGCAGAAGCCGGGCAACGCAATGCGGTGACCTCCCGGGAGGCCGACGACCTGCTGCGCGATGCGCAGATCTTCTTGGCGCTGGTCGAAACCACGCTGGGTGTGCTGCCGGAGGCGATGCAGCCGCTGCCACACGCAGGGTGAGTCCACGTGCAGGGCGATCAGGCCGTTGCCACCTGCGTCAGCGCCGACGCGGTACCCGAGTCAGGCTCGTCAGCTGTGCGAGTCTGGACGCGCAGGTCGAATGGGTCGGACATGCTGAGCGGCGAACCCGACGTCCGCAAGCGGGCGGTCGATCACAGGAGGTGGCTGCGTGATCGAGTCCGAGGCGAGCCGCGCCCGGTGGTCGTCGCTGCGTCCTGCAGTGGTTGGCGAGCTGCTGTCGGCAGCCCTCACCGAGCTCGGTCCCGGGCCGTTGCAGGTGGTGGACGCCGGTGGCGGCACCGGCGGTTTCGCGGTGCCGTTGGCGGCTGCCGGTCACCACGTCACGGTCGTCGATCCCAATCCGGATGCGATGGCCGCGCTGCGGCGGCGCGTCGAGGAGTACGTCGGCGCTCGTGGCGCCGGCGACTCGGGCCGGGGAACACTCGCGGGGACCGTCACCGCGATCCAGGGCGACCTGGCCGGCTTGCTCGAAGCAGTGCCGCCGGCTGGCGCCGACGTGGTGCTGTGTCACCACGTGCTCGAGCTGGTTGACGATCCGGCGTCGGCGTTGCGCGCCGTGCGTGCGGCACTGCGCCCGGGTGGGCTGGCCAGCGTCCTCGTCACCGGTCGCGGCGGCACCGTCCTCGCCCGGGTATTGGCGGGCCGTCTCGGTGAGGCAGCGGAGCTCCTCGGTGCCGTGATGCCGGCTCCGGCAACGGTGGCTGGCGAGCCGCGGCCGCGTGGCGGTGCCACCGGCGGTTCCGGGCCGGCGGGGTACCGGATAGACGAACTGCGCGACGTGCTCGCGGCGGCCGGGCTCGACATCACTGCCATGCACGCTGCGCGCGTCTTCGGCGACCTGGTCCCCAGTGGCGTCCTGGACGGAGATCCTGATGCCACTGCCGCGCTGCTTGCGCTGGAGCGGACCGTGGCGACGTTGCCGGAATACCTCCCCATCGCCGCCCAGGTGCACGTGCTCGCCCGGCGCGATGCCCCGCGGGCTGCGCCGCGGTAGCCGTGATGAGTCGCGGCAGGATCCCGCCCGCCGAGCGGCAGCAGGGCCCGCACCCGGACGACGGCGGATGCCGCATCCTGCACGTCGACATGGACGCCTTCTACGCGTCGGTGGAGGTGCGGCGCCACCCGCAGCTGCGGGGCCGCCCGGTCATTGTCGGCGGCGAAGGTCGAGGCGGTGTCGTGCTCTCGGCTACCTATGAGGCGCGGCGGGACGGCGTGCACGCCGCGATGCCGACCTTCCGCGCCCGCCGGCTGTGTCCACAGGCGCGGATCATCCGTCCGGACTTCGCTGCCTATGCCGCGGCGAGCGCGGGGGTGTTCGAGGTGTTCCGGTCGATGACGCCGTGGGTCGAGGGCCTCTCCCTCGACGAGGCGTTCCTGGACGTCGGCGGCGCCAGCCGGCAGCTCGGTACGCCGCGACAGATCGGCGAGTCGATTCGCGCGCGCATCCATGACGAGCAGGGCATCACCTGCTCGGTCGGCGTCGCGGCCAACAAGTTCCTCGCCAAGCTGGCCAGCACCCGGGCCAAGCCGGACGGGCTGCTCGTGGTGCCGCGCGACGGGGTACGCGCTTTCCTCGACCCGTTGCCGGTCGCCGCCCTGTGGGGTGTCGGCGACAAGACCGAGGGGGCGCTGCGGCGTCTCGGCCTGAACACGGTCGGGGATGTCGCCGCCACCCCCGCGGCGACGCTCCGCGAGACGCTGGGTGCCGCCGTCGCGATCCAGCTGACCGCGTTGGCACGGGGTATCGACGACCGGCCGGTGGTGGTCGACGGGCCGGACAAGAGCATCGGTGCCGAGGAGACCTTCGACCATGACATCGACGATCCGGCGACGATCCGCCGGGAGCTGCTACGGCTCGCCGAGAAGGTCGCGCGGCGGTTGCGGGCCCGCAGCCGTGCCGGCCGGACCGTCTCGATCAAGCTTCGGTTCACCGATTTCAGCACCATCAGCCGCGCGCGGACGATCACCGAGCCGACCGACCTCGCGCGCGACATCTACACGGTGGCGTCCGAGCTGTTCGATGCGGTGCCACTCGCCGGCCGGCGGCTGCGCCTGGTGGGCGTTCGGGTGGAGCAGCTGCAGCCCGCGGATGCCGTAGCGCACCAGCCGGCGCTCGGCGAGCCGGACCGCGGCTGGCGCGACGCCGAACGGGCGGTGGACCGGGCGACCAGGCGTTTCGGCCCGAGCGCGGTACGCCCGGCGTCGCTCGTGCGGCCGCCGGATACGGTCGATTCAGCCGGGTCCGCAGCGCCCCGATGAGCGC
>DASZVT010000231.1:0-33441 GCA_035546915.1 Mycobacteriales bacterium | reverse complement strand
CCCGTGGTTCTTCTTCTTCGGCGATCTGCCCAGGGACGTGATGCTGCTGGTGATCGCCGGACTGGTGGTTCGCGACGTCCTCGACCCCGGCGGTGACGTGGTCCGGAAGGACGGCGACGACGACCCGGCCGGTGGTCTGCTGGACGATGCACCGGATCGGTTGGTGCTGCTCGGGCGGGGTCGGGGCGGCCGTGCTCTCGGGTGGGATCCCCCGGCGGAGATTCGGAGCGGGGCTGTGGACGGCGGCTGGCGTCCTGTCGGCAACTGATACCCTGACGCGTCCGCTGACGCAGACAGCCCTCCTGCCACGGAACGTCCGTGGCCGCTGAGTCCATAGGAGGAGGTGGGTCCGTATGCGTCGTTATGAGCTCATGGTGATCCTGGATCCGGATCTCGAAGAGCGCACCATTACCCCGAGTCTCGAGCAGTTCCTGACGGTCGTGAAGACCGCGGGAGGTTCCGTCGAGAAGATCGACGTCTGGGGTCGTCGCCGGTTGGCGTACGAGATCCGTAAGAAGCACGAGGGCATCTACGCCGTCGTGGACCTGACGGCCGAGCCCGCAGCGGTCAAGGAACTCGACCGCCAGCTGAACCTGAACGAGTCGGTGCTGCGCACCAAGGTGATCCGCCCCGACATCCGCTGACATGGCGTTCCGCCGGTGAGCGGAACACCACGTGATGACCGGTCGTCAGTATCCGTCCCGGTACCCATCCCGATCGATCCGTCCGAGGAGAGCAGACATGGCAGGCGAGACCGTCATCACCGTCGTCGGCAACCTGACGGCGGATCCAGAACTGCGTTTCACGCCCAGCGGCGCGGCCGTTGCGAACTTCACCGTCGCCTCGACGCCCCGCACCCTCGACCGCAACACGAACGAGTGGAAGGACGGCGACCCGCTGTTCTTGCGCTGCTCGATCTGGCGACAGGCCGCCGAGAACGTGGCGGAGTCCCTCACCCGCGGTGCTCGGGTGGTGGTCACCGGTCGGCTCAAGCAGCGGTCGTTCGAGACCAAGGAGGGCGAGAAGCGCACCGTGGTCGAACTCGACGTCGACGAGATCGGCCCGTCGCTGCGGTATGTCACGGCAAAGGTCAACAAGACCAGCCGAGGCGGTGGCTTCAGCGGGGCGGGAACCGGAGGCGGCTCGAGTTCCGGTGCCGGTGGGACGGCGGACGACCCGTGGTCGACACCCGCGCCGGCCGGCGGCTACTCGGACGAGCCACCTTTCTAAACCTCGCGTACCCGGCGCCGGTACGGCGCCTCATCCTCCTGGAGTAACGACATGCCCAAGCCTCCGCCCCGGAAGCCGAAGAAGAAGCAGAACCCGCTGTCCGCAGCGAAGATCGACTACATCGACTACAAGGACACCGCGCTGCTGCGCAAGTTCATCTCGGACCGCGGGAAGATCCGCGCCCGCCGAGTGACCGGTGTCAGCGCGCAGCAGCAGCGCGAACTCGCCACCGCGATCAAGAACGCACGCGAGATGGCGCTGCTGCCGTACACCTCGACGGCGCGCTGAGGAGGTAGGTCATGAAGCTCATCCTCACCCACGATGTCGAGGGTGTCGGCGGCCCTGGTGAGATCGTTGACGTCGCGGATGGTTACGGCCGTAACTACCTGGTGCCGCGCGGCCTTGCAATCGTCTGGACCAAGGGCGGCGAGAAGCAGATCGCGTCGATCCGGCGGGCCCGCGAGGTTCGGCAGATCCGCGACCTCAGTCACGCACGCGAGTTGGCCGATCAGCTTTCCGCGCTCACCGTCACGCTTCCGACCCGGGCTGGTCAGGGCGGCAAGCTGTTCGGCTCGGTCACGTCCGCGGACGTCGTCGCCGCGGTGAAGAACGCCGGTGGCCCGCTGCTGGATCGCCGCCGCGTCACGCTGTCCGGACACATCAAGAAGCTGGGCAAGCACACCGTTTCGGTCGACCTGCACCCCGAGGTGCAGGCTTCGTTCGCGCTCGAGGTCGTCTCGGCCTGAAGCAATTCCGTGGATCGGCCCGCTCCTGTCGGAGCGGGCCTTCTGCGTTCTCGGGCCTTTTGCGATGCGTTGGCTCCAGGCCGGGCGCGGATGCTGCCAATTTTGTTGTCCACAGCCAGGGCATCGGTTCTGAGCGCGACGGTTCCGGCATGTTCACCGCAGCGGGGCGTGTCGTCCCCAATGGTCCACAGCCTTGCCCACAACTCAGATGGATATTGCCCACAGGTTGTGAACAACCTGTGCACATTGCTGAGTTGAGCCGATCAAGGTTCGGCTCCTAGCGTCTGCCCACGACCGGCGCGCTGTCCGAGGCAGTTGCTACACAGGGCTCGCTAGACAGGACACGGGACGCGGCGTGGACGGCAGCAGGAGGGGGCAGCGCAGGTGGCAGCCGAGGTGCTCCGGGTAGCCGACGAGGCTGCCCCCGGTCCGGGTGGCGGGTACGACCGCACGCCGCCACAGGACGTGGTCGCGGAGCAGTGCGTGCTCGGCGGGATGCTGCTGAGCAAGGACGCCATCGCCGACGTGGTCGAAGTGCTGCGGCCGGTGGATTTCTACCGTCCCGCGCACCAACTCGTGTACGACGCGATCATCGACCTGTACGGCCGCGGCGACCCGGTCGATGCCGTCACCGTGTCCAGCGAGCTGTCCGGTGCCGGCACGTTGGGCCGTGCCGGGGGTGCCCCCTACCTGGCGACGCTGATCGGCAGTGTCCCGACCGCGGCGAACGCCGGGTATTACGCCAAGATCGTCGCGGAGAAGGCGGTACTCCGCAGACTCGTCGAGGCAGGCACCCGGATCGTGCAGCTCGGCTACGCGGCGGACAACGGCAGTGACGGTGTGGGCGACGTCGACACCGCGGTGGACCGCGCCCAGGCGGCCGTCTACGAGGTGACCGAGCGCCGGATCAGCGAGGACTACCAGCCGCTCGAAGCGTTGTTGCAGCCGACGCTGACCGAGCTCGAGGCGATCCAAGGCCACGACGGGACGATGACAGGTGTCCCCACCGGGTTCGCCGATCTCGACGCGCTGACCAACGGACTGCACGGTGGTCAGCTGATCGTGGTCGCCGCGCGGCCTGCGGTCGGCAAGTCGACGCTGGGCCTCGACTTCGCCCGCGCCGCCAGTGTCAAGAACGGCCTGACTTCGGTGATCTTCAGCTTGGAGATGAGCCGTAGTGAGATCACGATGAGACTGCTGTCGGCGGAAGCCCGTGTGTCGCTCAAGTCGATGCGTTCCGGCAACTTGACCGAGGACGACTGGGACCGGCTGGCGCTGCGGATGGGCGAGACGGCGCAGGCGCCCCTGTACATCGACGATTCACCGCACTTGACGATGATGGAGATCCGGGCGAAGGCGCGGCGACTCAAGCAGCGGCAGGACCTCCGGTTGATCGTGCTGGATTACCTCCAGCTGATGTCCAGCCCGCGCCGGGTGGAGAACCGGCAGCAGGAGGTCAGCGAGATCAGTCGACAGTGCAAGCTGCTGGCGAAGGAGCTCGACGTGCCCGTGGTGGCTATCAGCCAGCTGAACCGGTCCTCGGAACAGCGACAGGACAAGCGTCCTCAGCTGTCGGACCTGCGGGAGTCCGGCGCGATCGAGCAGGACGCGGATGTGGTGTTGCTGCTGCACCGCGAGGACGCCTACGACCGGGAGTCGGCACGCGCCGGAGAGGCGGACTTCATCGTGGCCAAGCACCGCAACGGCCCGACCGACACCATCACCGTCACCAGTCAGCTGCACTACTCGCGGTTCGTGGACCTCGGTCCGTCCGGCTGAGCAGTCAGCCCCAGCCCAGTTCGTGCAGCCGGGCATCGCCGATACCGAAATGGTGCGCGATCTCATGGATGACGGTGCGCCGCACCTCCGCTACCACCTCGTCCTTCGTGGTCGCGTAGGAGCAGATCGCATCGCGATAAATCGTGATCCGATCGGGCAGGTGGCCCGCGTAGTCCGGGGTGCGTTCGGTAAGTGGGATTCCTTCGTACAGGCCGAGCAGGCCGTCCGGGCCGCCCTCCAGTTCGACGACGACCGCGACGTTGCGCATCACCCGAGCCAGCTCCGTCGGCAGGCTGTCGATTCCAGCCGCGACCATCTGCTCGAACTCGGCATCGGTGACCTCGACCATGGATCATTGTCGCCGTCCCGGCCGTCCCGCGGGTTTACGGCAGGGTGTGCGGCTCGCGATCCGCGTCCGTCCGGCGGTGCCGGCGCAGCCGGCGATGCCGCCCGACGGACGCATCCATCGGTTCGCCCTGGGCGGGAGGGGCCTCGTTGCCGGTGACGATCCCCACTCCCGCGTCCTGGTCCCGGGCAGGCGCAACCGGCTCCCGGGTGCCGCGGTCAGCAGCCGCCGCGCGGGCCGCCTCATCCCGTGCGGCTTCTTCCCGCGCCACTCGGTGCCGTTCCGCGTGCTCGACATCTCGGACTCCGACGACCGACAGTCGCCCGAGCGCGACTGCCGACAGGAACACGATCACCGCGCCGAGCCCGTAGAACATGCCGACGTATTCCGCCGCGACCATGTTCTCGCCGGTGCTGATCGGGCTACTCGCCTGGTGCAGGTCAACCATCGGCGCGAACGCGGTACCCACCACGAACCAGGCTCCGGCCGCCGCACCGAGCCAAGCTCCGAGCGAGGCGGAGACCCGGTCCACGCTCCACAGCAAGAGCAGGCCGGCCACGATGGCGACCGCGCCGGGGAGAACTTCGAGCCAGCCGCGCGCGGCAGTCCAATGCCAGGAATCGTCAGGGAGGAAGCCGTAGTCGAAGTACGGCCCGATGAACGGGATGATGGCGCCCCACACGCCGAGGGCGATCAGCAGCAGGCCGGTCACCGCTCCACGACTACGGGGCACTCGCCACCGGGCCCCGTGCGTGCCGTAGCGTCCGCTTGCAGCTGTCCGTGGCACCGTCATCGCAACTCCCGAACCTCTGGTTGATTCGGCTGTCGCCGTCCAAGCTGGCCACAGCCGCAAGGTCTTCCCTTGTTATGCCCGGGTAGCGGTCAGCAAACCCTCATCGGAGTTCGCAGCGTGCCGGGTCCGGCGGCGCACGGCGGCACGGAATGATGATCGCCATGTCCTGGTGGAACTCGGTCGTCCTGGGTGCCGTCGAGGGTCTGACCGAGTTCCTCCCGATCTCGAGTACCGGCCACTTGACCATCGTCGAGAAGTGGATGGGGTTCAAGGTCGACGACGACGGCATTACCGCGTTCACCGCGATCATCCAGATCGGCGCCATCCTCGCCGTGATGCTCTACCTGCGTACCGACGTCAAGAACATCGTCCGCGGCTGGGTACGCGGCGTGTTTCGGCCGGAGTACCGCACCGATCCGTACTACCGCTTCGGCTGGCTGGTGATCCTGGGGTCGATCCCGATCGGCATCGTCGGGGTTGCGTTCCAGCACCAGATCGAGACGACGCTGCGCAGCCTGTGGCTCGTCGGTAGTGCGCTGATCGTGTTCAGCGGAGTGCTGTGGCTGGCGGACCGGCTCGCGGTGCAGCGGCGCGGAGAGAGCGAGATCGGAGCCCGGGACGTCGTGTTCGTGGGAGTCGCGCAGTGCCTCGCGTTGATCCCGGGTGTGTCCCGGTCGGGTGCGACGATGTCCGCCGGGCTGGTTCGCGGCTTCGACCGCGTCACCGTCACCCGCTTGTCCTTCTTCCTGTCCATCCCCGCGCTGGTGGCGGCCGGAGCTCTGGAAGTAGCGACCAAGCACGACGACATCTCGCACGGCGTCGGGTGGGGGCGGACCCTCGTCGCCACCGCAGTCAGCTTCGTCGTGGGCTATGTCGCGGTCGCGTGGTTACTGAGGTTCATCTCCCGGCACACGTTCAACGCGTTCGTGCTGTATCGGGTGGCGCTGGGCGTTGCGGTGCTCGCGCTGGTGGGCGCGGGCGCGCTTGCGGCGACCTGACCTGGTGATGTCGTCGGTCCGAAGTGCGGGCGCGAACGGCGGAAAGAGACTAGGTTTTTCAGGCTGCCCCGACGACCGAGGGAGTTGTCCTGAGCGCGCCGATCGACGCGTCCGCCGAACTGGCGGCCGAACAGCACTACGTCGCCCGTCTGTACGCCCGCCTCGATGAGCTCCGGGCTCGCAACCGTGACGACCTGCGGGTGACCCGGCTTTCCCGCGCGGGCGGCAACCCGCAGGCTCAGTCGGAGCGGGACGCTTTCGCCACCCAGTACGAGCGCCGGCTGGCGCAACTCGAGGCGGTGGACGACGGTCTGGCGTTCGGTCGGCTGGACCGGTCACTCGATGGCCCGGGATCCGGGGACGAGAGCGTGGAGGGGGCCGGGGACCGGCTGTACATCGGCAGGATCGGGTTGTCCAGCGACAGCCAGGCGACGCTTCTGGTGGACTGGCGTGCCCCGGTGGCCGCCGCGTTCTACCGTGCTACCGCAGCGCATCCGCAGGGCGTGGTCCGTCGTCGGCACCTGCGCACCCGTGGCCGGGCGGTAAACGGCTACGACGACGAGGTCTTCGATTTGAGCGGTCTGTCCAGTACTGAGCGCAGCGCGCTGTCCGGTGAGGCCGCGCTGATGGCAGCGCTGCAGGAACAGCGCACCGGTCGGATGCGCGAGGTAGTGGCCACCCTGCAGGCTGAGCAGGACGAAGTGGTGCGCGCCGACCGCGATGGCGTGCTGGTGGTGCAGGGCGGTCCCGGGACCGGCAAGACGGTGGTGGCGCTGCACCGCGCCGCGTACCTGCTCTACACCTACCGCGAGCAGCTCTCCTCCGCAGGCGTGCTCGTGGTCGGGCCCGGTTCCATCTTTCTGCGGTACGTCGAGCAGGTGCTGCCGTCGTTGGGCGAGACCGCGGTGGTACTTGCGACGCAGGCGGAACTGTTCCCGGGTATCGAGGTGACCGGGACCGAGGCGGACCACATCGCTGCCCTGAAGGGCAGCAAGAAGATGGTGGCCGTGATCGCGGCGGCGCTGGCAGATCGCAGGCGGGTCCCGGCCCGTGACCTGCTGGTGCGGCATGAGGGCCACCGGCTCCGGCTCGACCGGCACGTCGTACGCCGGGCCCGCGATCAAGCAGTGCGTAGCGGCAGGCTGCACAACCCGGCGCGGAACGTCTTCGTCCGACAGGTGCTCACCGCGCTGGCTCGCCAACTGATCGGCCGGGACCTGTGGGACGGCTACGAACGTCGGGACCGCGACGAGGTGCTGCTCGACCTGGTCCGCAACGCGGACGTCAAGCGCGCGCTCGACCAGCTATGGCCGCACCTGGACGCACCGCGGTTGCTCCGCGAGCTGTACGCGGACCCGGAACGGCTGGCCGCGACCGGGCTGTCGGCGATGGAGCAGCAGTTGCTGCAGCGCGACCCGGATGGCGCCTGGACCCCGGCGGACGTGCCGCTACTGGACGAGGCGGCCGAACTGATCGGTGAGACGGACCCCTGGGCGCGCCGCGCGGGGCAGCGGGCCGACGAGGAGCAGCGCCGCGGTGTCCGCTACGCGGAAGAGGCCTTGCAGTCATCCGGCGCGGGGGGAGGCCTCGTCGATGCGGCCACGCTGGCCGCCCGGTACGCGGGCTCGGGCGGGTCGACGGACCTGGCGAGCCACGCCCTGGCCGACCGCGGGTGGGCGTTCGGTCACGTCGTGGTCGACGAGGCACAGGAACTTTCGTGGATGGCGTGGCGATTGCTGATGCGGCGCTGTCCGAGCCGGTCCATGACCGTCGTCGGCGACGTGGCGCAGGCCAGCGCGCCGTGGGCGGCGCGCGATTGGGCCGACGCCCTGGCCGATCACGCGCCCGGGCGCTGGCGTGCGGTGGAGCTGACCGTCTGCTATCGGACCCCGGCCTCGGTGATGGCCGTGGCGGCTGACGTGCTCGCGACCGTGGCCCCGAAACTGGCCGCGCCACAAGCGGTTCGGCAGGGTGACGTACCGCCGCGGGCAGTACAGGCGGCAGACCTGCCTGCGGGCACGGTCGACGCGGTGGCCGGGCTCCGCGGTGGCGGGACCATCGGAGTCCTGCTACCGGCCGAGCACCGCGCCGGGGTCCGGGCCGCGCTGGATACCGCCTTTCCCGGCGCGACCGGCGAACAGACCGATGCGGAGATCGCCGTGCTCACGGTGGCGCAGAGCAAGGGACTCGAGTTCGACGCCGTGGTGGTCGTGGATCCACAGGCGATCTTGGACGTTCCCGGGCGCGGCGGTGGCGACCTCTACGTCGCGCTGACCCGTACCACCGACCGGTTGGTGGTGGTCCACCCGGGACCGCTGCCGGCAGTGCTGCACCGCCTCGGGTAGCCACCGGGTGCCCAGCGGTTACTCAGCAAAGACACAGGCTCTTGCAGCCCGCTGCTCAGCCGCATCCTGCATCCTGCGTGCATGACGCAGACGCAGACCCCTCCCGCGCGCGTGCTGGTCGTCGACGACGAGCAGCACATCACCGACCTGGTGGCGATGGCTCTTCGCTACGAGGGTTTCGAGGTGGAGACGGCCAACAACGGCAACGGGGCGCTGCAGGCGGTCGCGAACTTCAACCCGCACGCGATCGTGCTCGACGTCATGCTCCCGGACTTCGACGGCTTCGAGGTCACCCGGCGGCTCGGAGCGAGGGGCCAGCACCCGCCGGTGCTGTTTCTCACCGCGCGCGACTCGACCGGTGACAAGGTCCGTGGGCTCACGGTCGGGGGTGACGACTACGTCACCAAGCCGTTCAGCATCGAGGAGCTGGTCGCTCGGGTTCGCGTCCTGCTCCGCCGGCACGAGGCCGGCCGGGACGGCAACGTGTTGCGGTACGCGGACCTGGAGATGGATGACGACGCGCACGAGGTTCGCCGTGGTGACAAGGTCATCAACCTGACCGCCACCGAGTACCGGCTGCTGCGTTACCTACTCGCCAACCCCCGCCGCGTGCTGACGCGGCAGCAGATCCTGGACCATGTCTGGGAGTACGACTTCGGTGGCGACGGTCGCGTCCTCGAGACCTACATTTCCTATCTCCGCAAGAAGGTCGACTTCACCGAGCCGCACCTGCTGCACACCGTCCGGGGTGTCGGCTACGTGATGCGGGTGCCGCGTTCGTGACCCGCGGGACGGCCAGACATACCTGAGGAAGAGGCTCTCGTGACGGTTTACCCCGGCGTCCCCGCCGTTGCGGGCCGCGCCTGCGGCTCGTGTCCTCACTTTGGGGCCGCCTCGTGACGGTTTACCCCGGCGTCCCCGCCGTTGCGGGCCGCGCCTGCGGCTCATGACCGAGACGGCCGTCGACGTCACGCCAGCGCGTGAGGACGGGCCGCGCCCGGACCCGGACGACGAGCAGGTGCCGGCAGTCACGCCCTGGCAGACCCGGGTGCGGGCCGCACTGACGGGGCCGTGGTCGATCCGGTCCCGGTTGTTGACGGCGGTGGTCTCGCTCTGCCTCATCACGATCGTCGTCGTGTCCGCCGCGACCTACTTCGCTCTCGGTTCCTACCTGCGGGACCGGCTGGATCGGCAGCTCGCTGACGATTCGCACAACGTCATCCGCCTGGTCAACCAGGCCTCGGGTGGCCTCGCGAGTCCCGGGCCGCCGATCGGCGACACCGCGATCACGCTCTACAACGCGAGCCGCCAGGCGGTTCTCAGTTACACCGCGGTGCAGCTGCCCTGGCAGTCGGCTCAGCCGGACGGTGGGTCGGCCCGCACCGTGACCGCCAGCAACGGGGCGCACTACCGGGTGGTCGTGCTGCCGGCACACGCGCTCGACGGGACCCAGGTGACGATCGTCTACGGGCTGCCGGTGAGCCAAGTCGACAACGTGCTGCATCGGCTGCTGCTGTTGGAGCTCGCCGTCGGCGGCGGCGCCGTCGTCCTGTTACTGGTGATCGGCACCGTGCTGGTGCGTGTCGGGCTACGCCCCCTCGACCGGATCGGCGTGACAGCAGGAAAGATCGCCGCGGGCGACCTGTCCCGGCGGGTCGAGCCGGCGACGGAACGGACCGAGGTGGGACGGCTCGGGCTGTCGTTGAACGCCATGCTCAGCCAGATCGAGCAGGAGGTCGCGCAGCGCACCGCGTCGGAGGAGCGGCTGCGCCGCTTCATCGCGGACGCCAGCCACGAGTTGCGTACCCCGCTGACCTCGATCCGTGGCTACGCCGAGCTGTTCCGTCGGGGCGCGCGGAACCGGCCGGAGGACCTTGAGATCGCGATGCGCCGGATCGAGGCAGAGGCCGGCCGGATGGGCGGGCTGGTGCAGGACATGCTCCTGCTGGCCCGCCTGGACGAGGGGCGGCCGCTGGAGCTCGCGTCGGTGGACCTCGCCGAGCTGGCTCGGGATGCCGGCAGTGACGCGCGGGCGGTCGCGCCGGACCGGGACGTGCAGGTCACCGTCGAGGGGAACGCGGTAGTGCAGGGCGACGACGCCCGGTTGCGCCAGGTGCTGGCGAACCTGATGCGGAACGTGCTCGCGCACACCCCGGCCGGCACGCCGTGCGGGCTGCGCGTACGCGGCGAGCCGACGGACGTCGTGGTCGAGGTCTGGGATCGAGGCCCCGGCCTGCCCCCGGAGGCGCAGGCTCGCGTGTTTGACCGGTTCTGGCGCGGTGATCCGTCCCGGGTCCGGAACTCGGAGCTGTCCGGGTCCGGGCTGGGCCTGTCCATCGTCGCCGCGCTGGTGCGGGCTCACGGCGGCACCGTGCAGGTCGGCCCGACGCCGGGCGGGGGTGCCACCTTCGGCGTCGTGTTGCCGCGACGGTCGGACCCGGCCTGACCTGGGGGTGCGGGCCGACCCCTGGCTACGCTGGCCAGGTGGCCGCCACGACGCCGAAGGCTTCCGCCGGCAGCGCGCCGGCCGGGGACGGACGCCGTGCTCGCTGGGCCGAGCACCGGGCCGCCCGCCGCGCCGAACTCGTCATCGCCGCCATCGCCGCCATCGACCGGCACGGACCGGCACTCGGGATGGAGGACATTGCCGCCGAGGCGGGAGTGACCAAGCCTGTCGTCTACCGGTACTTCACCGACAAGGCGGATCTGTACTTCGCGGTGGGCCAGCATGTCGCGACCCAGTTGCTGGAGAGCGTGACCGCGCAGATCCACCGGGATCGCTCCTCACGCCAGAACCTGGCCGCCGGGATCGACGCCTATCTGCGCATCATCGAAACAGCACCCGAGGTGTACCGGTTCGTGGTCCGGCGACCGTTCCTCGACCGGCCCGAGGGTCGCGATCTGGTACATGACTACGAGAGCATGATCGCGGCTGCGGTCGCCCGGGTAGTCGGTGAGCAGCTCCGCGCCGCAGGAATGGACTCCGGCGGCGCCGAACCGTGGGCGTACGGGATGGTCGGCTGCGTCCGGGCCGCCGGGGAGTGGTGGCTGGAGCGGCAGTCGATGTCGCGGGCGGACCTGACCGCGTACCTCCTGCAGCTGCTGTGGGGAGGGCTGGACGCGCTGTACCGGGAGAGCCGGCAGAACGCTGTCACACCAGCGGGCCCGGCGTCGACGAAGTCTCGACGTCCGAGTGGCTGACCGGCTCGCGACCGAGCTCGCCGCTTTGGTCGGGGGCGATCACGTCGCCACCGATTCGGCGGTGCTCGCCGGTGTGGTCAACGACTGGACCGGGCGCTGGCACGGCAGTTGCCGGTTGGCGGTGGCACCCGGCTCCGAATCCGAGGTGGCCGCGGTGCTCCGGGCATGTGCGGCGCGCGGCGCGCACGTCGTGGTGCAGGGTGGCAATACCGGACTCGTCGGCGGTGCGGTTCCCGACGAAGGGGACGTACTGCTGCGCACGTACCGGCTGCGGGAGCTGTCGGAACCGGACGAGACCGCGCAGGTAGTCACGGTGGGTGCGGGGGTGACGCTGGCGGAACTGCAAACGCACCTGCACCGGTACGGGCTGGAGTTCGCGGTCGATCTGGCGGCCCGGCAGAGCGCCACGCTCGGCGGGATGGCTGCCACGAATGCCGGGGGTCTTCACGTGCTGCACGACGGGGACATGCGCCGGCAGGTGTTGTCGATCGATGCGTTCGATGTGGCAGGCAACCAGGTCGCGGTCCTGCACCCGCTGGTCAAGGACAACACCGGTTACTCGCTCGCTCAGCTCGTCGTGGGCAGCGAGGGCACGCTCGCGATCATCACCCGGCTGTTGCTGCGGGTGGTACCGCGCCGCACGCCCGCAGCCGTCCTGCTGGTCGGGCTGCCAGATGTGGCCGCGCTGGTAACGGTGGCGGCCCGGCTGCGTCACGACCTGCCCGGGCTGCGGGCGCTGGAGGCGGTCGGGGAGCCAGCGCAGCACCTGGTCGCGGCGGCGACGGGGACCAGCCCGCCGGTACCCGCACCCTGGCTGCTGTTGGCCGAGACCCTCGAGGGCGCAGCGGCGCTCGAGCAGGTCGCGACCGCGCTGACGGCTGCGCTCGAGGGCACCGGCTTCCCCGATGCGCCGGTGGCGATGGCGCAGGACGCGGCCGGGATGCGGGCGCTGTGGCGGTGGCGGGATGGCGTGACGGACGCCGTTGCGCGCGAGGCGGCGAGCCGTGGCCAGGGAGTGACCAAGCTGGATGTCACGTTGCCGTCTGCGCAGCTCGCTTCGTTCGCGGCGGAGGTCACCGCGATGTTCGCGGACAGCGCGCACCGGGTCGTCCTCTACGGTCACGTCGGGGATGGGAACCTGCACGTGAACCTGCTCGGTCCGCACGACCCGACGGTGGAGGGTGCGGTACTGCAGCAGGTGGCTGCCGCCGGCGGCTCGATCAGCGCCGAGCACGGCATCGGCCGCGCGAAGGCACCATGGTTCGCGCTGGCGCGCACGGCAGCCGAGCGGGCCGCGATGCGCGCGGTGAAAGATGCCTGGGACCCGCAGGACCGGCTCGGCCGGGCGATCTGGACGGTCTGACGCCGGTGTCGCCGGATCCGCTGAGTGTGCCGTGCGCGTCCGGCGCGACGCTGCGCCCGACCGCGCGGGTGCTGCTGGTGGATCCGGCTTCCCGGTTGTTGTTGCTGCGCGCCGGCACCACTGCGGCGGGGCCGCTGTTCTGGTTCGTGGTCGGCGGCGGCGTGGAGCCGGGTGAAGACATGCGGTCGGCCGCGGTCCGTGAGGTGCAGGAAGAGACCGGCCTCGAGCGGGTGATGATCGGCCCGGAGGTCTGGCGTCGTCGGCTGCTGCTGGTCGTCGACGGCGCGCGGTGGGACCTGCGGGAGCGGTACTTCCTCGCCCGGGTTCCGGCATTCACCCCGGACTGCCGCGGCCTCACCGGATGGGAGCGCGAACGGGTCACCGAGCTGCGTTGGTGGTCGGCGCCGGAGCTGGCGGCATCGACGGACCGGATGGCCCCGGCCGACCTCGCCGCGAGATTCGCCACCCTGCTGCGCGAGGGGCCGCCCCTAGTCCCCGACCTGCTGGATCGGTGAACGCGCTTCAGGCCGCGAGCGAGGCGGCATCACCCATCGCGACCACGGGGTGGTCGGCCGGATCCAGCCACCGCACCAGAGAGCGCATGTTGTCCAACGGAAGACTCACGCAGGCGTGCGTCGGCGACTGGTGGTCGACGTGCAGCCAGATATCGCCGCCCTTGGCTGCGCCGTCCGGCTTACGGCTGTCGGAAGGCGGCGTGCCCGGGATGCGGTTGTAGTCGATCGCCACGACGTAGTCGAAGGTGCCGCGCAGGTCGCCGCCGAGGAAAGTGCCGCTGGTCGTGTAGTAGCTGGCGCGGTACTCGTACGGGATCTTGGCGCCGGGGTCCGGAAGCGCGCCACCGCCGGCGGTCAGGGTGAAGACCCCGATCGGCGTCTTCTCGTCGCCCTCGTGGTGGTCGGCGCTCCAGCCGCCGGCACCGTTGTGCGCCGGGATGGGACCGCCTACTTGCTTCCAGCCGGACGCTCCGTCACGTTCCCACAGCGTCACGGTGCTGGTCGTGTCCCGCAGGCCTTTGCCGCTGACCAGGACGAGCTGCCGCGCGCTGGTCGGGATCCGCTGCGCGAAGGCGGGTCCGACTCCCGGGAGCGACTGCGAACTCGCCACCGGGTTGGACGTGCTGCTGGTGTCGGCTGCGGTCGTCGACGTGGAGGGTACGGCCGACGGGTCGGTCGACGAGGACGCCGGGACCGTTGGACTCGCGCCGTCATCGCTGGCGGCGGCGTGGCCGGACGAGCCGCACCCGGCCAGCAGCAGCGCCCCGACTGCGGTGGCGACGATCATCCAGCCGCGGGCTGTCCTGGTCACCTGTCCTCCTCATGTCGCGCCGACATGATCCAGTGTGGCAGGCGCGTTCAGAAAGCCGCTTCGTCCAGCTCCATCAGGTCGAGAGTCGTGCCCTCCACCACCCGGCGACGCGCGGTCAGTTCGGGTAGCACGGTCTGGGCGAAGAACCGGGCCGCGGCGACCTTGCCTTCGTAGAACGCCGTCTCTCGGTCGGGCAGGTCCCCGGAGTCCAGCCGATCGAGGGCAACGCCGGCCTGTCGCAGCAGCAGCCAGCCGACCAGCAGGTCGCCGACGCTCATCAGCAGGCGGGTTGTGTTGAGCCCCACCTTGTAGATGTTCGGTGCGTGCTCGGCGGCCGCGGTCAGGTCGCCGACCATCGCGGCCAGCATGCCCTGCACGTCGTGGAGCGCCGTCGCCAGCGCCGCACGCTCGTCCTTCAGGCGCCCGTTGCCGTCCTCGCTCGTCGCGAACTGCTCGACCTGGGTGGCGAGGGCGGTCAGCGCCGCTCCCTTGTTGCGCACGATCTTGCGGAAGAACAGGTCCTGGCCCTGGATCGAGGTCGTGCCCTCGTACAAGGTGTCGATCTTGGCGTCCCGGATGTATTGCTCGATCGGGTAGTCCTGCAGGTAGCCGGACCCGCCGAGGACCTGCAGGGAGAGCGCGAGCAGCTCGTACGAGCGTTCGGAGCCGAAGCCCTTCACCACCGGGAGCAACAGGTCGTTGACCTGTTCGAGCAGTTCGTTCGGGTCACCGGCGTGCCGGGCCACCTCGATCTTGTCCTGATACGACGCAGTCAGCAGGACAAGCGCGCGCATGCCTTCCACGTACGATTTCTGCAGCATCAGCATCCGGCGGACGTCCGGGTGGTGGGTGATGGTGACCCGTGGCGCGGTCTTGTCGGACAACTGGGTGAGGTCAGCGCCCTGCACCCGTTCCTTCGCGTATGCCAGCGCGTTCAGGTAGCCCGTCGACAGCGTCGAGATCGCCTTCGTGCCGACCATCATCCGGGCGTACTCGATCACCTGGAACATCTGTGCGATGCCGTCGTGTACGTCACCGACGAGGTACCCGATCGCCGGCGTGCTGTCGCCGAAGGTCAGTTCGCAGGTCGCGGAGACCTTCAGTCCCATCTTCTTCTCGACATTCGTGACGTAGACGCCGTTGCGTTCGCCCAGGCTGCCGTCCGGGTTGACCAGGAACTTGGGGACGACGAACAGGGACAGGCCCTTGGTGCCCGGGCCGCCGGCTCCCGGGACCCCTTCGGGCCGGGCCAACACCAGGTGCACGATGTTCTCCGGGACGTCCCAGTCCGCGCTGGTGATGAAGCGCTTGACCCCTTCGAGGTGCCAGCTTCCGTCGGGTTGCAGGACCGCCTTGGTGCGACCGGCACCGACGTCCGAGCCGGCGTCGGGTTCGGTCAGCACCATGGTGGCCCCCCAGTGCCGGTCGATGACGAGGCGGGCGAACTCCTGCTGTTCCGCGGTGCCGAGCCGGTCCAGGATCGCGGCGAAGCCGGGACCCGCCTGGTACATGTACGCCGCCGGGTTGGCGCCGAGGAGGAGTTCCGCCGCGGCCCACCGCAGACTGGGCGAGGCGCCGAAACCGCCGAGGTGCTCGGGCAGGTCGAGCCGAAACCACTCGCCCGCCTGCAGCGCTTCGTATGACTTCTTGAACGAATCCGGCAGCGTCACGGCGTGGGTGTCCGGATCGAAGACCGGCGGGTTGCGATCCGCGTCCGCGAACGATTCGGCCAACGGACCGGTGGCGAGGCGGTCGACTTCCTGCAGTACCCCGCGGGCGGTATCCGGGTCCATCTGTGCGAACGGTCCGGTTCCCAGCAACTGGTCGGCGCCGAAGACCTCGAAGAGGTTGAACTCGAGGTCTCGCAGGTTGCTCTTGTAGTGGCCCATCGTCACTCCTGCCCGCTCGAGGCTCGTCTCGAGCCATTCCTACCCGCCGGTAACAAGACCATGCTACTGGTGAGTAACGAACTGTGAGGCCGGGGCCCGTGTCGGAACCGGGATCATGGTCGAGGAGCGAGCCGGTCAGCACCGGCGTAGACGTTCATGGTGTCGCCACGCAGAAAGCCGATCAGGGTCATCCCCGCCTCGTCGGCAAGTTCTGCCGCGAGCGACGAGGGTGCCGAGACGGCGGCCAGCACTGGGATGCCCGCCATCCAGGCCTTCTGCACCAGCTCGAAGGACGCACGGCCGGAGACCAGCAGCACACCGCCACGCAGCGGAAGCCGGCCGTTGCGCAGCGCCCATCCGACGACTTTGTCGACTGCGTTGTGCCGTCCCACATCCTCCCGGATGCACAGCAGCGCGCCGGTCGGGTCGAACAGGCCGGCGGCGTGCAGTCCGCCGGTGCTGTCGAACACCCGCTGCGCGGCGCGCAACCGCTCCGGCAGCGAGGTGACCACATCGGGCGGCACCGCGGTGACGTCGGTACGCAGGTCATGCGGCGAGCGGGTGCGGACCGTCTCGATGCTGGCCTTGCCGCAGACACCACACGACGACGTCGTCGTGAACGCGCGTCTCAGCGAGGGACTCGGGTCGGGCACGCCCGCTGCCAGTAGGCAGTCCAGCACGTTGTAGGTATTGGTGCCGTTCGGCGGTGTTCCGGTGCAGTAGCGGATCGCGCCGATTTCCTCGGCGCACGCGACAATCCCCTCCGCGACCAGGAACCCGGCCGCCAAATCCATGTCCGCACCGGGAGTGCGCATCGTCACCGCCAGCGGCTGCCCGCCGATTCTGATCTCCAGTGGCTCCTCGACCGCCAGCGTGTCGTGCCGGTCGATGCCGGGGGCGCCCCGTCGCAGGTGCTGCAGGCGGCGACGTACGGTGATGTGACCCACCCGGCCAGTGTGACCCGATCGAGGAGGTCTCGGTGCCCGACCTCGTGGACGGCTACGGCCGCGTCGTGCGGGACGTCCGGGTCTCGCTCACCGACCGTTGCGGGTTGCGCTGCACCTACTGCATGCCGGCGGAGGGACTGCCCTGGTTGCCGAGGCAGGAGCTGCTCACCGATGCGGAGCTGCTCCGAGTGACCGGGATCCTCGCAGGGCTCGGCGTGCGCAGCGCCCGGCTGACCGGTGGTGAGCCGCTGCTGCGCCCGGGCGTCGCGGCGATCGTCCGAGGTCTGGTCGGGCAGGGCTACGACACCGCCCTGACGACCAACGGGGTCGCTCTGGCCGGGTGCGCGGACGACCTCGCCGCGGCCGGGTTGAAACGAGTCAATGTCAGCCTCGACACCTTGCAGCGCAGCAAGTTTCACGCCATTACGCATCGCGACCGGTTCGTTGATGTGATGGCGGGGCTGGCCGCCGCCGCCACGGCCGGGCTGACGCCGGTCAAGGTCAACGCGGTGTTGCTGCGCGGGGTGAACGACACCGAGGCGGTAGACCTGCTCTCGTTCTGCCTGGACCGGGGCTACGAGCTGCGTTTCATCGAGCAGATGCCGCTGGATCCGCAGCACAGCTGGGACCGTAGCCAGCTGGTGACCGGCGAGGAGATCCTCGCGCGGCTACGGGCTCGCTGGTCGCTGCAGCCCGAGCCACGGACCGGAAGCGCACCGGCCGAAACCTGGCTGGTGGACGGCGGACCGGCCCGGGTGGGGGTCGTGGCGTCGGTGACCGCGCCGTTCTGCTCGTCGTGCGACCGGTTGCGACTCACCGCGGACGGCCAGCTGCGCAACTGCCTGTTCTCCCGCACCGAGACGGACCTGCGCGGCCCGCTGCGGAGCGGTGCCACTGACGCTGAGCTCGTCGAGCTGATCACGGCGTCGGTACGCGCCAAGGCGGCCGGACACGGGATCGACGACCCTGCCTTCCTGCAGCCCGTGCGCCCGATGTCGGCGATCGGCGGGTGAACACGGCGGCGATCGTGCTCGCCGGGGGTTCGGCGCGCCGGTTCGCGACCGGAGACAAGACCCGCGCTGAACTCGGCGGCATCGCCTTGCTGGACCGGGTGCTGTCCGCGGTCCCGGCCGGCTGCCGGGTGGTTGTGGTCGGCCCGCCGCGCCCGACCGCGCGGCCAGTGCGCTTCGTGCTGGAGGAGCCTGCCGGCGGTGGGCCGGTCGCGGCATTGGCGGCCGGGCTGCGCACCGTCACAGCCCCGGACTGCTTCCTGTTGGCTGCTGACCTACCGTTCGTCACCGAAGCTTGTTTGCACGCGCTGTCCATCGGGTGCCATCGCGGGCAGGGTGACGACGGGGCGGTGGCCCTCGACGACCAGGGCCGAGAGCAGTGGCTGCTGTCCTACTGGCATGCAGACGCGCTGCGCGCGGTGCTGCCATCGCACCCGGACGGGATCGGGTTGCATTCCGTCTTGGGTGCGCTGAAGGTGGCGCGGCTCGCGGTCGTGGGTACGCCGCCACCGTGGTGGGATTGCGATACGCCGCAGGCCTGGGACCGAGCGAAGGAGTGGTTGTGACGCTGGACGAGTGGGTCGACCAGGTCCGCGCGGAGTTGGAGTTGGGCCCGGTGGACCGCGACGTGATCCTCGACCTGGCTCGCGACGTGGCCCACGGCGTGGCCCGGCCGGCGGCTCCGCTCACTGCATTCTTGGCCGGGCTCGCCGCCGGTCGCGCCGGCGGTTCACGCGAGGCTGTCGCCGACGTCGCGGCGCGCATCCTCGCGCTGGTGCCGGTCCCGGAGGACTGACGCCCGAAGGCGGGGGATCTCAGAGTTCCAGGACCGGCACGAGGTCTCCGGCAGCGAGGTCGTGCTCGACCCGCAACAGCCGGTCGGCGCCGGCAAGCGTGGACAGGAAGTGCCCGCCCGGCAGCGGCCGGACCCCCTCGGAGGTCCGGGTCGCGAGGCAGAGCCGGGTCCGGCCGCGGCGTGCGGTGAGTTCGTCGGCGATTGGTTCGGGATGCCACGGTGGTTCGGGGGCGGCCCAGCCCAGTAACCGGCGGATCAGCGGTGCCGCGAAAAGGTGGTACGAGACGAACGCGCCGACGGGGTTGCCGGGGAGCGCGAGCAACGGGGTACCGGCCAAGGTCCCCCAGCCCTGCGGGCGACCTGGACTCATCGCGACGGACTCGAACGCGACCGTTCCGGTCGGGCCGAGCGCTTGCCGCACGACCTCGTAGTCCCCCGCGCTGATCCCACCCGCGGTAAGCACCAGGTCGTGACCGCGTGCCGCCTCCACCAACACGCTGCGTGCCAGCGCGGGGTCGTCGTGGACGACCGGGAGTTCCCGGGGCTCGCCGCCGGTTGTTCGGACCAGCGCGGCGAGCATCGCGCCGTTCGACTCGTAGATCATCCCGGGGGCCAGCGGGGTGCCTGCACCGGACAGCTCGTTCCCGGTCGCGAGCACCGCGACCACCGGTCGCCGGTGCGCCGTCACCGCCGGGATGCCGAGCGCGGCGAGCAACGCGAGCCGGCCGGCGGTGATCGGCTCGCCCGCACGGATGGCACGCTGGCCGCGGTGCACATCTTCGCCGGCGCGGCGGATATGCGCGCCCGGGCGGACGACAGCGGTGATGCGAACCGCAGGTACGCCGCGGTCGGTATCCTCGACCGGCACCACGGTGTCCGCGCCGGCGGGAATCGGTGCGCCGGTCATGACGCGGGCCGCCGCGGCCGGCGGCAGCGGCGGTGGGGTGCCGGCTCCCGCCGCGCCGTCACCCACCACCGCGAGCGAGACCGCGGCCAGCTCCGCGGCTCGGACGGCGTAGCCGTCCATCGCGGCGTTGTCGAAGGGTGGCAGGTCGATCGGAGCGAGGACATCCTCGGCGACCGCGCACCCGAGGGCGGGCTGCAGTCGTACCGGCCGGGCCGGCAACGGTGCACCGAGCCGCAGTACCCGAGCCAGGTGGTCTGTCACGGACGGCAGCGCGGGCACCGGTCCATCGTGGCAGGTCACGACGCGGCCCCGGGTGGGGTCCGGGCATCGGGTGAGGGCGGTGCATCGGTCCGGTAACGTTACGCGGCTTTTCATGCGCGACACCGGCTGATGGCGGATAGTAATGACATGACGACGCCGACCGCCGTGGCCACGCCGGTGGCGGTGGTCTCGCGGTGGTCGCATTCCCGCATCGGGCGGCGGGTCGGCGGCGCGTTGCTGCTGACAGCGGGGCTGGCCGGCGCAGTCGTCACCCTCGGTGGGTTGGCGCACCGTGGCCGGCAGGCGCCGTGGGGTGAACTGCTGGCCTCCCCGCTGGTGCTGCCCACGATCGCCGCGGTCGTCGTACTGGGTTACGTGTGCCAGTCGGTAGCCGTAGGCCTTTTGTTGCCAGGTCGGATACCACTGCGCACACGGCTGCTGTTGCCGTGGGCCAGTGCCGCGGTGAACCGGGTGACTCCCGCGTCGGCCGGTGAGTTGTGGCTGGACACGAAGGTGTTCCGCTGCCGCAACGTGAGCCTGGGTGGCGCTGCCTGGACCCTGAGCGCGATGCGACTGGCCCACACGCTGGCCGGGTTCGCGATCGCCCTGGTCGCAGTGGCGGTGGACAGCAGGAACCTGGCCGGTGGAAGGCTGCCGTTCTCTGAATCGGCCTGGCTGGTCCCGCTGATCGGTGCGTTGCTGGTCGCGGTCGCGTGTGCGGTACGGCGGGTACGGACCCGGTTGCGCGCGCTGCTGCGGCACGGACGCGCCGAAGTGCGGTTACGCGCGCTACCCCCGGTGCTGCTGTTGCACATAGGCGCGCGGCTCGCGCCGGTCGTGGTGCTGTACACGGTGCTGTCGGGCCTGAACCACGGCCTGCCGTTCACGACGGTAGTGGTGGTCGTTGTCCTCGCGGGGGCGGGCGGTTCGACGGTGCCACTGCCGGGTGGCGGCGGGGGTGTCGAGCTCGCCATGGTCGGCTTGCTGAGTGTGAGCGGGGTGCCCTTCGGGGCCGCAAGCGCGGCGGTGCTGGCAGCCCGGGTACTCGGCTTCTGGCTGCCTGCGGTGTTGGGTCTGCCCGCATTGCTGGCGCTGTGGGGCGAGTTGTCCGCCGACCGAGCCGAGCAGGCGGCGAACACGGAATCGAAGCCGGTCCGGCCGCAGGGGGCGGAAGGAGCAGACCCGCGGACCGCGCCCACGCCCGCGCTGGTGTACGCGCGGGCCTAACGGTCGTCCCGACCATGCCCCGCCACTGATCACTATCGTGGCGGGACACGGGATCGAGACGCTGTGAAAGTGAGGGGTCGTGGAAGGTTTCGAGGGTCGTCATGCTGTCGTCACCGGCGCTGGCGCGGGCATCGGGCAGGGTGTCGCGGTAGCGCTCGCGCGCCGCGGCACGAACATCACCATCGCGGAGATCGACCCGGACCGGGGCGAGCACACCGCGACGCTGGTCCGCCAGGCTGGGGCGACCGCCCTGGTGGTGCCCACCGACGTAATGCAGGTCGAGCAGGTCGAACACGCGGTGGACGCCGGGCATGCACAGTTCGGCCGGACCGACTTCCTGGTGAACAACGCCGGCGGGGTTCGATCCGGGCTGTTCCTCGAGCAGAAGGAACGGAACTGGCGGCGGCTCATCGACATCAACCTGGTCAGCGCGCTCGCGGCGACCTCACGCGCCGTCCCGCTGATCGCGCAGGGCAAGCAGGGTGGTGCGGTGGTCAACGTGGTGAGCATCGAGGCGTCTCGCGCCGCGCCCCGCTTCGCGGTGTATGCGGCGTGCAAGGCGGCGCTGGTCAACCTGACCCGGACGCTCGCACTCGAGTTCGCGGCGGACCAGATCCGGGTGAACGCCATCGCGCCCGACTTGACCGTCACGCCGGGCATCCGGGGCCAGGCGCGCGGACCGGTGGACCCCGGCAGCTGGCCCCCGCGCACCGACGACGAGCAGGACGGGATCGACCGCTATATCCCGCTCGGCCGCGAGGGCGCGATCGAGGAGTGCGGTGAGGTGGTCGCGTTCCTGTGCTCCGAACAGGCGCGTTACGTCACCGGTGTGACCGTCCCGGTGGACGGCGGGACGTGGGCGTCGAGCGGTTGGACCCGCACCCCGGACCGGTCCGGCTGGACACTGACCGGCCAGGCGATGGGCCAGTCGGTCTGACGACCGGCGGGCGGAATCGAGGGGGATATGACGTATCGGGTCATCCACTACGGCACCGGATTCTCCGGGGTGCACGCGTTGCGCGGCATCATCAGTCACCCCGAGCTCGAGCTGGTCGGCCTGGTGGTGCACAGCGACGAGAAGGCCGGCCGGGACGCGGGGGATATCGCCGGCACCGGCCCGACCGGTGTGATCGCCACCCAGGACATCGACGAGGCGATCGCGCTCGAAGCTGATGCGTTCTGCTACATGGCGAGTACGCACGGCCGCCTGAAGGTGGCGACGGCGGAACTCGGCCGCATCCTGGAGTCTGGCAAGAACGTGTCGACGTCGTCCTTCGGCGCGCTGATCCATCCACCGTCGGCGCGCCCTGACGTGGTCGAACGGCTGCAGGAATCGGCCCGCAAGGGCGGTGCGGCGTTACTCGCGACCGGGATCGAACCGGGCTTCTTCAGCGACTACCTGCCGGTGCTCATGACCGGATGTTCCCGTCGCATTGACGCGATCCGGATCTACGAGCTGGCGCTGTACGAGTCCGGGCACCAGAGCGACGAGGTCGCCTTCGACATCTTCGGTTTCGGTAAGCCGCTCGATCCGCCGCCGCCGATCGTCGACCCGAACGGGCTGCGGAACTGGTTCGGGGTGGTGAGCTCGATAGCCGAGCAGCTCGGTGTCGAGCTGGACGGGATCGAGACCTCGCACGAGCTGCTGCCCGCTGACGAGGGCTTCGACTACCAGGGTCGCCGGATCGAGGCGGGCACCGTCGCCGGTGTCCGGTTCGAGATCGCCGGCGTGGTTGGCGGCCGGGCAGTCGTCGCGATCGAACACGTCACCCGCACCCAGGAGCACCAGGCGCCGCAGTGGCCGCGCGGACTGGCCGGCGACGCGTACCGCGTGGTCATCGACGGGTCGCCGCACCTGGACTGCGAGTTCAACTTCCGGGAGGGCGACGACCACCTCGCCGGCGGGTTCAACATCACCGCGATGCGGGTCGTGAACGCCATCCCCCAGATCTGTGCTGCCGAGCCCGGCGTGCACACGACGTTCGATCTGGCCCCGGTCACCGGGCGGGGCAGGTTCGTGACCGGGGTGTAGCGGCTGGGTGTCACGACCGGGTGTGAGGGTTGGGCCGGCGGGAACGTTCCGGCCGCAGGCCGCCTTGTTCGGGGGCGGTACCCGAGGAGGGCATGCGATGACGGTTCAGCTGAATCACACCATCGTGCGGGCCCGCGACAAGCAGGCGTCCGCGACGTTCCTGGCCGAGATCCTCGGTGTCGGCGGACCGACACCGTACGGGCCGTTTCTGGTGGTCCAGGTCGACAACGGGGTGTCCCTCGACTACGCCGACGATCACGGACCGGCGCAACCTGAGCACTATGCGTTCCTGGTCGAGGAGGACGACTTCGACGCGATCCTGGGTCGCATCCAGGCCCGCGGGCTGACCTACTGGGCCGACCCGGGTCGCACCCGCCCCGGGCAGATCAACACCGCCGACGGCGGGCGCGGCGTGTACTGGGCGGACCCGGACGACCACTCGATGGAGATCATCACCCGGCCGTACGGCAGCGGCGCCGGGTAGGACATACGCAAGGCCCCACCCCGGGACCTGCGGGGTGGGGCCTCACGTCATGGCGGCTCAGGCTGCCGGGTGTTCGCCGCTGTCGGCGGCCTCGATCGGCTCGACCGCGGGCGCGCTCGCCGGTCCGGCAGTAATGGCGACCCGGTGCGCGGTCGGTTCGGGTGAGGCGTAGGCGCCGGTAACCCGGACGGTCAGCACGCCCGCGTCGTAAGACGCGTTCACGGCATCCGCCCCGACGTGCTCGGGCAGTGTGAACGAACGCTCGAACGAGCCGTAATGCACCTCGCGTACGGCCGTTCCGTCCTCGTCCCGACCGCGCTCGCTGCGCCGCTCCCCCTTCACCACCAGCCGGCCGCGGTCGACCTCGACGGTCACGTCCTTGTCGACGTCCAGGCCCGGAAGCTCGAGCCGGAGTACGGCGGTGTCGCCGTCGCGACTCAGGTCCGCCGCCGGCACGAAGCCCGCGCGCCGGTCCGCGCCGTAGGCCGCCGGGCCGAACGCTCGGCGCACGAGCGCGTTGAAGGTGTCATCGAAGCCGGCGAAGGGGTCTCGCCGGGTCCACAGGGAAAGGGTGTTCATCGTCAGTGCTCCTCGAGGTGTGAGTGGCCGGACTTAAGTCCGGCACCACTCATAACTTGAGTCAACTCGACTCAATTCCCGATCTGGAGCCGCGATCGGAGGTCCGGTTTGCGCACTTTGCCGGACGGTGTCCGTGGGAGCGTGTCGATCGGTACGACGCGTTCCGGCGTCTTGTGCCGAGCGAGGCCGAGCTCCTCGAACTGCGTGACGGCCGCCGGCACGTCGTAGCTCCCGCCGGGGCGGAGCACCACGAAAACCGCAACCCGCTCCCCGAGTCGTTCGTCCGGCCACCCGACCGCGGCCGCATCCAGCACGTCGGGGTGGCGTGCCACGGCCTCTTCCACCT
Source organism: Mycobacteriales bacterium (assembly GCA_035546915.1). Lineage (GTDB taxonomy): Bacteria > Actinomycetota > Actinomycetes > Mycobacteriales > CAJCIY01 > DASYGP01. The sequence goes on along the minus strand of DASZVT010000231.1, from coordinate 8,836 downwards.
CGCGGCTGGAAATGTTCTCTCCGCCGCGCACGATGATGTCCTTGAGCCGGTCGGTGACGGTCAGGAAGCCGTCCGCGTCCAGGTGTCCGACGTCCCCGGTGCGCAGCCAGTCGCCGTACCGGATGCCCTCGTTCAGCGACGGGTCGAGGTAGCCGACGAACTGCTCCGGACCGCGGGCGAGGATCTCGCCGTCGATTCCGACCGGGACGTCGGCTCCGGCGCCGTCCACGATCCGGATCTCGGTACCTGGTGTCGGTCGCCCGTCGGTACCGATGCGCTTGTCGCGCGGGTCATCGGCGCGTCCGGAGCTGATGGTCGGGTGCTCGCTGGATCCGTAGGTTCGGAATGCGCGGATCCCCCGCGCGTCGGCGCGTTCGACCAGAGCAGGGGGCACCGTCGCGGCGCCGAGCATGTACTCGCGCAGGCTGTCCGTACGCAGGCCTTCGCGTTCCGCGACATCGAGGATGGCGGACAGGTGCGCCGGCGTGCCCACCGATGAGGTGACGGCTCGCTCGTGGATCAGCCGCGCAGCGACTGCGGCGTCCCAGCCTTCCAGGCACACCATCGGGATGCCGAGCGCAAGGAAGCTCAACAGTCCGAGGAACCCGGCCACGTGCCCGGGCGGGAAGACGGCGAGGTGCACCTCCGCCTCGCCGGAGGTGAAGATCGACGGCATGCCGGCCAGTTCGGCGGCGAGGGTGCGGTGGGTGTGCTGCACCCCCTTCGGTTCGGCGGTCGTGCCGGACGTGTAGACCAGCAGCGCCCGGTCGTCCGGGGTCACGGATGCCGGTGGCACGAATCCAGTCGCCCGGAACCCGGTCCAGGGCAGGCTGGTTGGCGGGCCCGGTTGTCCGACCACCACGACGGTCTCGAGCGCGGGCAGTGCTCCGGCGGTGGCGAGTGCCTGCTCGAGTGGCCCGCTCCGCAGCGCGGCTGCTGCCACCAGGAGCCGCGCGCCGGACTGCCGTAGCGCGAAGCCGAGGTCCCGGTCTCCGGTGGTGGGTGCCAGCGGCAGCACGGTCGCGCCGGTGAGCAGCACCGCGGCCTGTGCCACGGCTCCGTCGAAGGTGGCCGGCAGCTGCACCGCAACGACGTCGGAGGGCCCGACCCCCTGCCGCTGCAGCGCGGCGGCGGCAGCGCTGGCCCGGGCGTGTACCTCGCCGAGAGTGGCGATGTGCGTCGTCCCGTCCGGCCGGACGAACACACCTTCGGTGTCGGACCGTTTCGTCGCCGTCCGGATGAGCTGCTCCGTCAGGGTCTTCACCAGGCACGTCTCCTGCTCGGCTCGTCGTGTGTTTCGCCGGTTGCGCTCAGCTGAGCCGGGACTTCTGCACCTTGCCCAGGGCATTGCGTGGCAACGCGTCGACCACGCGGACTTCCCGCGGTCGCTTGTGCACGGACAGTTCGGTGGCGACGAATTGGACGAGGACGTCCTCCCGGATGCCGGCGCCGACGACGTAGGCGACGATGCGTTGCCCCAGATCGGGGTCCGGGACTCCGATCACCGCGGCTTCGGTCACGCTCGGATGGCTGAGCAGCACCGCCTCGATCTCGCCGGCGCCGACCCGGAAACCACCGGTCTTGATGAGGTCGTCCTTGACCCGCCCGACGATGCGGTGGTTGCCGTCGCCGTCGACCATGACGGCGTCACCGGTGCGGAACCATCCGTCCGCGGTGAAAGCGGCGCGCGTCTCGCCCGGCCGGGCCAGGTATCCGTCGAAGACGGTCCGGCCGCGTACCTGCAGATTTCCGATGGTCTCGCCGTCGCCGGGCACCGCCGCATCGTCGTCATCAACGACCCGGGCGGTCACTCCGGTAATGGGTCCGCCGACCCACCCTGGCTTGCGCGGACCGTCGGCCCGGGCGGCCAGGGTGATGAGGGTCTCGGTCATGCCATAGCGTTCCACCGGTCCTTGCCCGGTGAGCGACCGCAGGTCGTGGAAGACTGGCGCCGGCAAGCCCGCGCTCCCGGAGACCAGCAGCCGCGCGCCGCGCAGCGCGCGAGCACTGGGCGGATCCGCGGCGACCCGACCCCAGACGGTCGGGACACCGAAGTAGAGCGATCCCCCGGCGGCTGCGTACGCCGCCGGGGTCGGACGCCCGGTGTGCACCAGGGGGCTCCCAACCCGCAGCGGGCCGAGCACCCCGAGGATCAGCCCGTGTACGTGAAACAGCGGCAGGCCGTGCACCAGGAGGTCGTCCGGGCTCCAAGACCAGGCGTCCCGCAAGCCGTCCAATCCCGCCGCGATTGCGGCGCGGGTGATCGGGACACCCTTGGGGGCGCCCGTCGTCCCGGACGTGTACATGATCATCGCGGTTCCGGTGGCCGGCTCGGTCCACGACGACGAAGACCGTCCGCTCACCGGGACGGTCTCCAGGGTGACGTCGTCACGGTGATCCCCTAACCACAGTAGGGAACCGGAGTCGGTCAGGATGTGGCCGCGCTCGCGCGGCCCCGCATCCGGCGGCACGGGGACCGCGACAGCGCCGGCTAGCAGACAACCGACGGTCGCGACGATCGTCCGCACCGACGCGTCTGCATCGATGGCGACCACCGGCGCGCCCTGGATCCGGTCGGCGACTGCGGCGGCGGCGGCGAACAGTTCTTCGCGGTCGAGTGCGACGCCCCCGACGGTGACGGCCGGCCCGCTCCCATCGCCGTCTGCCGGCCCCAGCACCGTCACGGCCCCACCCTAGTGATGGCTCGGTACGGTCGGACGACGAACCGCGCAGTGACGAGAGGGCCCGATGACACACGCCGAGGATGCCGAGCACATCTCCCTCCGGGATGCAGGTCTCCCGCACGACGACGTCGGCCTGCTCGCGGGGCTGGTCTCGACGCGCGCGATCCGGCGTTACCGGGACGAGCCCATCCCGCCGGAGGAATTGCGGGCCATCCTGTTCGCTGCGACCCGGGCACCCAGCGGCTCGAACCGCCAGCCGTACCGGTTCATGGTGCTGACCGACGGACCGAAGGCGCGCGCGGCCAAGTCGCTGATCGGCCGCAGTGCCCGGGAAGCGTGGCAGGCGAAGCGGGTGACAGACCGGTACGACACCGGTTCCGGGGCGGTCGACGACTCACCGAAGGCGCGGATGGCGCGGACCATGGAGTCGTACGTCCAGGGCTTCGAGCGCGCCCCGGTGCTCGTCCTGCCCTGCCTGGTCCGCTACCGGGCGCCGACACCGTTCGAGGGCGCATCCGTCTACCCGGCCTGCCAGAACCTGTTGCTGGCGGCGCGAGCTCGCGGCTACGGCGGCGTGCTGACGGGGTGGCACTTCGGTGTCGAGGCCGAATTGCACGCGCTGCTGGGCATCCCGGACGAGGTGTTCATCGCGGCCACGATCACCCTCGGCCGGCCCGCCGGATCGCACGGCCCGGTCCGCCGCCGACCGCTGTCCGAACTGGTTTTCGCCGAGCGTTGGGACACCCCCCCGTCCTGGGCGCAGGACCCGCCGGGAGCCGGACACACCGCCGCCGGCCCGCAGTCTTCGATGCGGTGAGCGCAGCGGCGTGACGTAGCGGATTCCGGGCCGTCGGGCGGAATGCGCCGGTACGACTGGTAGTTGCGGCGCGTATGGAGCTTTCTGTCGCCGTCGACTTCGCCCGCGCCCGACGGCAGTCCGTGCTGACCACGATCCGCAGCAACGGCCGTCCGCAGCTTTCCAACGTCCTGCATCAGGTAGGCGACGACGATGTGATCCGCGTCTCGGTCACGGCGGACCGAGCCAAGTACCGGAACCTGGTACGGGAACCGTGGGCCGCGCTGCACGTCGCGCAGGAGGACTTCTGGGCCTACGTCGTGATCGAAGGTGACGTCACCCTCTCGGACGTCGCCGGCACGCCGGACGACGCGGCCGTGGAGGAGCTGGTCGCGCTGTATCGCAACCTGGCCGGTGAGCACGAGGACTGGGATGCGTATCGCGCCGCGATGGTCACCGAAAAGCGTGCTGTTGTGCGGATCCGGCCGAACCGTGCTTACGGGATGCTTCGGCTCCCGCGACCGGGCGGGACGTGAACGGGCCTATGGGGTCAGCGAAGACGCACGGATGCGGCGCAGTAGTCGCTGCCCCGGCCCATCGAACCAACGCGCGTGGTCGACCAGATACCGATACGCCAGTTCGGCGTCGCCGCTTCGGGGCACGATGCGGGTGAAGTAGTCGAGTTCGGACAGCGCGAGTTCGACGTGCACGAGTGGCAGGAACGCCGCGACGGCCGAAGCACTGACGCCGCGGACCGCGGCGTACCCGGCGAGGAACGCGTCGACCTGGGTGAGCGCGACAGCCGGCTCCCGCCCGCGGAGACGGTCGAGCCAGCCGATCGCCGCGCGTTCCACCGCCGTCGCGACGTCGAAAGCGGCACAGGTGCGGTCGGCGAGTCCGAAGTCGATAGCGGCCACGGCTGTATCGCTCCCCCAGGTGAGGTTGCTGCCGTGCCAATCGCCATGCCCCCACAGCGGTTGCTCCGCGGCGAGGTACGACTGTAGCCGCGCATGGTGGGTAGGCAACGCCGCGTTGAGGTCGATCTCCCACGGTCGCTCGGCGACGAACGCGGCCAGTGCCGGGCGATCGGCGGCGTATGCCTTGACGGCGCCCACAAGGTCGGTGGCGTGGAGCAATCGGAGCGGATTACTCAGCGGCCGCGGACCTGGCCGCGGTGCGGCTTCGTATCCTTCGGAGGCGGTGTGGAGCCGGGCTAGCAACCCCCCCGCGGTAGCCGCGTCCGTGGTCGAGAGGTAGGCGGTCCACGAGTACCGCGCGCGGTAGCGATCAAGGCCCGGGGCGAGTTCGAAAACCTGGTACGTCCAACGACCGCTGGTCGGCGGCTCGGTGGTCGGCTCGTGCACGGCAGGCGTCGGAAAGCCTTCGCTGCGCAAATGCCGGACAAACGCATGCTCGGCGGCGACGGCAGCTGCGTCGCGCACTCTCCGGTCGTGTCGCTTCACGAAAACCGGCGCGATGCTGGTGTCGACGATTGCCGCGGACGACCACGGCCGGGGGCTATGCCAGCGGATGCCGAGCACATCGCCGACGTCGTACCCGCGCAATACCGGCACCAGTTCGCGGACGGTGAGCGCGGGCCAATGCCGAGGGGCCGGCGCACCGGCGAGTCCGTGCACGGGCTGCTCGGTCATGGGCCGCTCGGTGCTGACCGTCGGCGCAGCGGGGCGAGGAGCAAGGTGGCGACGGCGGAGACGACGAGCGCGAACAGCGACGCACTCATCCACGTCTGCGGGGTGAGGTGCACCCACGCCTGGATATGACCCCACATCTTCGCCCACCACTCGACGTAACCGGGGTTGATCAGTTGGTACGTCACGAAGCCGAGCAGCCACGCAGCGAGAGACGTCCACCGCGCCGGGGAACCTGTCGAGAGGTCCCATCGAGCACGGCACACGACGAAGTAATCGACCGCAAGCACCGCAGCGAGCGGGGTGAAGATCGAGCCGAGCAGGATGAGGAAGTTCTCGTAGTCGCTGATGTGGACCGCGAGTGCGAATATGGTTGTCACAGTGCCGATGATCACGCTGAGGATGCGTCGGTCCCAGCGAGGCCGGCCGTTCTGGATCGAGACGGCGGTCGAGTACACATTCGCGAAGGACTGGTCGAGTTCGCGGGCGGCGAGCACGCCGAAGCAGGCAGTGCCAAGCGGCACCGCGATGAACGCTCCGTAGATGTCATCCGGAGTCTTCGCGACCGTCAGCAGCGCGACGATCCCGATCAGGTAGCAGACCGCCTGCGCGAGCGCGTATCCCACGAACGTTCCGAAGAACGCGATCCGCGGCGATCGCGCGTGCCGGGTGTAGTCGGCGGCGAGTGGAACGAACGACACCGCGGCCCCGATGAGGGTGTCGACCGCGATCCAGAAGCCGGACCAGCCCCCGTGGGTGATCGCGGGAAGCGGGTGCCGTAGCAGCTGGACGGCCAGGTAGATCACTACGATGACGACGATCACGGTGACGTATCGGCGCAGTATCCGGATCGCGCCGAGAGGGCGGATCGTCATGAGCGTGGTGAGCACGCCGGCGATGACGATCCACCCTGAGCGCGGGAGTCCGGGTGCCACCCGGTGGCCGGCGGTGGCGATCGTGACGAGTTCGAACACACCCCAGCCCAGGCACTGCAGCACGTTGAGCAGCGTCGGAAGGTACGACACCTTCGCGCCGAGCAGGCCCCGCAGCAGGACCATCGCGGGAGCGCCCGTCCGGGCTCCGGCTGCCCCGGCCAGGGCAATGGCGAGCGTCCCGATCGCGGTGCCGAGGAGCGTCGCGACGATGCATGCGAGCAGTGACATGTGCTGGCCACTGCCGAACGGGTCGAGGACGAAGACGGCCCCGGTGAATCCCAGCAGGCTGATTCCGAGGTTGGTCCACAAGCCGAACTGGTCGAGCAGGCCGAGTGGCTGCGGCGCTGGCTCTTCCAGCGTGGCCGGAACTTCTTGCGCGGTGGCCGTGGCAGCGGTCCAGGACCCTGAATTCCCGGTGGAACTTGTCAGCACAGCTCTCCCATGCCGGCATTACCCGGCTGGTCAATCGCGGTCGGCGACGGCTGGCCGCCCTCTCAGCCCGGTTCTGCCCGAGCTCCCGCGTGGATGACCCAATCCTATGACTTGGGTAGCTGCCCGTCCGTGGTCAGCCGGCTCGGGTTCGGACAGTCTCGCCGGTCTGCCGTTGAACGCGGGGTCACCCCGTTGTTGTGGGCGCGAACAGGTCGATCCCTCGATCGGCCGCGTGAGCGACGAGTAGTCGGCTGACCAGTCTGGACAGGGTGGCGCGATCCGACGCCGGTAGTCGGTCCAGCAGGGAGGAGACGTCTGCTCCGAATCGCGCCGCCACGTCCGATACGAGCGCCCGGCCTCGGTCGGTCAGAGCGACCAGGACAGCTCGGCGGTCTGCGTCCGAGGGAACGCGTACGACGAGGTCGCGACGCTCGGCGCGGTCGACCAGCCCGCTGATGCTCGACTTGTCGAGCATCAGTACCTTCGCCAGCTCGTTCATGGTCGGCTTGCGGTCCCGCAGCACGCCGAGCAGACGGGTCTGGATTATTGATAATTCGCGCTCGGCCGCTCGGCGTTCGAGGGTGCCGTGAATCAGGAATGAGAGCTGAGCCAGTCCGTCGACGGTGCTCAATTCCTCGGGGGCTGCCGTTGCACGCCTGTCAACCGCTCGGGACGTCATCTCCGCATCGTACTTGATTTAGTACGTGCCACAAACTATTTTAGTACGTGCCGCTAACTAAATAGCGGCGGGAGAGCGGAGGACTGCACCATGGAGACGATGAACGCCGCTGTCGTGGCATCGTTCGACGAACCACCGCGCTACCAGCGGTTCAACGTCCCGCAGCCAACGACCGACAGCGAGACGCTCGTCGATGTCCTCGCCGTCGGGCTGCATCCGCGCGTCCGAACCGACGCCGCTGGAGTGCACTACACCAGCACCGGCACGCTACCCATGATCCCCGGGATCGACGGCGTCGGCCGGCGCCCCGACGGTAAGCGGATCTACTTCGTCGCCACCAACGACGTCGTTGGGACGATGGCGGACAAGGCCCTGGTCGACGAGCGGCGCTCGATCGAACTGCCCGACACGGTTGACGCCGCGAAGGTTGCGGCCGCGATGAACCCCGCGATGTCGGCGTGGGTGGCGCTTCGCCGCCGGGTCCCCATCGAACCCGGCCAGAGCGTGCTCGTTCTCGGCGCCACCGGCAACGCCGGAACCATGGCCGTGCAGATAGCCAGTCGGCTCGGTGCCGGGCGGGTCGTCGGCGCTGGACGTGATCTCGATCGGCTCTGCGCCCTCACCTCCCTCGGCGCCGACGAAGTGGTCCGATTGACGGACGACACCGAGGCGACCGCACGAGCACTGGGCAACGCAGCCGCCGACGTCGACATCGTCATCGACTACTTGTGGGGCGAACCGGCGCAGCAGGCCATCACGGCGCTCCTCACCAAGCGATCGGACCGCAGCCGCGGCTTGGACCGGATCCAGATCGGATCGATGGCTGGCCCAACGATCGAACTGCCGTCGGTTGCACTGCGCTCGGCGAACCTCCGCATCCAAGGCAACGGTCAAGGCGCCGTATCGAGGGAGGCCTACCTCGCCGAGCTCCCGTCGCTCATCCGCGAGATCGACGCCGACACCATCGCGGTCACCGCGAACCCGATGCCGCTAGCGGACGTGGCGGAGATCTGGGCCCGGCCAGACCTACCAGGCCAGCGCGTCGTCCTCACGCCCTAGGTCCTCGCCGGGTCGGATGGGGGTTGTCACCGCGGCGATTCTTCTCTGGCTTGTTGTGTCGGCCCACGTCGCTCGTGACGTCGCCAGGGGCTTGAGTCGGATCTGGGTACGGGCCCAAGCATTCTGCGGGTGGGATGAGGTGGACGATTCCAGTGAAGCCGGAGCCATCCCCCGGCTGTGTTGCGTAGGTGGCGTAGAAGTTCGAACCGACGGAAGTGATGTCGGTGGGGGCACTGTCGGCGTCGGCGCTGTTGCCGGGAGCGTCACTGTAGATGCCACCGGTGTCGGGGTTCGCGCAGGAAAGGGGGGCGTCCGGGTCCGTGGGCCTGCTGATCCAGGCAACGCCGTTCGCGACAGTAACTGTCGCGTACGGCGAGCCGACTCCGTCGCCTTCGTCCACTGCGCGCGAGGGGTTGCTGTACGGGACGAAGAACAACCCCTGTGCGTGGCCACCGGAGCTGGAGTACCACAGGCCGCCGGTGGTGGCCAGGACGGCTTGTGATTGCTTCCTGCTAGCGGTGCGGGTGATGGTCCCGGTTTGGGGGTCGAGCAGTCGTGTCGTGTAGTCGGTGCTATCTGACGACCGGCTTGACACATAGACC
>DASZVT010000230.1:0-2113 GCA_035546915.1 Mycobacteriales bacterium | reverse complement strand
CGCCAGTGCCTGCACGATTTCGGCGGTGTGCCGGTGCTTGCCAACCTGGTAGGCGGCGGCGTCGCCCATGACCGCGGCAGAAGTGAACTCAACCTTGGTCGTGCGGCCGGCGCCAGAGGAACCGGTGACGGTGACCGCAGTGAGGTCCTCCGGTTCGACCAGCCCGGCAGCCAGCAACGGCACGAGCGCCAGTTCGACGGCGGTCGCGTGGCAACCCGGCACCGCGATCCGCCGGGCGCCAGCCAGCGCAGCCCGGGCGCCCGGCAACTCCGGTAGCCCGTACGGCCAACTGCCCGCGTAGGTCCCGCCGTAGTACCGGTCCCACAGGACCGGATCGGTGAGCCGGAAGTCCGCGCCGAGATCAATGACCGGGAGCGAGGAAGGCAACTCGGCCGCGATGGCAGCGCTGGCTCCGTGCGGCAAGGCCAGCAGCACCACGTCCGCCGCCGCGAGCGATCCCGGCGTCGTGTCCACGAAGGTGCGGTCGTCGAGTTCGACCAAGTGGGGATGGACGTCGGTGACCCGCACACCGGCGGAGCTGTTCGCCCCGAGCGGGCCGAGCTGCACCTGCGGATGTCCGGCGAGAAGACGCAGCAGCTCGCCGCCGGCATACCCACTGGCCCCGGCGACAGCAACCATCACACCCATGCGCACAACTATACACAGCTATGTATGAATATTCGGGCGCGGTTTCAGCCGCGCAGCACCGCTCCGGTCTCGGTCGCTGCCGCCGCAATCGCCGCATCGCGCATCGCATTGACCTCGTCCCCGGACAGGGTGCGATCCGGGGCCCGGAAGGTCAGCGTGTAGGCCAGCGACCGGTGCCCGTCCGGCACCGGTGCTCCGCGGTAGAGATCGAACAGAGCCACCGATTCGAGCAGTTCGCCGGCGCCGGTACGCAGCGCACGCTCCACCCGCTCCGCAGGGATGCCGTCCTCGACCACCAAGGCAACATCCACGAGCCCGGGCGGATAGCTGGAGATCGGCGCGGCCACCACGGTCGCAGCCGCCTCGTCGGCGACCAGGGGGTCCAGCCACAGCTCCGCAGCGCAGGTCCGGGCAGGCAGCTCGAGCCGCTCGAGCAGCCGGGGGTGCAGTTCGCCCGCGTGCCCAACCGTCAGATCGCCGAGCGCGAGCCGCGCGCAGCGACCCGGATGCCACGGCTCGTGGGGACACGCGCTGACGGTCAGCTCGATACCGAGCGCCGCACCAACCTCGAGCGCTGCCGCCACGGCGTCGGACCAGTCGACCGGCCGCCCGGGGCCCCACCAGCCAGCCGGCTCGGCCAGACCGGCGATGACCAGCGCGGCCTGCTGCGGCTGGTCCGGGAGACTCGCGTCGAGAGCTTCGAGCTGCTCGCGCGTCGGCCGGGCGGCAGGGGCCGGCGGTGGAACGTAACGCACCGGGCGTGGCCGGAAGACCGCGCCGGTCTCATACAACGCGACATCGTGCCGGCCGCGGGACACGTTACGGGCGAGAGCAGCGAGCAACCCCGGCAACAGCGTGGTGCGCAGACAGTGTTCCTGCGCCGACAGCGGGTTGAGCAGCTGCAGCGCTGCGTGACGCGGATCGTCGTCGGCGAGGCCCAGCGGATTGGATGCCGTGAACGGCGACGTCTGCACCTCCACCAGCCCGGCCGCGGCGAGGGCCCGGGAGACCGCTCGACACCGGCGCTGGATCGGGGTCAGCCCGTGCCCGGCCGGGGCCGGCGGCAGCCGGACCGGCAGTGTGTCGTAGCCCTCCAGGCGCAGCACTTCCTCGACCAGGTCGATGGCTTCCTGCAGGTCGGGCCGCCACGGCGGCGGCACCACGACGATGGGGTCGGTCCCGGACAGGTTCGCGCCCACCTGCTCGAGCCGGTGCCGGACCGCGGCAGCCGGCACCTCGTGCCCGCCGACCTCACCCGGGTAGGCCGGACGCAGCTCGATCACCGGCATGGGAGGCCTCAGATCGACGTCGGTGTAGGCGACAGCCCGCGCTCCACCGAGTTCGGTGAGCAGCGCCGCCGCGGCCGCAGCAGCCGCCCCACACAATGCCGGATCGACGCCGCGCTCGAATCGGCGCGACGCCTCGCTCGGCAGCCGGTGCCGGCGGGCGGCAAGGGCGATCGGGA
>DASZVT010000229.1:0-11234 GCA_035546915.1 Mycobacteriales bacterium | reverse complement strand
CGGGCGGTGCTGGAGCACTCCACCGTCGCCGATGTCGCGCTGGGCAAGTTGCCGCCGGTGGTCCGCAAACTCACTGCGGACGAGGACGCCTGGCAGCGCCGGTAGCACCCAGTTCGCCTCGCGGAACCGGAGTGGACGGGCACGGCGGTCATCCGGCGGTCAATAGTCGGCGTCGGTGTAGCTGATCACGCCGCGGATGTTGCGCCCCGCTTTCATGTCGGCGTAGCCCTGGTTGACGTCCTCGAGCCGGTAGGTCGTGGTGATCAGTTCGTCCAGCTTGAGGGTGCCTTCGCCGTAGAGCCGCAACAGGTTCGGGATGTCGTAGCGAGGGTTCCCGCCGCCGAAGATGGCGCCTTGCAGATTTTGTTGGAACAGCGTGAGCTTGAACAGGTTCAGGTCGACCGTGGATTGCGCCGCGCCGGCCAGCGCGGTGGCCACGATCGTGCCGCCCTTCCCGGTGAGGTCCTGCGCGGCCGCGATGTGTTCGGCGCGCAGTTCGCCGACGGCGATGACGGTCTTGTCGGCCATCCGGCCCCAGCTGATGTCCGACAGCGGTTCCAGCGCCTGCTCGACGGAGGCGTAGGCGTGGGTGGCACCCAGTGCGAGCGCCTGCTCCCGCTTGAACGGCACCGGGTCGATCGCGACGACCCGGGCGGCGCCCGCGATACGCGCACCCTGCACCGCGTTGATCCCGATGCCGCCCACGCCCAGCACCACGACGGTGTCGCCGGGTCCCGCCTTCGCGACGGTGACCGCGGACCCCCAGCCGGTGGTGACGCCGCAGCCAACCAGGGCGGCGGCCTGCAGCGGGACGCTCTCGTCGATCTTCACCACCGACGACTCGTGCACCGTGCAGTACGGCGCGAACGTGCCCAGCAGGCACATCGGCGCGAGGCCTTGGCCACGGGCGGTGGCCCGGTACGTCCCGTCCGCGATCGCGACGCCGCCGAGCAGGCGAGCGCCTAAGTCGCACAGGTTCTGGTGGCCGTTGGAACACCACGGGCACCGACCGCACGCCGGCATGAACGCCAGCACCACGTGGTCGCCTTCGGCGACTGTGGTGACACCGGCACCGACCTTGGTCACCACGCCGGCGCCTTCGTGGCCGCCGATCACCGGGAAGCGCAGCACGGGCAGATCGCCGGTGACGACGTGCTCATCGGAGTGACACAGCCCGGAGGCCGCCAGCCGGACCTGCACCTCACCGGCGACCGGATCCCCTACCTCGATCTCCTCGACCGACCACGACTCGTGCAGGCTCCACAGCACTGCGCCCTTGGTCTTCGTCGCCATGCCGCCTCCGGTTTTCGTACCTCTGGCGTGCCGCCGAGAGGTACGAAAACCGGAGCTCTCCGGCTCGTGTACGCCCGACGGGTGATCCGACGGGCACGCTATCCCCGGGAGGCCAGCTTGCGGCGATCGTGCTCGTGCACGATCGCGGTGGCGTACGCGGCCGGCAGCGCATGTTCGTCCGAGAGCCAATGGGCCCGCTCCTCTGCGCGGACCAGTCCGGGACCGGCGTCCAGGCAGGCGAACCAATGCGTGAGCCCCTGGCCGGTCACCTCCGGAATGCGGGCGAGCAGGCTGGCGTGAGTCTGCGGACTGTGCGTCATCGGAGCCTCCCGGTGTCGGTACCTGGAGCCTGACGGGCCGCGGCTGCGCCCGCAAGGGGGGCGCTAGCCTGCGCTCATGCAGGCCGCGCCAGAGGAGATCGGGACGGCGCTTGCCCGGCTCACCGACCGACTCGCCGGGATGAGTCATGCGTGGTACCAGGGGCACACCCAAGGCGGTGACGGCGTCGTACGGCCGCGGTCGGAGCACCTGCGCGCGCTGGTGCTGGAACTCGCCGAACTGGGCCGCGAGGCCGGCAGCGGGGTCCCGGCCGGCGTGGTCCCGCACGCGCTCCGTGCGCACGCACTGGCCGATCAGATCACCGTGCTCACCGCGGATATCGTGGCCGCCGGCCCGTCGCCGTCCACGCGAACTCGTACCGTGGCGGCGCTGCGAGCCGGGTACGACACGCTCTGGTTCGACGGCTGGGCCTGACGGCCGGCTCAGCGACGAGCGGCGCGCTCGTCCCGGTCCGCCGGGAGGCCGTACGGGCGGGTGCGCTCGAAGTCGAGAGCGGCCTGCCGGGTCATCGTGGTCCGGGCCGCGTGCAGCGCCTTGGTCATCCGGTTGGTACCCCACGAGTTCGCCACGATCATCCGGGCCAGCTCATCGGTACGAGCCTCCAGCTCGTCGTCCGAGACGCAGTACTCGACGAGGCCGATGGCGGCCGCTTCGGCGGCGGACACGTGCCGACCGGTGTACGAGAGTTCCTTCGCTCGCGCGACACCGACCCGTTCCGGCAGCCGGACCGACATGCCCCACGTCGGTACCAGACCCCAGCGGCCGTGCGTGTCGGCGAGCCGACTGCCCTCGGCAGCCACCACGAGGTCGCACCCCAGCGCCAGTTCCAGTGCTCCGGTCAGGCAGTACCCGTGCACTTTCGCGATGGTCGGCTGCGGGAGGCGCTCGAGCCGGTCGACGGTCTCCGGCGCGAAGAAGCGTTCCGCCCCTTGCAGTTCTTGCCCGGTGTCGGCCAAGTCGTGGCCCGCGCTGAAGCAGCGGCCCGCGCCGGTGAGCACCACGCAGCCGATGCTGGGGTCGTTCGCCAACGCATCGACGTGACCGCGGAGCGCCGCCAGCATGTCCAGGTTGATGGCGTTGAGCTTCTCCGGCCGGTTCAGTGTCAACGTCGTGACACCGGCTGCGTCGCTGCGTTCCACAAGCGTCATGGCGGGATCCTTATCGTGGGCGGCGAGGAACCCGCATGGTATTGGGCGCCGGCCGGTTCGACGTCGACCCGGTGCTGGCGCGCAGTTGAGGCGCTCCAGGATCCGAGCGCCGGTCAGTTGAGGCGCTCCAGGATCATCGCCATCCCCATGCCGCCGCCGACGCACATGGTCTCCAGGCCGAAGGTCTTGTCCTCGAACTGCAGGCCGTTGATCAGAGTGCCGGCGATCCGGGCACCGGTCATACCGAACGGGTGACCGACGGCGATGGCGCCACCGTGCACGTTGAGCCGGTCGATGTCGACGCCGAGGTCACGGTACGACGGGATCACCTGGGCGGCGAAGGCCTCGTTGATCTCGACCAGGTCGATGTCGCCGATGCTCATCCCGGCATGGCGCAGTGCCTGCCGGGACGCTTCGACCGGTCCGTAGCCCATGATCTCCGGGGACAGGCCGGTGACGCCGGTCGCCACCACCCGGGCCAGCGGGGTGAGCCCGAGTTCGGCGGCCTTCCGGTCGCTCATCACGATCAGTGCAGCCGCGCCGTCGTTGAGCGGGCAGGCGTTGGCTGCGGTGACGGTGCCGTCCGGGCGGAAGACCGGTGCCAGCTTGGCGACCGCGTCGAGGGTGACCCCCGGCCGGGGCCCGTCGTCCGCGCTGATCACGGTGCCGTCCGGCAGCGTGATCGGGGTGATCTCGCGCTGCCAGAAGCCGTTGCCGAGGGCCTTCTCGGCGAGGTTCTGCGACCGCACCGCGAACTCGTCCTGCTCCGCTCGGCTGATCCCCTTTAACTGTGCCAGGTTCTCCGCGGTCTGGCCCATCGCGATGTAGATGTCCGGCAACTGGCCGTCCTCGCGCGGGTCGTGCCACGTCTTCCCGCCGCCCTCGAACGTCTTGCTCCGCGCCATTGCCCCGTCGTAGATCGGGTTGGTGATCTGCTGGCCGGGGATCATGTCGCTGTTGCCCTTGACGAAGCGGCTCACCGTCTCTACGCCGGCCGAGATGTAGACGTCGCCCTCGCCGGCCTTGATCGCGTGGAACGCCATCCGGGTCGTCTGCAGGGACGAGGAGCAGTAGCGGGTGACGGTGGTCCCGGGCATGAAGTCGTATCCGAGGGTAGTGGCGACCACCCGGCCCAGGTTGAAGCCCTGTTCGCCGCCGGGCAGTCCGCAGCCGAGCATCAGGTCCGCGACGTCGTGCGGGTCGAGCGCGGGAACCATGTCCAGTGCCGCGCGGACGACGGTTGCGGCCAGGTCGTCGGGCCGCAGCGCGGTCATGCTTCCCTTGAATGCCCGACCGATCGGGGACCGGGCATGCGCAACGATCACGGCCTCGGGCATCGCGACCTCCTCGGATCGGGCCGGATGTTACCGGCGAGTATTCCGGTTACGGTACCCGGATTCCGATGGCCTGCTGGACTGCGGGAAGCAACGCTCGTGCCCACAGGTCGTAGCCCGCCGCGCTGGGGTGGAAGCCGTCTGCGCACAGGGTTGCCTGCGGATCGGCCCGGAACGACGGTCCGGTTCGCGCCGCCAGGTCCACCACCAGCGCCCCGGCCCAGCGACCCGCATCGGCCTGCGTCGTCGCGACCCGGCGACCGTAGTAGGCCAACACGTCCCGGAGCGGCCGGGCGACCGCCCGGGTGGCGCCCAGGTCTGGGCAGGTGCCGAGCACCACCGCGACGCCGGCGGTGCGGCAGCGGCGGACGGCGTCCACCAGTGACGACCGGACCCGTGCGAGCGGCGTCGCGTGAGTAGCGTCGTTGGAGCCGATGAGCACCACCGCCACGTGCGGGTCGTTCAACAGAGCACGGGACACCTGCGGACCGAGGTCCCCGGCCCGCGAGCCGCTGATCGCCGCACCGGACAACCGAATGTGCAGGTGCTCGGCGGCCAGCAGGCTGGCGAGCCGCCCACCGACCGTGTGCACGGTGTCCTCGACCCCGACGCCGGCCGCGGTGGAGTCACCGAGGATGGCGACGCGGACGGTGGGGTCGGCGGGGTCCCCGAAGTCACCGCTGACCGGCGGCGCCGAATCGGCGGAGACGTACTCGCGCCGGACGGCCAGCACCGCTTGCAGCACCAGCAGGTCCGCGCAGGCGACCGCGCCGAGCGCGGCGCCGGTCACCAGCGTTCGGCGCAGGGCCCTCGGTACCCCGGTCACATCCCTGACAGTAGCGGGGGAAGCAGGTAGCTGGCGATCAGCCGGTAGCCCGCTTCCGAGGGGTGGAAGCCGTCCGGCGCGAAATGCAGCGGGTCGGCTACGAACAACGGACTCAGCAGTTTGCCCACCGGGACGGCGATACCGCCGGCTCGGCTCACCGCCTCGGACTGCGCACGCTCGAGCCGGCGTGACGCGAGCCCGGCGAGCGCGCGCAGCGGTTGGGCGAGAGCGGTCACGATACCGAGATCCGGGGTCGTTCCGACCACGACGTGCGCGCCGAGCACGCGCAACTGCGCGACAGCCGCGCCGAGGTCCGCCGCGGCGATCCGGGGCGCGGTGCGGGCCCGGACGTCGTTGGCCCCGATGGAGATGACGGCAAGGTCCGGCGTGTGCGGTCGCAGCTGGACGATCTGGTCGGCGAGGGCGGCCGCGGTCGCGCCGTTGACCGCGACGAGCAGCAGCCGGACGTAGCGCCGGTGCTCCGCGAGCGCGCGGCCGAGGTGGCCGCCCAGCGTTTCGTCGAAGTGGTGCACCCCGACGCCCTCGGCGCTGGAGTCGCCCAGCAATGCCAGCGTGATCGGTGGGTCGGCTGGATCGCCGTAGTACTCGCGGTGCGGCGGTGCAGTGGTCACCAACGGCCGGACCTTCCGGTCGGCCTGGGCGACTTGCCGAGTGAGGGTCCGGCGCAGCCCGGCGCCTCCCGCGGTCAGTACAGTCGGCACGGCGACGGCCGTCCAGGCGGCGCGGTGCGTCCGCGAGAGCATGAGGTCAGCGTAAGCACCGGTCGTCGCCGCTGGAACACCGCGGCCGACCGGACGGTTGACCGAAGCAGCCACGGCGCTGGAGGAGGCACCCATGTTGTTCGCTCGGCACCCCAGCACGCTCCCGGACCCGGCGGATGCGTTGCCCGGACGACGTGAACCGATCATGATCCCGGGCCTGCACGCCGTGCTGGGCACACCGATCGCGGGTCCGTACCCGGACGGCTTCGAACGAGCCGTCTTCGCGCTCGGCTGCTTCTGGGGCGCGGAGCAGCTTTTCTGGCGGGTCCCCGGGGTCTGGACGACCGCAGCCGGCTACACCGGCGGCTATACCCCGAACCCGACGTACGAGGAGGCCTGTTCGGGCCGGACCGGTCACGCGGAAGCGGTGCTGGTCGTGTTCGACCCCGTGCAGGTCAGCTACGAGCAGTTGCTGGCCGTCTTCTGGGAGAACCACGACCCGACCCAGGGGATGCGGCAGGGGAACGATCTGGGAACCCAGTACCGCAGCGGGATCTATGCCGCTACCGACGAGCAGCTTGCCACCGCACGGGCGAGCCGGGACGCGTTCGCGCCGCGGCTGCAGGCCGCCGGCTACGGGCCGGTGACCACCGAAATCGTCCCGGGCACCGAGTTCTACTTCGCCGAGGATTACCACCAGCAATACCTGCACAAGGTGCCGAACGGGTACTGCCCCGTGCACGCGACGGGCGTCACGTGCAACGTGGGCGGTGCGGATGGCCGCTGACGTCCGGCGACTGGCAGCGGACCTAGCGCTCGACATCCGTAACGACCTGGGCGAGTCGCCCCGGTGGGACCCCGTCTCGGCGGAACTGCTCTGGGTCGACATCACGCCGGGGACGTTGCTGCGCGCGTCGGTCGTGCCCTCGTCCGCCGGTCCGATCGTCCTCGGTGCGCCGCGCGTCACCGCCCTGGGCGGGTCACTGTCCGCGATCTCGCCACGCGCGGGTGGTGGGCTGATCGCGGCACTCGGCGGCGGGGTCAGCCTGATCGACCCGGACGGGTCGGTGCACCCCATCGCCACCCTGCGAGGGACCGGCCCATGGCGGCTGAACGACGGGAGCGCGGACCCCCGGGGCAGCTTCTGGATCGGCTCGGTGAACCTGGCGCTGGCCCAGCGGTGCTGCTCGCTGTGGCGGGTCGACCCGGATCGCTCGGTGCACGAGATGGTCACCGAAGTGGGTGTCTCGAACGGGCTGGGCTGGTCGCCGGACGGGCGGACCATGTACTACATCGACACCATGCGGCTCAGCGTCTTCGCGTACGACTTCGACCTCGAGTCCGGTGCGTTGACCGGGCGGCGGCGGCTGTACCGGGCCGGAGACGGTGACGGCTACCCGGATGGTCTCGCCGTCGACGCCGACGGGATGGTCTGGGTGGCGCTGCACGGCGCCGGGCAGGTGCGCTGCCTGGACCCGGCAGGGACGCTGCGCGCCGTCGTCGAGGTACCGGTCGAGGACGTCACCGCGTGCTGCTTCGGTGGCGCGGACCTCGGCACCTTGTTCATCACCACCTCGCGCGCGCTGGCGAAGGGGGAGCCGGACGAACACGCCGGTGGCGTGTACGCGTGCCGGCCCGGCAGCGTCGGACTCCCGCCGCACTCCTTCGCGGGATGACCAGCGTGGCGGCGGCGCGGACCGGGGAGGCGCGCAACGGCGACATCCGGCTGGTCTACGAGGTCCACGGCGATGTGGAGCGGGGCCGCCCGCTGCTGCTGATCTGCGGGCTCGGCCAGCAACTGGTCGGCTGGCACCCGGACCTGCTGGCCGCCCTGGTGGACCGTGGTCACGCGGTCGCGATCTTCGACAACCGGGACGTGGGGCTGTCGACGCACCTCGACGGCGTGCCGGTCGATTTCAAGGCGATCCGCAGCGGAGCGCCGGCCCCGTACCTGGTCGCGGACATGGCCGCCGACGCGCACGCGGTGCTGACCGCGGTGGGCTGGTCGTCGGCGCACGTCGCCGGTGGGTCGCTCGGCGGCATGATCGCGCAGGCCGTGGCGATCGCCGTACCGGAACGGGTGCGCAGCCTGATCTCGGTGATGTCCACCACCGGAGACCGCGCGGTCGGCCGGCCCGCTCCCGGCATGATGAGCATCCTGGTCGACGCGCCGCCGCCCGAGCGAGAGGCGTATCTCGAGCACCAGGTGCGGATCGGTCGTCAGCTGGGCTCGCCGGTGTACCCGGCGCCGGAGCAGGAGTTGCGCGCCGCTGCTGCCCGGGCCTACGACCGTGCGTTCGATCCCCGTGGGGTGGGCCGGCAGTTCGGCGCGATCCTCGGCTCGCCGGACCGCACCGCCGCGCTGCAGGCACTGCGCGTGCCGGCCCTGGTGATCCACGGTCGCGCCGACCGGCTCGTCGACGTGAGCGGTGCCGAGGCGACCGCCGCGGCGCTGCATGCGCGACTGCTGGTGCTCGACGGCATGGCGCACGACTTGCCACGACCGCTGTGGCCGCAACTGCTGCAGGCGATCACGGACTTCACGGCGGAGGTCGACCGAGACCGCGACCCGCGAAGCCCGGCCGGTCGCGCCGACTAGGCCTCGGCCAGCCGGTAGCCGCGCTTCACCACCGTCTGTACCAGGCGCTTGGCGTTGCGACCGTCTGTGTCGAGGCCCTGGCGTAGCCGGGTGACGGCCATCTCGACCGCGTGGTCGTCGCGCGTGGCGGTGGCGCCGGGGGCTGCCAGCGCCGCCGCCAGCTGCTCCCGGGACACGACCAGGCCGGGGTGCGTGGCGAGCGCGCGTAGCACCGCCAGCGGTGCCGGCGGCAGCGGTACGAACCGGCCGTCCAACACCACCGCCTGCCCGCGGATCTCGAGTACTCGTCCGGCGGCACGCACGACGATGCTGCGGCGTGCCGGCAGTTCCTGCGTCACGCAGCGCACTAGCGCGCCGAGCCGCCCTCGTTCCGGTTGTGGACACTCGACGCCGAGTCGTACCAGCGGTGCTGCGGTGATCGACCCTACGCAGACCGGGAGTACGTCGGTCCGCAACGCCGCGATCAGGTCGTCACACACCCCGTCCTCGGTCGCGACCTGCAGCAGGCTGCTCACCGCCGGCGCGCTGGTGAAGGTGACGGCATCGACCTGCCGCCCGACGATCGCCTCGACCAGCCGATGTACCGGCGTGACGTCCTCCGGCAGCGTCCACCGGTAGACCGGCACCTCGAGGACCTGGGCTCCTGCGGCGGTCAGCGCCTGCCGGAACTCGGTGAGCGGTTCGCCGTGCAGTTGCACCGCGATGCGCAACCCGGAAACGCCCTGTCCCAGAAGGTATTCGAGTACCTCGGCGGTCGCCTCCGACGGAGGTGACCATGCCTCGGTGAGACCTACCGCGCGAATCGCGCCGCGGGCCTTCGGGCCGCGAGCCAGCAGCCGGCTGCGGGCGAAGACGGCTCGCAGCTGTTCGCCGAGCCCCCAGCCGTCCGCGGTCTCGTTCCAGCCGCGGAACCCGATTCCGGTGGTGGCGACGACAACGTCCGGCGGGTCGGCGAGGCAGCGGCGAGTCGCGGCCAGCAATTCGCTGTCGTCCGCCAGCGGGACGATCCGGATCGCGGGGGCGCTCACCACCCGCGCCCCGCGTCGCTCGAGCAGGTTCTCCAGCTCATCGTGCCGGCGGGCGGCGGTGACCGCTACCGTCCAGCCGGCCAGCGGCAGTGGTGCCGCGCCCTGCTCGGCCGCGCCAGCACTCTCCGCGATGCCGGTCACCGGCCCATCATGCCTGGCGACCGGGCGTGGCAGTCGAGAGCCAGACCAGACCCTGCTCGTGCCGCACCGCGTGCACCGCGATCTCGACGTCCGGATCGTCCAGGCAGCGCCCGCTACGCAGGTCGAAGGTTTGCTTGTGCAGCGGGGATGCGACGGTCGGACGGGAGCCGCGGCTGCCGACGATGCCGCGGGAGAGCACGCCGGCCCGGCTGAACGGATCCCAGTTGGAGATCGCGGCCAGCTCACCCTCGGCGAGCCGGAACACCGCCACCTGCCGGCCCTGGACCAGTGCGCAAACGCCGCGCTCCGGTGTCAGGTCCTCGTAGCGGCACACCGGCACCCAGCCTGCCGGGGCAGGCACCCACCCCGCTGCATCCGCCGTGTGCGGCCCGACCGGTTGCCGGGTGTCCACCGCGGTCATCCCGCACCGCCCGGTGCCCCGACCGGCAGCGCGGGGCCGGCGACCAGCACCTCGCGCCCGGGACGGCGGTCGTCGCCGGCGGGTCGCCGCTGGCTGCGTTCCTCGACCGTCACGATGTTCGGGTCCGCGACTCCGGGCGCATTCACGAAAGTCCGGAACCGGGCCAGCTTGCGCGGGTCGGCCAGCACCTCCCGCCACTCGTCCACGTATGTCTCGACGTGTCGTCGCATGTCGGCCTCCAGTTCGTCGGCGATGCCCAGGCAGTCGTCCACCACGACCGCCCGCAGGTGTTCGATCCCGCCTTCCATGGCCTCCAGCCACGGTGCGGTGCGCTGCAGCCGATCCGCCGTCCGGACGTAGAACATCAGGAAGCGGTCCAGGTAGCGGGTCAGTGTCTCGGTGTCCACGTCCTGTGCGAGCAACTGCGCGTGCCGCGGCGTGAATCCGCCGTTGCCGCAGACGTACAGGTTCCAACCCCGCTCGGTCGCGAGCACGCCGAAGTCCTTGCTGCGCGCCTCCGCGCACTCTCGGGCGCAGCCGGAGACGCCGCCCTTGATCTTGTGCGGCGCGCGCAGGCCGCGGTAGCGCAGCTCGAGCGCGATGGCCAGCGACGTGGAGTCCTGCATCCCGTACCGGCACCAGGTTTGCCCGACGCAGGACTTCACCGTGCGCAGCGCCTTCCCGTAGGCCTGGCCGGATTCCAGCCCGGCCGCGATGAGCCGCGCCCAGATAGCCGGCAACTCGTCCAGCCGCGCGCCGAAAAGGTCCACCCGCTGACCGCCGGTGATCTTGGTGTAAAGGCCGAAGTCCTTGGCCACCAGGCCGATCGCGATCAGCGCATCGGGGGTGACCTCTCCACCGGGCAGCCGCGGCACCACGCTGTAGGTGCCGTCCTTCTGCAGGTTCGCCAGCGCGTGGTCGTTGGTGTCCTGCAGCGCGGCGTTGTGCTCGTCCAGGGCGTGCCCCGGGGCGATGGTGGCCAGGATCGAGGCGATCGCCGGCTTGCACTCGTCGCATCCGCGGCCGGTGCCCAGCCGCGCGAGTACCGCGCTGAACGTCGTCAGCTTGTGCACTCGCATCAGGTCGTAGAGCTCCTGGCGGGACTGCGGGAAGTGCTCGCACAGCCCGGTGCCGACGGCGACACCGGCCTGGGTGAGCCGATGGTTCAGCACTGCCTTCAGTAGCGGTACGCACGACCCGCAGCCGGTGCCCGCCGCGGTAGCTGCTTTCAGCGCGGGGACGGTCTGGGCGCCGCCGTCGACCGCGGCCCGGATCGCCCCGGCGCAGACGTCGTTGCACGCGCAGACGGTCGCCGCGTCGGGGAGCACCGCTGCCCCCGCGCCGCCGCCGGCGGCGCGGGTGGGAAGCACCAGTTCCTCCGGG
>DASZVT010000228.1:0-2391 GCA_035546915.1 Mycobacteriales bacterium | reverse complement strand
TCGCAATTTCCACGACAGCCAGGTAGGCCACCATGGCCCCGCGGGCGGAGGCTATGGGCCAACCTCGCTCGCGGAGCTGTGCGCGCAATGCGCCAGTGCCCCTGTCCATTCGCTCCCCCCGATGGCGACGCACGGCTGTAGCCGCACGACGGGCCCCCACCCAGAACGAATGGTAGCGGTGAACACCGACGTAGCGAAGCCCCAAAGTCCCGGCGGGCCAGTACCGGTAACCGGAAAGGCGCGTTGAGTGCTCGTCGCGTTACTTGAACAACACGCACCACAGGGCATATTGGGTCCTGCAGCTGCGGTGGGGGCGGCTAGCACAGCGAAGTGACCCGCTCGACCTCGCGATTGGGCCCCGACCTCGGAACAGGATGTTTCGTGACAACCGTGACGCTGTTGCGCCCCCGGACGCGCTCTGCTCTTTGGAGCGACGGCTGTGTTGCGAATGTACCTCGCGCGTCGGCGGCAATCGAGCATCCAACGTCCCTCGGCCCGGCGCCGCGTCCTCTCGACCTCTCAGGCCGCCGGCGGCGGTCAACTCCGGCCGCCGACGGTCCGATGAGTCCCCGTCGGGTCCTGATGATCGACAACGCCTGGTCTCCCGATCCGGAAAGGAGCACCGCCGTGAGCAACTGGCACCTCAACTGGCACCTGTGAGCCCCGCACGACCCCGTCCGACCGACCCGGAAGGAGCCCGCCGTGAGCAACTGGCACCTCAACTGGCACCTGTGAGCCCCGCACGTCCTCGACCGACCGACCCGGAAGGAGCCCGCCGTGAACAACTGGCACCTCAACTGGCACCTGTAAGCCCCGCACGACCCCGTCCCACCGAGCCGGAAAGGAGCACCGCCGTGAACAACTGGCACCTCAACTGGCACCTGTGAACCCGACGACGCAAGGCTGCGGACACCCATCCCCGCGGACCGTGTTCCGTCGTCGGCGAGCAGCCGGGCCGGCATCAACGGCGATGCGACCCTGGCGCCCCGACCGTCGGACACGGCAGGCGACGGCCGCGAAATCCCCCGAAACACACGCTTTCCCCCACGAAGCGGCCCCGGGCGGTGTCCCGCACATCAGCGAGATCCGGGCACGAACCAGCGCCGGGCTCCGACGCCCGGCGACGAGCTTCCGGCTAGGCCTCGGCTAGGCCTCGGACGCGACCGACGCCGGCGCACTGCGGCGCAACGGCCCGGTCACCAGCCACAGCGCGCACGCCGCCCCGACACCGCCGGCCAGGGCAACCGCCGCCTGCGGCGTCCACTCCTGCGACACCGCCCCGAACACGGCCACCCCGATGCCCTGGGCGCCGAGCAGGACGGCGTTGCAGACGCCGAGCGCGCGGCTACGCAGCTCGTCGGGGATCGACTGGACGAGCTGGGTGAGCACCTCGACCTGGTACGCGGCGCACAGGCCGGAGACCAGCCAGCAGGCGAACGACAGCGGCAGCGACCCGACGGCGCCGGACAGCACGAGCGGCAGCCCGCACCCGACCACCATCACCGACATGGCCGACGTCCGCTGGTCGGCCGGCACCCGCCGGACCAGCAGGTAGATGCCGGCCACGCTGCCGAGCGGGATCGCCGCCAGCAGGAACCCGGCGGCGGTGCTCGAGTGGTGCAGCTGCGCCGCGAACGGGACGGCCACGCCCTCCGGCGCGACGAAGAAGCCGGCGAGCGCGCTCAGCGCGATCAGCGTCCGGGTCCGCCGGTCCGCCCACAGCACGGCTCGGACGCCCCTCGGCGCGCTGCCGTCCGGGGCCGGGGCGCGCGGCGCGTCGGGCGGGGCGAGGACGCCGATCAGCAGCGCCGAGCAGACGAAGGTGAGCGCGTCGAGGGCCAGCACCGTCCGCGGGCCCCAGGCGGCGACGGCGACGCCACCGACCGCGAAGCCGAGCACCTGGAACCCCTGGCTGCTGAGCATGCGCAGGCCGGTGCCCGACCGGAACACCTCGCGCCCCAGGTGCGCGGCCAGGTAGCTCACGCCCGCGGCGCCGAACACCGGGCCGATGAAGACCGCCACGACCAACAGCCCGACCATCGACGCGGTCGGCATGCCCGGGATCGCCATGACGGCGAACAGCGCCGCGCGGAGAAGATCGACCGTCGCCATCACCCACCGGCGCGGGAACCGGTCGCCCAGCCGGCCGAGCAGCGACCCGCCGAAGATGGCCGGCAGGAAGGTCGCGGCGAAGGTCAGTCCGGTGGCCGCGGCCGAGCCGGTCCGCTCGAAGACGAGGACGGACAGCGCGACGCGCGCCAGCTGGTCCCCGGCGATCGACTGCGACTCGGCCAGGAAGAAGACCGCGAAGGCCCGGGACCGGAAGGCGTCGACGATGCGCGGAGGTCGCTGACCGGTCTCGACCCCGAGCGCCCCCCTCGCCATGACGTC
>DASZVT010000227.1:0-16670 GCA_035546915.1 Mycobacteriales bacterium | reverse complement strand
GCATGGGCGAGCGGGTGCGCGACAAAGTTGCGTTCGTCACGGGCGCGGCGCGCGGACAGGGACGCAGCCACGCGGTGCGGCTTGCCGAATTCCGCGACCAGCAGACCCTCCGCGCCGCGGTCGCGGACGGTCTCGAGGAATTCGGCCAGCTCGACATCGTGGTGGCGAATGCCGGCATCTTCAGCACCGCGCCGTCGCCGACCATGTCCGAATCGATGTGGCGGGACATGATCGACGTCAACCTCACCGGCGTCTGGAACACCTGCCAAGCCACCATGCAGCCACTGATCGACGCGGGACGTGGCGGCTCGATCGTTCTCACCTCGTCGTCGGCGGGGATCAAGACCGGCCCCAACATCACGCACTACTCGGCCGCGAAGCACGGCGTCATCGGCATCATGCGCAGCCTCGCTGCCGAGCTGGCCCCGCACTGGATCAGAGTGAACTCGATCCACCCCACCACGGTCGCGACGGACATGATCTTCAACGACACGATCTACCGGCTGTTCCGTCCCGACCTGGACAGCCCGGGAGCGGATGACGTGCGCGACGTCTACCAGGCCCTGAACTTGCTGCCGATCCCCTGGGTCGAGGCGGCCGACATCAGCAACGCGGTGCTGTTCCTGGCCAGCGACGAGGCGCGGTACGTCACCGCGGTCGCGCTCCCGGTCGACGCCGGCGCGACCCAGCGCTGACTCATGCCAGTCCGGGCGCGCGACCCTTCATGACAGTCCACTGCCACCCGGTTGACCGCCCACCAAGCCCCCGTTAGCGTGCGCGCAGACAGAAGGGGCATGTCATGGCATTACCGGTACTGCGGTACGACTTCCGGCACCCGGACTTCGCATCTTCGTCGCCAACAGAGCGCTACCGCACCTGCGTCGAGCAATGCGCCTGGGGTGAGCAGCACGGATTCGATCACGCGGTCGTCTCCGAACACCACGGCCTCGCGGACGGATACCTCCCGTCCCCGCTGATGGTCGCGTCGGCCGTTGTCGGCCGCACCGAGACATTCAAGGTACGGATCGCCGCGCTGCTGATGCCGCTGTACAACACCGTGCGACTCGCCGAGGACATCGCCGTCCTGGACCTGATCAGCGGTGGACGGGTCCGGATCGTCGCCGGCATCGGGTACCGCGACGTCGAGTTCGCCATGTTCCAGGCCGACCGGCGCGGCCGCGGCCGGCACATGGAACAGCAGATCCGTGACCTGCTCGATGCCTGGTCCGGCCGGCCGGTCCGGGTCGGCGACCAGGATCTGGTGGTGACGCCGCGGCCTGCCACTGACCCGCGGTCACTGGTGTACGTCGGGGCCGCCACCGAGATCGGAGCCCGCCGGGCAGCGTCGCTCGATCTCGGGTTCGCGCCGGCGCTGCCCGACCCGGCGCTCTACGACACCTACCGGCAGGAGTGCGCGCGGCTCGGGCACGCGCCGCGTCACATCATCCCGGGCTCGACCCACGGATTCCTCTACGTCACCGAGGATCCGGAGAAGGCGTGGGCCGAGTTGGCCAAGTACGCGGTGTACGAGGCGGTGACGTATTCGTCGGAGAAGCCGGAGACCGAGCGTTCCAGCGCGACCGTCGTCGGTGTCGACCTGGCCGCGGTCCAGGCCTCCGGCGTCTACCGGATCGTCACACCGGACGAGTGCGTCGCACTCGCTCAAAGCCTGGATCCGGAGCAGTGCCTGGTGTTCCACCCGCTGATGGGAGGCATGCCACCGGATCTCGGCTGGCAGAGCCTGGAGCTCTTCGCGTCGAAGGTGCTGCCCCGCCTGTCCTGACGCCGGTTGCCCGAGTGTCACCGTCTCGGTCGCCGGTTACGTCCGGACCGCGGTGACCAGCAGGTACTCCCAGTCCATGACCGTCGAGCCGGCACCGGTGTCGTGCCGGCGGCCGAGTTCGACGAGGTCGCGGTCCAGCGCGGCGACGCGATCCGGCTCGCCGTCCAGCCCGCGGTAGGCGGCGGCCGTCGGGCCGTACCGGGTCTTGAAGACGTCACGGAACTCCTCCGGGTCGGCGAACTCCACCCGGACGGTCTCCCGCTGCGCGTCGATCGTGCTCAGCCGACCGCCGAAGAGCCTGCGCAGGTAGGCATCGTCGCCCCACAGCGGCGCGGGCTGCGTTCCCGGCGGAGGCGGCGGCAGGTACGGCTTCATCACCGTGAACATCTGACCGACGAAACCCTCAGGCGTCCAGCTGACCAGCCCGACGCGGCCACCGGGACGGCACACCCGCACCAGCTCGTCGGCGGCGGCCTGGTGGTGCGGAGCGAACATCACCCCGACGCAGGAGAGCACGACGTCGAACTCGCCGTCCGCGAACGGGAGCGCCTCCGCGTCCGCGACCCGCCAGTCCAGCCGCGCGCCGCGACGGGCGGCCTGCTGCCGGCCGGCGTCGAGCAGCTCCGGGGTCAGGTCGCTGGCGACGACGTCCGCACCTGTCAGCGCCGCCGGAATGGCCGCATTCCCGGAGCCGGCCGCGACATCCAGCACCCGGTCGCCGGCGCGCACGCGGCAGGCCTGCACCAGCCGGGCGCCGAGCTCGGGGATCACCTCCGTCGCCACCGCCGGATAATCCCCCAGCGCCCACATCGCTCGATGCTTCGCCTTCAAGGTCCGGTCCGCCTCAGCCGGCTCTACCGATGTGACCATCTCGGTTCACCCCCATCGGTTGTGATGCGCGAACGCTACGGTCGTGCCCACGACGCGACTAGTACGAGATCTGTACCGGCTGCTGGCCCTGGGTCGCAACGGTCTCTACCGTGCAGGCATGGGGGCCTCCTACCACCAGTTCTGTCCCGTCGCGAAGGCGATGGAGCTGCTGGACGAGCGCTGGACGCTGCTGGTTGTCCGCGAGCTCGCTGCCGGCAGCGAGCGGTTCAACGAGCTGCGCCGCGGGCTGCCCCGAATGTCCCCCACCCTGCTGTCGCGGCGGCTGCAACAGCTCATCCGCGCCGGCATCGTCGACAAGACCGACGACGGAAACGGCGTCCGCTATCGGCTCAGCCCAGCCGGTAGCGAACTGCGACCGATCGTGGCGGCGCTCGGGGCCTGGGGCGTCCGCTGGATCGGGCGGATCGGGGATGCCGACCTGGACCCGAAGCTGTTGCTGTGGGACATCCGGCGCCATGTCGACGGCGCCGCGGTCCCGCCGGGCCGGACCGTGATCGCCTTCGAGTTCCCGGACGTCCCGGCGGCCGGCCGGAGGTGGTGGCTGGTCGTCACCCCGGACGATGCGGACGTCTGCGACACCGACCCCGGCTATCCGGTCGCACTCACGGTGACCGCCACGCTGCGGCACCTGACCGAGGTCTGGCTCGGTGAGCGGACCTGGGCGCAGGCGGGTCGGGCCGGCGATCTCACTCTGGTCGGCACGGCCGCGGCACGACGAGGACTGCCCCGCTGGCTCACGCTCTCGACGTTCGCAGCCGTTCCCCGGCCGCGGCAGGCCGTAGACCCGGAGGCGCAGTACGGATAGCGTCGCGACGAGACATCGATCAAGGAGAACCGGTGGATCTTGACGGCAAGGTCGCGGTGATAACCGGCGGGGCGAGCGGCATCGGCCTGGCGATGGCCCGCGGGCTGGCCGCCCGCGGCTGCCGGCTGGTCCTCGCCGACGTCGAGACGGGCGCCCTGGACGCGGCGGTCTCCGAACTGACCGAGCATGTCGAGGTCGTGGGCGTGCCCACCGACGTGTCCGACCGGGCTGCGGTCGACGGCCTCGCCGCGGTCGCGGATCAGCGATTCGGCGGCGCCGACATCGTGCACCTCAACGCCGGTGTCGGCATCAGCGGTCCGACCCTGGAGATGACGCACGACGACTGGCGCTGGCTGATCGACGTGAATCTGTGGGGCCCGATCCACGGCGTGGAGGTGTTCTTGCCTCGCCTGGTCGAGCGCGGCAGCGGGCACCTCCTGTTCACCGCATCCTTCGCCGGGCTGGCCCCGAATGTCGGCGCCGGTCCGTACTGCGTCACCAAGTACGGCGTGGTGGCACTGGCTGAGGTTCTGCACAAGGAACTGCGCGACAGTGAGCTCGGGGTCAGCGTGCTCTGCCCGATGATGCTGGCGACGAACATCGGCTCCGCCGACCGCAACCGCCCGGTGGAGCTCGGCGGCACCGGGTCCTCGACAGTCGACAGCACCGACGACCCGAACCTGGTCGGCCGGGTGCTGGCCCCCGAGGTCGCCGCCGAAGCAGCGATCGCGGCGATCGGGACGCGGCAGTTGTACGTCTTCACGCATGAGGAGATGCGACCGCTGGTAGCCCGCCGGTTCAGCCGGATCGACGACGCATTCGGACAGCTCCACGAGATGGGACGGAAACCGTGACATTGCAGGGGAAGTGCGCTCTGGTAACCGGCGCGAGCCGCGGCATCGGCGAGTTCATCGCGTACGAGCTGGCCCGTCAGGGTGCCAACGTCGCCGTCATGGCGAAGAGCACGCGCGACGCGCCGAACCCACATTTCGGCGGCACGATCGAGCAGACCGCCGAGCGGGTACGCGAGTTCGGCGTCGACGTGCTGGAGGTCCAGGGGGACGTCTCGCACGAGGACGACGTCGAGCGGGTACGGGACGCTGTGCTGGACCGGTTCGGTCGATGCGACGTCTTGGTCAACAACGCCGCGGCCTCGTACCTCGCTCCGTTCCTGGAACTCTCGGTGAAGCGGTGGGACATCGTGCAGGGGGTGAACTTGCGCGGCCCGATGCTGCTGTGCAAGGCGTTCCTGCCAGCCATGGTGGAACGCGGCAGCGGCCACATCGTGAACATCTCGTCCGCCGATGGTCGGCTCGACCTCGATTCGATC
Source organism: Mycobacteriales bacterium (assembly GCA_035546915.1). Classification (GTDB taxonomy): domain Bacteria; phylum Actinomycetota; class Actinomycetes; order Mycobacteriales; family CAJCIY01; genus DASYGP01. The sequence continues at coordinate 11,861 of DASZVT010000227.1, read as the reverse complement.
GCGGCGTCCGCGGCCGCGGTCGGTTCCCGCGGTGACGAGGCGAGCTTCGGTACGGCGGGCCAGGACCTCTCCTCCAGCACGACGGCGTACGGCACCTCCAAGGCCGCGCTGAACCGGTTCACGCTCGGGCTGGCCCGGGAGATGCATGGTCGCGGGGTGGCCGTCAACGCGCTCGAGGTGAGTGCGGTGACCGAACCGGTGCGGCTGAACCTGCCGCATGCCGACTTCTCCAAGAACGAGCTTCCGGAGGCCCCGGCCCAACTCGTCGCGTGGATCGCCCAGCAGCCCGCGGACTACACCGGCCAGATCCTGGTCCAGTCGGAGCTGCTCGACCGGTTGCGACGCGAGGGAGCGGTGCGGCCGAAGGTCGACCCGCGCTAGCGGGACGCCGAACCGGCCGGATCCGTTATGGCAGGGAGCCGGCCAGCACCGGTACGTCGGCCAGCGAGCCGAGCAGGTCGGTGAGGTGGGTGCAGGACCGGATGCCGCGCAGTTCACGGCGTACTCGCGGTCGCGCGTCGGTGAGGGTGTCGCCGACGAGGTCGGCGGCGCTGGCTGCGGCCATTGGGCATTCCACCCACGGCAACACGTGCGGTGTCGCCTCAGCCGACCGGACCTGCAGCGTGCCGCGATCGAGCACTACCTGCAGGGCGTACTCGTGTACGACCGATTCCGCGCCGTCGGCGTCGATGAAGGAATCCCGGAAGAACCCGTCGACGCGAAGCTCTTCACCCTCGCCGCGGACGTCGGTCCGCCGCCTGCGCCGCATGCTGCGCGGCGTGGCGTCACCGGCCGGATCCCACCCGGTGCGGTCCTGCTCGATGTCCGGCGCCGCCGGCCCGACGAGGGTCGGAAGTTCGCCGCGGTTCGTCATCGCCGACATCATCACGCCACCCGTTCGCCAACCGGAGCAGATGTCGGCCTGCGGTTGGTAGCCACCCGCCGACCGCCGGACCGGCTCGGACGCCGCCGAGATGTATCCCGAGATGACGAAGGCTCCCGGGATGTCGTCGAGCAGCGCATGCAGCCGGGTGCAGCCGTCCACCTCCCCCGGCACGGCGGACGCCAGCGCGTGCCGGAACCCGGAGGTCGCCTGCACCCCGACCAGGTCCCGCAACCCGGCTGGTTCGGGGGACGCCTCGATGGAGACGATCGCCGGCGCCGGCGTGAGCTCGATCCGGGCGCCGAGGCGGGCGGCACCCAGGTAACGGACCGCACCGTCGGCCTCGCGTGCCACGTCCCGCGCTCGCCCTCGCAACACGAACGGCGCTGCCTCGGACGCCGGCTCGCCATCCGGCATCCGGTGGATGTCGACCACGGACGTGCGTCTCACGGCGCCAGCAGCGAGCGACGGGGTACGGGTGGCAGGCTCGCGAGGGCCGTGCCCGTCGTGCGGCGTCCGCTGCGCGTTGCTCGCCATGAGGATCCGTTTCGCTAAGAGTTCGTAAGCAACATCGCGCCGGCGAAGGGGCCGACCGCGTTCGCCCACACCGCAACTTCGGCGTCCGCGACCTGCCGGGTGCCGCCCTGTCCCCGGAGTTGCCGGGTGGCCTCGATACAGAAGTTCGCGCCGTGCCGGCGGCCGACGTTGCACGCGCCGCCGTCGGTGTTGGTCGGCAGCGCACCGCCGAGTTGGGTCCCTCCGTCGCGCACGAAGGGACCGGCCTGGCCGGGTTCGCACGCGCCCAGTGCTTCGAGCCATTGGAAGGTGATCAGGCTGAACCCGTCGTAGAGCTGGGCACAGTCCAGGTCGCTCACCTGCAGGTCGGTCTTCGACCACAGCTCCTGCGCGCACTGCACCGGTGCGGTGCGCACCATGTCCGGCAGCAGTTCGAAGTTCATGTCGTGGATGGCCGACAGCGCGGTCGCCTCGACGAAGACCGGCTTCTGCGGCAGGTCCCGCGCCCGTTCCTCGGTGGTGAAGACGACCGCTGCCCCCGAGTCGCACGGATAGTCACAGTCCAGTAGCCGTAGTGGCTTGCTGATGTACGGCGCAGCGAGGTACTCCTCCGCGGTCAGCGGGTCGCGCATCAGCGCCTCGTCGTTCCGCGCCGCGTAGTCGCGTTGCACCACCGCGAACCGGGCGAAATCGTCCTCGGTCGCGTCCGACTCGTGCAGGTACCGGTTCATCAACAGTCCGGCCCACTGGGCCGGGATGAGGTCCCCGAACGGATGTTGGAACTGTGCGTCGAACACCATGCCTGGGCCGCCCGCCGCCGCATTCGCCTGGCTCGGCTGCTGCATGATCACGCGCATCGCCAGCACGACGTCGGCCTGTCCGGTCGCGACCGCCCAGGAGGCGTGGATGGCGGGGCTGATGAATGCCGGGGACACGGCGACGTCCAGGTGCCAGCGCAGCGGCATCGCACCGAGCATCTGCGCGATGTCGACCGGGTTGCCGCCCCACGTCGTCAGGCCGTCCACGTCCGCCGTGGTCAGGCCCGCGTCGGACAGCGCGCGGACCGCAGCCTGGGCCGCGTGGTGTCGTTCGCTCAGGCCGGTGCGCCGGCCGGCGTCGGAGTAGCCGACACCGGCGATCGCCACCCGCCGGGTGGCGTTCACGCGGCCGCCTGCGCAGGTGCGAACACCGGGATGGTCAGGTCGGCGGACAGCTCCTCGAACTCGACTGCGACCGGCATCCCGAAGGCGACCTCCGGCTCCGCGATCTTGACCAGGTTCGAGACGATCCGCAGTCCAGCCTGTTCGACGAGCTCGATACTGGCGAGCAGGTACGGCACCCGGTCGGCGAAGAACGGGTGGAACGCCTTGCGTGTCTCGGTGAAGCTGTACACCGTGCCGCGGCCAGATACCTGCTCGAACCCGAGCTGGAAGGAGCTGCAGCGCCGGCACACCGGCCGCGGATAGTGCTGATAAAAGCCACACTCCTGGCATCGCTGCAGGCTCAGTCGTCGCTGCTTGGCGGCTTCCCAGAACGGCGCGCTGAGCGCGTCGACAGTAATCGCGGGGGGCGACGGCGCCCCTGTCGTTGTGGTGGTCACGGCACTCCGTCCCTCGGTCCGGCGCGCAGCACGCCTCCAGGTAGGAATATCACGTTCCGCGGCTGTGCCCTGCGCACGGTCGATGTCGCCCCGGGTGAGAAGATCGGGCGGACCCGCCACCTCGGCGCGGCCTGCGTGCCGCAGGCCGCCCGATCGCCGCCCCGGAGGAAACACGTGCCAGGCCGCATCAGTGCGCCCGAAGACGCCGACGGCCGCGCGGCGGCCATGGCTGCCGCCCTCGGCTACCGAGTCGTCTTCACCGGTGACGGCAAGTCCGAGATCGAATGGATCCCCCGCCCGCCGTGGGTCAACTACGGCGGCACCGTCTTCGGCGGCATCGTGTCCGCGCTGGTGGACACGGTCACCGGGCTCGCGGTCGCGTCCGCGTGCGGCTCGGACATCGCGCACCTGCCGACCGTGTCCATGCACGTCGACTACTTGCGCCCGCTGACGCTCGACGTGGTGCACACGGTGCGGGGCGAGGCACTACGTATCGGCCGCCGCCTGGCCGTCGCAGACGCATACGTCACCGACCCTTCCGGGGACCTGCTGGTGCGCGGATCGGTGACGATGTCGCTGCGGGGCGCGAAACCCGTCAAGTAACGGGCGTCAGCCGGTCCCCGGGATGGCACCGGCCGGCCATCGGTCCTCGTCGGCCGGGCCGTCGCCCGCGCCCGGCCGCAGGCTCCGCAGCCGGGGATGACGGAGCATCAGTGAACCCTCCGATGCCATCAGCAGATGGGCGCGCTGCATCCGCCGGTCCAGCAGCCGGACGAGTTCCTGGTCGTGCTCCGGGCCGGCGGCGTCGATGAACGCGAGCAACGCGGTGTCGGCCTGGTCCGGTGCCGGACGGGCTGCGAGCACGGTGGCGAGATCGTCCAGGTTCGCCGCCGCCACGTCCGCTCCGCTCTCCTGGACGCGAACGAGATGCCGCGCGAGCCGGTGCAAGCTGGACAGCTCGTAGTCCCCGGAACTCGCCTGGACGAGTCGCCGCGTGCCGTCGGCAAGATGATCGAACGCCGGTTGGTGGCCGGTCCGGCGGCGGGTCGGCGGGTTCACCGGCTCGAGTGCGAAGCCCGCGATATCCGCGATGAGCTCGAACGCCCAGCGGGCGGAATTGACGTACCACGCCATGTGCGAGACCACGTCGGTGCTCGGCATTGGCGCGGCCAGCGGAGGCGCGGCGGACAGCACGGTGCAGGCGTTGTACAGCACCGCGTAGTAGTCGACGACGTCGTGGTCGACTACTACGCCCGTGACGTCGGCGAAGCGGCCGGCAATCGCGGCCAGATCGCCGAGGTTCTTGATGGTGTCGCGGATGCGAAGCGACGCGAGGTCCATCAGCGGATCGCCGACGTGGGCCAGTTCGAAGTCCAGCAGTCCGGTGATGTGACCGTCGGCGAACATGAACTGGAACGCGTCGTAGGTGATGAACGCCGGTCGTATCCGGTCCCGCGGGTAGTTCCGGTGCAGCCAGCGCCGAAGGAACTCCGCCACCGGGTCACGCTGCGGCATGACCGCGTCGTAGACGCGTTCGAACTTCGTGAACGAGCCCAGTGCGATCTCGCGCGCACCGGTCGGGCAGTCGAACCCGGCCCGGGCCGCCTCACCCAGGTCGATGCCGTAGATGCGCGGTAGCAGCGCGAGGTACTCCTCGATCAGCTGGTCACGCTGCCGGTCACTGTCCGCGAAGGTCAGGTCGACCAGCCCCGGCAGCCGGTCCATCACCAGGACATACGGGTCGTCGCAGATCCCGTACGCGTGTGGTACCGGCAGGCCGGCCGCCTCCAGCAGGTGGTGTGTCGGCAGCTCTTCCGCGATCCGGTACGGGATCGCGAAGTTCGTCTCCCGGTCGCCGCGGGCATGCAGCGCGAGTAGCTGTCCGTCGCGTTCGACGTCCACGTCCCAGGCCGGGCGCCAGCGCGGGATTCGCTGGATCCGGACCACCGTGCCGCCGATCACCCGCTCGATCCAGCCGGTCAGACCGCCTTCCAGGTCCGTCTCAGCGCCGTCCATGGGCCGCACGTTACCGTCAACTGCACCTCACGACCCCCCGCTGACCAGCAGGCTCTTGCAGACGCGGGCGAACCGGCCGGTCCGATCGTGCAGCGTCCCCTCGCTCTGGCCGAGACCGTCCGGCCCGACCCGCACTCGTGACCGGACGTTGATCCATTCGCCGTCCGGCGGTCGCTCCAGCAGCAGGCTCAGGTCGGGGTTGACCACGACGAAGTCCGCCGGCGGGAGCAGGCCGCCGCCGCTCATGATCAGGTCGGCGACCAGCGCCGCGCGGACCGTGGGTGTCAGTGGTTCGTCCTCGACCAGCCGGCAGTGCGGACGCAGCCACACGCTGCCCTCCCCGGGCGCGTAGCTCTCCCAGCGTGCCCGATGCGCATCCCACAGCGGATCGGGTCCCAGCGGGCTCGGTAACGCCGCACCGTCCGGACCGGTCCTCGTCAGGTCAGCCGGCGCGGCTGCCGGGGGCAGCGTCGCCGCCGGTACGAGCCCTGGCTCGACCCGGATCCGCAAGGCGCTGGCGCGCGCCCGGACCACGCCTTCCACCTCGACGTCGAGGTCCACGACCTGGACGCGACGGCCATCCCGCGACACCGACGTCCGCACCGTCGTCGCACCTATCGGGACCGGGCGGCTGAGGTCGACCGTCAGACGCGCGAGCTGCATCGGGACCGCCGACGGCACCCCGGCGACGGCGCGGGCGGCGAGCGCGACGATCATCGAGCCGTGTTGCGTGCCGGGCAGCCAGGGCGGCCCTGCCGCGAGCGGCGTCGGGCACAGCGATCCGTCTCGCGACCGGTAGAAGACCTGATCCGCGACCGCGCGATCGCTCGATCCCGGCTGATTCACGGGTTGCCCCGCCATGCCGCCAGATCGTTGTCCTGCATCGCCGCGACCGCGTGCTCCGTGACCTGCAGGTGGTCCCTGGTGTCGAGCATGAAGCCGTAGAGCGGGAGCATGTCGGTCTTCGGCTGGTCGAGGAAACCGGCTCGCGGGCCGTGCGCGAGGCCGCGGGGATGCAGCGTGATCGTGCCGGCCCCGGGATCGGTGGCACGGTTCGAGCCCCCGATCCGGTAGAGGATCTCGTCGATGTCGGTGTTCATGTGATGCGGCTGGGCGGGCGAGCTGTCCGGGTGGTCCGCCCGGCGCCGGGGCACGATCACCATCATCAGCGTGCCCTCGGTGACGAAGACCTGATACTGGTCCGGCAAGGCGTCGATGCGCCCGACCTTCGGTTCGTAGTCGTCCAGATTCAGCGCGAACGGGTACAGGTAGCCGTCCCAACCCACCACGTCGAACGGATGGTGGTCGAGCCAGTAGCGGGCGCGGCGGCTGCCGTACTTCACCAGGATCGGGAACTCGCCGGTCTCATCGACCGCCTCCCGCGACTCCGGCGCGCGGATATCGCGCTCGTGGTACGGCGCTGATTCACGAAACTGTCCGGTACTCGGGTCCCGGAAATGCGGCGGGATCGAGATCGGCGCGGTCGACTCGACGACCACGGTGTGGTGCGGCACCGCGTCGGGGATCCACTGCACCGTCACCGACCGCGGGACGTGCACGAGATCGAGGTCCCGGTAACGCAGATCCCCGAACGCGCTGCGCAGGACACCCGAACCGGAGGTGACCAGGACCAACTCGTCGGACCATCCGTTGCGGTAGAAGCCGTCGGTCGGCGCCGTCGGTGTGGCCAGGCTGAACGACACATGCTCGCCCCGGAAGAACGTCCGCCGAGAAGCGAGCTGGTCACCTGCGCTGTCCGGCGGCGACGCGGCGAACAGGTAGTTGCGCAGCGGCGTGTCCGCGGTGGCGTTGTCGAGCGGTTCGAGCTCCTCGACGCGCAGCATCGAGGTCGGTGGGCGCAGGTGGTAGAGCAGCGCCGTTTCGCCGCCGAAGCCCTGGTGGGTGATGAGTTCTTCGTGACACCAGCCCCCGTGCGGACCCTTCAACAGGGTGAAGTGCTTCTGCGGCAGCAGGCCAGACGAACGGTAGATCGGCATGACTATCCCTCGGCGGTGGTCAGGTGGTGGGAAAGCGCTCGCGCATCCAGGCCACCACGGCGTCGGTCCCCTCGGCGGTCCGCGGGCCGCGCCGGTGCGGGCCGGTGATCTGATAACCCCAATGGTCCGCGTTGCGGACGAGGACGAGTTGCTTGTCATCCGCGGCGGACGCGGTGACGAATTCCTGCGCCTCGCTCAGTCGGGTCGCGACGTCGCCTGCGTAGTGGACGACGAGGAGCGGGTCCGGAATCGCGCCGACGGCTGCAGGTACCTCGGCGTGGCTGCTGGCCGGACTCCAGGTGCTCAGGAACGCTTCCGGTTGCAGGAACGTCGCGACGGACCATTCGTAGTTCTGCAGGTCCGGCCGCGGATCGCTGTTGAAGGAGGTGACGTCGCGGTCGTCCGGCTCGATGCTGGTATCCAGCCACTCCGGGCAGGCGAGGACCCGGTGGATCAACAGGTGCTGCGGGAGCGCAGCGCGGCGCGCGGCATCAGACCAGCGCCGTCCGTGATCGCCAGCCGACTCCCGCTCGGCCGCGTCGGCGGCAGCCTGCCTGCGGTCGGCGAGCAATGCGCGGGCGCGTGCGTCCAGGCGGGCGGCCCGCAGCCGCTGGCCCTCGCGGTAACGGGCGAGGAACTCCGGCCGGTACCGCGAGGGCTCCGGCGGGATCCGGAACCCGTTGTCCGGGTCGTACATGTCCAGGGATCGATCAACCGCCAGCGGGTCGTCCTCGTCGGTCACCGAAGGGTCGATCCACCGGCCCAGCCGCGACGCCTCCCCCGGATGCGCCGCGAGCAGCACGAGTGCCGCGGCCGGGGGCAGCTGGTACGAGCCGAGGTCGAGCGGATCGCCTGCGGCAGTGGTGGTGAGGCGCCGCGCGGGCTCGGTACGCGCCTGCGCCTGGTACAGCGACAAGATGCCGCCACCCCCGCTGTTGCCGACCAACACGACCTGCTCGCAGCCGTGATCGTGCAACACCCGGACCGCTGCCGCCACGTCCAGCACGATCCGCTCCTGGATCGCCGCGGAATCGTTGTGCACCCAACGGCTGCCGCAACCCAACGCCGCGTACCCGGCGGCGACCAGCGGGAGCAGGATGTAACTCTGCGACTGGTCCATCCGGGGATGCAGCATGAGGGCACCGACCCGCGGCCGGGTGCCCTGCTTGCGATACAGCGTTCCGCGGGCCAGCCCGCCGTCCTCGGCTCGTAACTCCACCGGGATGCGCTCCACGTCAGCCGGGACGTCGTCCAGCACGAAGCGCGCGCCGCGCAGGAAAGTTCTCGGCACTTGTCCTCCTGTTCGCTACGGTCCGTCAGTGGTCACGGCTGCGCCACCGTTCTCGGGCGCCGCAGCGACAACTGCTCGTCGATCCCGGCGGCCGCCAGTTCACCGGCGCGCTCGTCGATGCTGCGTTCCAGCAGGCTGAGCTGGATCGCGAGCCGCTCGTTGGCATACGGGTCGTCGAGGACAGCCGCACCCTGCGAGGTCCGGGACAGCTTGCGGTGCGCCTCGCTGACCACGACTTCCGGGGAAGCCACGACGTGACACCCAATGTCACGCAGGACACGGCTCACCTCCGCGAGCGCTCGATAGCCGGTATGCCTGCCGGTGGTCGCGACGCACACGGCGACCACCTTGCCCCGCAGTGCAGCGGTAGACAGCGGGCGTGAAGCCCAGTCGATGGCGTTCTTCACGACTCCGGGGATCGAGTGGTTGTACTCGGGACTCGCGATGAGCAATCCGTCTGCCGCGCGGATCGCCTCGCGCAGCGTCCGCACCCCGGGGACCGGCGGTTCGCCATCGAGATCGCCGTTGTACAGGGGGACTTCGTCGAGCCAATCGAACCGTTCTAGCCGCAGCCGCGGCGGCGCCAATTGCTGGGCGACATCGAGCAGGCACCGGTTGAGCGACGCTGCCCGGAGCGACCCCGCGAGCGCCAAGATACGCAGCGGCTCGCTGGCTGCGATGCCGGCGGTCACGGCACGACCTGTCCCAGGTGCGCAGCAATTGCCCGCAGGTTCGCGGCCGGCGCCGAGTCCGCGGTGAGGTGCTGGTCGAGTTGCGAGCCGGACAACGTGAGCGCTCCGACCGGCCGCTGGCTGCGTCCGCGGATGCACACCGCAAGCGCGGACAACTCCGGGGGCGCTCCCGCGCGCTCAGCCGGGCGTACGTAGTCGATGCCGCCCTCAGCCCGGATACGAGCGAGCCGGGGCGCCAGCTCGGCGGCAGCCGCCGCCCCGAGAAGGCATTCCACCTCGTCGTCGGGTTCGTAGGCAAGAAGGCAGCGGCCTGCCGCGGCTTGATCGAGGCGAACGATGCCGCCCACCGCGATCAAGCTCTGCAGCGGCGCCGTCGGGGAGACGAGCTGTGAGACCTGCGTGACGGAGTCGCCGGCGCGGACCAGCAGCGTGAGCGCCCAAGGCTCGCCCGCAAAGGTCCGGTAGAGAAAGTCGACCTGGTAGGGCAGGCAGGCCTGTCGCAGGCCCTGCTGGCCGATGTAGCTGTTCGCGAAGAGCACGTGACGAGGCCCGAGCCGGACCAATCCGCCCTCGCGCTCGATGAGCAGTTCGGTCTCGAGGGTCCGGATCAGCCGGTGCACGATCGTCCGCTCGAGACCGAGCTTCTCGCCGATCTGCGCGGCGCTCAACGGGGCGTACTTGGACAGCAGATCGAGAACCGCGACAGCGCGTTGCAACGTCTGCAGCACCGGGCTGCGACCGGGACCTGCCGTTCTCGGGTGGAGCGCCTGCCGAGCCGTCATGGCCGGTACGCAGCTCGGCGCTTCGAGGGAGGTGTGCGATAAACGCAACGGGAAGGCGCTTTTCGCATTCCGCGAGCGTAAGGACCCGTCGGCTTCGCCGCAAGCCCCGGTTCAGTCCGCGAATGCCGGCAGGACCTCCTCGCCGAGCATCCCGATCTGGTCGAGCACCTGGCCCTGACTCATGCCGCCGAGGTCGATCACGAGCGCCATCCTGGTGAGGCCGAGCAGGTCGCGCGCGGCAGCGATCCGGTCCACGACCTCTGCGGCCGAACCGCAGAACGGCACGTCGTCGAACAAGGACATGTCCCGCGCGGTCGGCTGGACGCGCCTTTTGAGGTTGCTCTTCTCGATATTCGCGGACGCCTCGAAATACGCGCCGAAATGAGGCCGAAATGACTCCCGCGCGGCCTGCGAGGTCGCGCCGACGTGGCAGTGCGCGCCGATTCCGAGTTGGTATTCACCTTCGCTGTGTCCGGCCGCAGCCCACGCGTCGCGGAAGTTCGCCGCGACCGGGGCGAGCTTCTGGTACGGATAGACCGTCGCGACCCACATGCAGGGAAGCCCGAGACCGGCGCAGAGTTCGAGTGCGGAGGTCGAACCCGACCACAGCGGGATGCGCTGCTGGACCGGCCGGGGCCGGATCGTGATGCCTTCGATGGGTGGCCGCCACTGTCCCGACCAGCTGACGTCCTGCTCCGACAGCAGCCGGGCCAGCAGCGCCATCCCCTCCTCCAGGATGTCCGATGCCTGCTCGACCGGGCGGCCCATCGCGGCGTAGATCCCCTGATGGATGCCACGCCCGACGCCGATCTCCGCTCGGCCGTCAGAAAGCACGTCGAGGGTGGCCACCTCCTCCGCGACAAGCAGCGGGTCGCGGGTCGGCAGCAGCGTGACCCCGGTCCCCAACCGCAGTGTCCGGGTGTGTTGCGCGATCGCGCTGAGCACCGCGAACGGCGTCGAGATCATGAAGTAGTTGAAGTGGTGCTCGCCGAGCATGAACACGTCGAAACCCGCAGCCTCGGCGACAACGGCCTGCTCGAGGAGATTCGCATGCTTCTGGGCGTCACTGATGGGCGCGCCGGTCGACAGCACCGGCAGGTTGTCTCCCAGGTTCACCAAGGCGAACTCCATCGGAACTTCCTTTCCGCCGATACCAGCCCGCTGCCCCGACCCGAACGTAGCGCAGCTGTGCCGGCCACGTGCCCGGTCAGGCCGGCGGCCTGCCGACGAACATCGCTGTTTTTCGTTCGGCGATCTCGGCGCGTTCGGGCGTCAGTAGACGTCGCGCAGGTATCGCCGGTCGGCGCGGAGCTGCTGCAGGTACGCCGCCGCATCCTCGGCCCCGACGCCGCCGTGCCGGGCCACGATGTCGCGCAGCGCCAGGTCGACGTCCTTGGCCATCCGGGCGGCATCGCCGCAGACGTACACGTGGGCGCCGTCCTGCAGCCACGACCACAGCTGGGCACCGTGCTCACGCATCCGGTCCTGCACGTAGATCTTGTTGCGCTGGTCCCGGGAGAAGGCCACGTCCAGCCGGGTCAGCAGGCCGCCTCGCTGCATCGCGACCAGCTCGTCGCGGAAGTAGAAGTCGGTCTGCTCGCGCTGGTCCCCGAAGAACAGCCAGTTGCGGCCGGAGTGCTCGCAGATGCGGCGCTCGTCGAGGAACGCCAGGAACGGAGCGAGGCCGGTTCCCGGCCCGATCATGACTATCGGCGTATCCGGACCGTCGGGCAGCCGGAAGTGCGGCGACGGCTGGACGGACAGCCGTACCCGCTGGCCCGGGGTGGCATCGGCGAGATATCCGGAACAGACACCGGTGCGCTTCCGGCCCTGCGGACCCTCGAACCGGATGACGGACACCAGGATCCCCAGCTCGTCGGCGGCACGGTGCGGGCTGGAGGCGATCGAATACCTGCGCGGCTTCAGCGGTTCCAGCAGGTCCACCCACTCCTGCGCGGACAGTCCTGCCGCCGGTCCGCCGAATTCGGCCACGACGTCGACCGCCTGCCGCCCCCACAGCCAGCGGTCGAGTTGCTCGCGTCCCGGTGAATCCAGCATGGTGCGCAGCGTGCGGTCCCCGCTGC
>DASZVT010000226.1:0-22075 GCA_035546915.1 Mycobacteriales bacterium | reverse complement strand
AAGTATCAAGATTTGCTTGCCTTCACGGGCGGCTGCTGGGTAATCTCCGCGAGAGCGGCGTTCATGCCACTCATTTGACGCGGATCGATCTCGAATCAGGAGCTCTGTATGCGGTCACGAATCGCCCGACCCTTGGCCGTGGTAGCGGCGGCGGCTTGCATGATCGGCGGCTTGGCCGCCTGTGGCAGTAGTAGTACCGATACCTCCGGTTCGACACCGGCGTCCGGTCAGGGATCTTCCGCGGCCACGGCGCCGACGATCACGCTCGCGGTGATGGCGGAGTTCACCGGCGCGAACTCGTCCTCGGTCAAGGGCATCAAGGAAATTGCCACCACCTGGGAGAAGTGGGTGAACGACACCGGGGGGATCCAGGGGCATCCGGTGAAGATCGAGTTCGGCGACTCCGGCGGTGAGCCGGCCAAGGGCACCAGCGTGGTCAAGGGCTTGGTGGAGAACAAGCACGTCGTGGCGCTGGTCGGCGACCACGACACCTCGGCCGAGTCGTATTACGCCGACTACCTGAAAGCCAAGGGCGTACCGGTCATCGGGGGGAGCGGATACACACCGCCGTTCTGGCACAACAGCGACTTCTTCCCCCTCGGCGCGGACGCGATCACCACGGCGTACCTGACGCCTGAGCTGATCAGCATGGCCGGGGGCAAGAAGTGGGCGAACGTGGTCTGCGCGGAGGTCGCGTCGTGCGCGCAGAGCTCGGACATCATCAAGCCTCTGCTGTCCGCGAAGGGCATCGAGTTCGGCGGCACCATCAAGGTCGCGGCGAGTTCTCCTGACTTCACCGCCGAATGCCTGAAGATGAAGCAGGACGGGGACGACGTGGTCACCCTGGCCGCAAATGCAGCGGTGGTGCGCAAGCTCATCCAGGATTGCCAGGCGCAGGGGTACAGCCCCACCTATCAGACCAACGTGTCGAGCTATTCCACGGACCTCACCAAGATCTCCGGCGCGAAGTTCATCGCCGACATCCACGGCTTCCCTTGGTGGACCGACGATCCGCAGATCAAGCAGTTCCGTGACGTCGTGAGCAAGTACGGCAACACGGATGACCTGTACGACGCTTCCAACACGGCGACGTGGGCCGCCCTGCAGTACTTCCGTACAGCCGTCGAGGCGGCCCACATCACCGGCGAGGTCACCGCACCGGACGTGGTGAAGGGCATCTACAGCTTGAAGGACGTCGACCTGGGCGGCCTGCTGGCCCAGAAGTTCACTTTCAGCCCGACCGACACCGAGCGCATCCCGAACTGTGCGTTCGTGGCCGGAGTGGAAGACGGGAAGCTCACCGCACCGCAAGGACTCAAGCCGATCTGCGCGACGATTCCGACCGGCAAGTTCTGAGTTATCCGGACGGAGTGCGAAGCGCTAGCTTGTGCCCATGCCGACGCTGAGCTTGCGGTTCGATCTGCGCAATCCGGGTATCTCCGGGACCGACATGACCGAGCGTTACCGCGCTGCACTGGATATGGCCGAATGGGCGGATCAGCGCGGTTTCGCGACGGTGCTGCTGTCCGAGCATCACGGCAGTGAAGACGGCTACCTGCCCAGCAGCCTGACGATGGCTGCGGCGGTGGCGGCCCGGACCGAGCGGGTACGGATCGTCATCGCCGCCCTGGTCGGCTCGTTCCACGACCCGCTGCGTCTGGCGGAGGACGCGGCCGTGGTCGACCTGATCTCCGGTGGACGGCTCGATCTGGTGATAGCCGGCGGGTACGTGCGCAGTGAGTTCGACATGTTCGGCGCCGACATACGCAAGCGTCCGTCTCGGACGACGGAAACGATCGAGACGCTGCGCAACGCGTGGAGTGGCAAGCCGTTTCCCTATCGGGGGCGATCGGTGCAGGTCACCCCCGCGCCGGCGAACGGAGGACCGTCTCTCGCCATCGGTGGGGGGAGTTTGGCGGCTGCGCGACGGGCAGTGGACCTCGGGGTCGGCTTCCTCGCACCCGACGCGCCGACCTGGAATCTCTACCGGGAGGAAGCCGCGCGGCAAGGGAAGCCGGACCCGGGCCCGTATTCCGGCGGCGGGGTGGCGTTCTTCCACCTCTGTGAAGACCCGGAACGCGGGTGGCAACAAATTGCCCCGTATGCGTTGCACGAGTCGAATTCGTACGGGAAGTGGCTCAGTGAGGCCGCGGATGCGATCGGCGTCTACCAGGTCGCCGCCGACGTGGACGAATTGCGTGCGACGGGACAGTACCGGGTGCTCACGCCGGCGCAATTGGAGGGGGAACTGCGTGCAGACCCGCATCGCGTGCTGATGTTCCACCCGATGATGGGTGGTATCCCACCCGAACTCGGATGGAAGAGCCTGCGGCTGTTCGAACAGCACGTACTGCCGCGGCTGGACAAGGACGCGGAGCGACCGGCCGACACGCCGTGCTGAGTCGCTAGAGTCGCGGCGTGGCGAGTCGTCGCGCGTCGTACGGGAACACCGAGACGCTGGGAGTCCTGGGAACCCGAAGCCGCACCCAGATCCTGTCGGCGGCGCGCGCGGTGTTCGCCGAGCGTGGTTACCACGCCGTCACGGTCGAGGACATCGGGGCGCGCGCGGGCCGAACCGCAGCCGGGGTCTACCAATACTTCGCGAGCAAGGGTGAGATCTTCGCGGTGTTCGCCGAGCAGCTGGCGACCGAGCTGCTCCGGCACGCCAGCCGGCTCGGCGAACTCGGACCGACCGAACGTGGTTTCGACGAGTTGCGCACCTGGCTCGGCGGGTTGGGCCTGATCTTCCATCGCCACACGTTCACCTTCGAGCTGTATGCGGCGGCCGCCGCGGATGCGGGTCTGAGCGGTGCGGACGGGGACCGGTTCAATCGGAGGTTCACCGACCGGGTGGCGTCCCGGTTTCCCGAGTCGATACCGGTCGAGGTCGCTGCCGACCTCGCGCTGGTGGTGCTGTCGACGTCGGACTGGGCGCACAGCTTGCATGGCCTTGGTTGGCCTTGCGACGAAGCGGAATTGAACGAGACCTGGGCGCGGCTGCTGCAGTTGACGCTCTTCCCGTCCACGACCGCTGTCCTCGACCAACTCGTGCACACCTGGTCGCCGCCGTCACCTCCACCCGAGGACGGCGCGGCTAGCGGCACGCCCACGCAGGAGTGGATAGGCCTGCGGCGCCCGGTCAGCCCGCGTGCGCTGAAAACGGTGACCCGCATCGTGAATGCCGCCGAGACGGTGTTGATGCGGCGCGGGCTACAGGGCATGTCGATGGCCGAGGTCGCGGCGGAGGCGGGAGTCCGCTACAGCTCGGTCTACACCTACTGGGCCAACCGCGAGGACTTGGCGGCGACGGTGTCGAACCGGGCCTGTCAGCACCTGGGCCGATTGCTCGGCGATGTGCCAGCGAGTGTGACCGCAGCCGATCCCAGTGCCGCGCTACAGGCCTGGCTGCAGGCTGCTATGGCGGACTACCCGCGGTACTGCGGTGCCGTACGCATGTGGGCGGCCAACGCGTCGCTCGACCCGCGGATCGAGGCGGACCGTGCCACCGCTGCGAGGGCCGGCGCCCGGGCATTGCGCGCGGTCATGACCTGTTCGCCCCACCGGCACCTGTTCGGGCCGACCGCCCTGCCACTCGTCCTGGTGGCGCTGCTGCAGTCGCCGTCCCAGGCTCCGACGGCCCCGTCATTCGGAGCGGATAATTTCGTCGCGGCGCTGATGCTTTTGGTCGGGCGTGGGTTGCTCGGCCTGGAAGTGCCGTCCGCTGAGTAACCGGTCGATCCGGTGTTCAGTCGTCCAGCGCGATCGGCTTGCCGTCCACCATCAGGTCGTGCCATTCGCAGTGCCCGGTGCCGTCGCGGCCGCCCCAGACCCAGGACGTCGGTGATTTCACGATCCGCAGGATCGCCTCCTTGCCGTCGGCTCCGGGCTGGCGGTGCCGGGCCGGTAGCCACGCCTGCGGCGTCCCGGTGGCGCGCCAGTTCCGCGTGCCGGCGCGGATCTGGACCTCGGTACCGAGCAGCTCGTAGTTCGGGCCATCGGCGTACCGGTTGCGCATCGTGAAGTCGTCCACGAGGTGGAAAGCGCCGTCCTCCCAGACGAAGCCGCTGCGGGTCTTCTTGGTGGGCCCGACGGCCCGGGTCAGCATGAAGCCGTTGTCGTCGTCGACCGAGCAGCTCAGCCAGCGCAGGTAGATCTTGGCGTGCCAGTTCCGCGGCCCCCAGGAGTGGTCCTTGCCACCGCGCCCGTCGACCTGCCAGCTACGGTCGCCGATGCGGACGGTGCCGGTGGTGCGGCCCAGGTGCTGGTAGTGGAAGCTGGCCTGTCCCGGCAGGAAGATCCGGTCGATGTGGTCCTGGTCGAGGCCCATCACCGCGTCGAGCCCCTGCGAGACGACCTCGAGGTCGATCTCCGCCGCTGCCCGCGGGCTGGTGCCGTAGGCGGTCTTCGGATCGGTGAGCAACCACGGGTCGTCCAGCAGCAACACCTCGCCGCGATACCGGACCCGGTTGCGGCGGTACGGCTCGTCGATCTCCCAGGACTGGCCGCCGGCGACCAATCCGTTGCCGTCGATCGGCGCGCGCTCGAAGAAGAACGCCGCACGTCCGTCCGGCAGGTACGTGCACGACGACATCTCGGCGCGACCCTCGTTCGGCCGCATCCCGATCCGCAGCCAGCCGCCCACCCCGCTGGTCGGGTCCCAATAGTCGATGTACCGGCTCTCGTTCCAGTTGTCTTCCGGCCCGACCGGATGGATCCCCTCGTCTGCGTCCGTCAACCGCGTACCCATCAGCTCTCCCGTCGGTAGGCAGGTGCTCCGACCCTACTGGCTGCTCCTGTGGCGAGAACTCGGCGATAGGGTCGGCGGCAGCCCAATACACCGGGACACCAGGACACCGGGACCAGCACCACCGGGACGATCTGAGGGACGCGATGACAGCGCCGACGACCCGTCGATCGGCGGCTGCCGCGCGGACCGCGCAATTGTCCGAGGACGAGATCGTGGCGGCGTCGCTTCGGATCGTCGCGCGTGAGGGGCTCGGCTCGCTGACCATCCGCCGGCTGTGCGACGACCTGCGCGTCACCGCGCCGGCCATCTATTACTACGTGCCGAACAAGCGTGCGCTGATCGAGCGGGTCGCGGAAGCGGTCGTGAAGCCGGTCCAGATCCCGCGTGAAGGGGACTGGCGCGAGCGGCTCATCGAGCTCAGCGAGCGGGTGCGTGACGCATACCTGCGTTACCCGGGGCTGGCGCGTTACGCGCGCTTCCACCGGCTGTCGCCGACGGCGACGACCCTCGCGGACGCGGTGCTGGGCATGCTGATGGAGGGTGGGCTCGACGAGGCGGCCGCGCTGGAGGCCTACGACGTGCTGACCGCGCTCACTTTCGGGCAGCTGATCGCAGACCCCTCCGACCGGGTGCCGCGTGGCCGCAGGCCGCGACGCGTCGGCTTCCTGCCGCAGACGCCGCCGGCGGCGGAGCTCTACCCGACGCTGGCCCAGGTGCGCGCCACGCTCGGGACGCTCGACGCGGGGGATACCCACCGGCGCGGGATGGAACTGCTGCTGCGCGGGATCGTTCCGCAGCCAAGTCGTCGGCGGAAGCGCTGAGTCGCCGGAAGCGCTGAGTCGCCGGAAGCGCTGAGCGTCGTCAGTCCGCAGGCAACAGCCGGCGAACCGCCACGGCACCGGCGACCGCGTCCTGTGGCGTCGCGGCGACGGCGATCAGCCCGACGTCCCGGACCCCCGTCCCGGCGTAACCGGCGACCGCTTCGGCGACGACGTCCGGTGGCCCGGCCGGGCACCACTTCTCGAATTTCGCGAAGGGCAGTGCGTACAGCTGCTCCATCTGGGCGGCGAGCAGTGCCCGGGCCCGCGCCGGCTCCGGCCCGAACCCGCACCACATCTGCAGGCCATGCCGCCAGTCCACCGTGCGTGCCGCGGCCACGGCGTGCTGCTGCACCGCGGTGACGGCGTCGGCGTACCGGCGGGACGAAACCCAGACGCCGAGCCAGCCGTCGCCGTACGCCCCGGCGCGGCGCAGCGCAGCGTCCGAGCGACCCCCCACCACCAGCGGCACCGGGCGTGGCGGCGGGGGCAACACCGACACCCCGTCGAGGTCGAAGAACTCACCGTGCGCGGTGACCGTCTCACCGGTGAGCAGGCGTCGCAGGAGCGCGAGGCTCTCGTCGGTGCGCCGACCGCGGGTAGCCGGGTCGACGCCGCAGGCACGCACCTCCGTGCGGTCCTCGCCGCCGACGCCCACCCCTAGCGCGAAGCCGCCGCTCGCGAGCGCGGCGATCCCCTGCACCTGCCGGGCTACCGGCACCGGGTGGCGCAGCGGTAGCTGATAGACCGACACGCCGATCTCGCAGCGACGGCTCAACCCCGCCAGCGCTGCGGCACCGACCATGCCGTCGTTCCCCTGACCACCGTGGAAGGTGACGTGGTCGCCGACACTGAGCTGGTCGAGCCCGCCGTCATCGGCGACGGCGACCACCTCGCGCAGCACCGCGGCATCCGCGAAGGCGGTGGCCGGGACGCGCAGTCCGAGTCTCATCCGCAGCTCCTCCCTGTGCTCACCGGCCCGCTACCGGGCCTATTGTCGTGCCGTGACGACGGCCCGGATACGTGCGGCCGAACGGGCCGTTGCCGAGCTCACCGCGCCGGGCCAGCCGTACGCGATGCGGGACGTACCCGTCGACGGCGGGCAGGTCCGCGCCTGGGCGGCCGGCGCGCGAACGCTGCGCGAGGTGCTGCTCGCCAGCGAGCGCTTCGGTGATGCCCCGTTCCTGTTGCTCGACCGGGAGTTGATGACGTTCACCGAGCACGCGGCGGCGGTCGCCGCCATGTCCCGGTACCTCATCCGCAGCGCAGGTGTCGGCCCCGGCGACCGGGTGGCGATCGCGATGCGCAACCTGCCCGAGTTCTCCGTCGCCTTCTTCGCCACGGTCTCGATCGGCGCGGTCGCGGTCCCGCTCAACGCCTGGTGGACCCGCGACGAACTTGGCTACGCGCTCGCGGACAGCGGTGCTCGGGTCGCGGTGGTCGACGGCGAGCGGGCCGAGCGACTCGGAGACGACGTCCTGGCCGGGCTCCAGGCGGTGCTGGTGGCTAGGGCAGCGGACGGTTCGCGCTGGCCCACCGTCGCCTCCGTCCTCCAAGCCGGCGCGGGCAGCACCATGCCGGACGCGATGATCGACGAGGACGCGCTCGCGACGCTGTTCTATACGTCCGGAACCACCGGCCCCCCGAAGGGGGTGCCGGGCACACACCGGAACATGGTCTCGAATCTGCTCAGCCGCCAGTACTTCCGCGCGCTGGACGCTGCACGAGCCGGCCGGCCGGCGCCGACCACGCTGCCGCGTGCCCTGCTCACCGTTCCGTTGTTCCACGTGACCGGCGCCCACTCGTATCTGCTCCCGGCGCTGGCAGCCGGCTCGCTGCTGGTGTTGATGCACAAGTGGGACGTGGCGCAGGCACTCGCGCTGATCGAGAGAGAGCGGTTGACGTCCATGGGCGGCGTGCCGTTCATGGCGCTGCAACTGCTGGACGCGTACCGGCCGGGTGTCCATGACCTGTCCAGCCTGACGGGGGTCGCCGTCGGCGGTGCGGCCCCGCCGACGGATTTGCCGGAGCGGTTCGCGTCCGCACTGCCCGGGGTGGTGCCCGGAAACGGATACGGGATGACCGAGACCTCCTCGGTCGCCATCTACAACTTCGGCGAGGACTACCGGCGTCGGCCGGAGGCGACCGGCCGGGTGGTGCCGATCATGGACGCCCGCCTGGACCAGCCGGACGCCACCGGGGCCGGTGAGCTCTGGCTGCGTGGCGCGAACGTCGTGAGTGGGTACTGGAATCGACCGCAGGAGTCCGCGCGCACCTTCCGCCCCGGTGGCTGGCTGCGCACCGGTGATCTTGCCCGCATCGACGACGAGGGCATCGTGACGATGGTGGGCCGCAGCAAGGAGTTGATCGTCCGCGGTGGCGAGAACATCGCCCCCGCCGAGGTCGCGGCCGCGCTGCTGGCCGTCCCCGGGGTGCGGGACGCAGCCGTTGTCGGAGTGCCGGACCGGCTGCTCGGCGAACAGGTCGGCGCGGTGGTCCAGGTCGACGGCGGGACGGACCTGGACGTCGGGGTGCTGCGGCGCAGCCTGTCTGACCGGTTGGCTGCGTTCAAGGTGCCGGCACGCTGGGTCGTCGGCCCTGGCCCGCTGCCGCGTAACCCGCAAGGGAAAGTGGTGCTCGCGGCGGTGCGTGCGCTGCTCGAAGAGGACGCGCAGCACGGAGGTACTGGTCCCTAGGCCATGGTGAGGCCGCCGCTGACCGACAGCGTCTGGCCGGTGATGTAGCCGGCCTCGTCCGAGGCGAGGAACACCACGGCCGGGGCGACATCGGCCGGCTGCCCGATCCGGCGCAGCGGGATCGCCCGCGCCAACCCTTCGTAGAGCTTGGGGCTGGCCGCATTCACCTGATCCAGCAGCGCGGTGTCGGTCGGTCCCGGGCAGACCGTGTTCACGGTGATGGCGTGACGGGCGACCTCGCGGGCGAGTGCCTTGCCGAAGGCGATCACGCCGCCCTTACTGCCGCTGTACACGACTTCGCCGGACGAGCCGACCCGGCCGGCATCGGAGCCGAGGCAGACGATCCGTCCCCAGGACCGTTCCACCATGCCGTCCAGCACCGCGCGCGTCATCCGGACCGTTCCGAGCAGGTTCACCCCGACGATCCGGGCCCACTCCGCCTCGGTGGATTCCAGGAACGGCTTGATGACGTCCACGCCGGCGTTGTTGACCAGCACCTCGACCGGGCCGAGGGCGGCGCGCACCGCGTCGACGGCAGCCGGGACGGCCGCGGCGTCCGCGATGTCCACTCCGATTCCGGCTGTTCTACCGCCGTGCGCGGAGGACAGCCGGGCGGCGGTCTGTTCGGCGGCCGTCGCGTCGAGGTCGAGCACCGCCACCCGGTATCCGGCCGCGGCGAACCTCTCCGCGATCGCGGCGCCGATGCCTCGCGCCGCTCCGGTCACCGCAACCACCCGTGCCTGTGCGCCCACGCTAATCCTCCCACTCAATTCCTGGTCGGCGGCCAGGCTACTCGCCGCTCCAGGAGTCCCACGAGGTGATCGTCTCCGGGGGTGGCCGGGAGGCCGGGGAGAATCGGGTACCGAGCGTGTAGGCGACCGGCAGCAGCGCGACGTGCCGGACATCGGCGGGCAGTCCGAGCAAGGCGCCGACTTCCTGCTCGGCGCCGACGCTCTGCGTGGTCCACACCGATCCCAGCCCGCGCGAGCGCAAGGCGAGCATGAAGCTCCAGGCCGCCGGGATGATCGTGGCGTAGTAGCTGGCCAGATCCAGCGGCGAGGGCGCGTCCGGCAGCGGACGTCGGATGCACGGCAGCACGTGTACCGGAACGCGGTGCAGCACTTCGCTGAGATATGCCGTCGAGGCGAACATCCGCTCGGCGTGTGCGTCCGCAGGCGCGGCCCGCGTTGCGGCCCGCCGGGCCACCACGCCGTTGTAGAGCCGAGCCAGCTCCGCCCGCTTGGCCGGGTCGGTGACGATCACGAAGTGCCAGGTCTGGGTGTTGCTCGCCGTCGGGGCCTGCTGGGCCAGCCGGATGCAGTCCAGCAGCACGTCACGGGGAACGGGTCGGTCGAGATCCAGCCGGCGCCGCACTGCCCGAGTGGTGCTCAGTAGCCGGTCGGTCTGCTCCAGGTCGAAGGTGTCGGAGTCGTCGCCGACGTCGGGGTAATCGCTCATGGGGTCATGGTGCCAGCACAGGCGTGACGCATGTCACCGGAATACCGGAGGACATGCCTCCGGTTCGGTTTTACGCTGCATCTGGTTGTCCCCCCCGTGACCGTTCAGCTTGTCGGCGCGTGCGTCGTTCGAGCGCTCACTCCTGGAGTTGCCATGACGGCGACCGCTGTCTCGTCCACCGCGTCCGGTTCGCCTGGCGGGAGCGCTCTCGACCCGCGTCGCTGGTGGATCCTCGCTGTCCTGGGCGTGGCCCAGTTGATGGTGGTGCTGGACGCCACGATCGTGAACATCGCGTTGCCGTCGGCGCAGCACGCCCTCGGCTTCTCGGACAGCAACCGGCAATGGATCATCACGGCGTACGCGCTGGCGTTCGGCAGCTTGCTGCTGTTGGGTGGCCGGCTTTCCGACCTCGTCGGCCGCAAGCTGATCTTCCTGATCGGAGTCGGCGGGTTCGCGATCGCGTCGGCGATCGGTGGCTTCGCGGACGGGTTCGGCGTGCTGGTCACGGCCCGCGCGCTGCAGGGCGCCTTCGGCGCGATGCTCGCCCCGGCCGCCCTCTCGCTGCTCACCACGACGTTCCACGAGCCGAGTGAGCGGGGCAAGGCGTTCGCCGTCTTCGGCGGCCTGGCCGGTGCCGGTGGCGGCGTCGGGCTGCTGCTCGGCGGCGTGCTCACCGAGTACCTGTCCTGGCGCTGGTGCCTGTACGTCAACCTGGCGTTCGCGGCGGTTGCCTTCGCCGGTGGGATGGTCTGGCTGCACGCCAACCGGGCGAGTGAGCGACCGAGTTTGGACGTGCCCGGTGCGATCACCTCCGCGGCCGGATTGTTCGCCATCGTGTACGGCTTCTCGCACGCCGACACCGGCGGCTGGGCGAACCCGGTGACGATCACGTTCCTGGTGGCGGGCGTCGCGCTGCTGGCCGGGTTCGTCGCGATCGAGCGGACCACCACGCATCCGTTGTTGCCGATGCGGGTGCTGTGGGATCGCAGTCGCGGCGGATCGAACCTCGCGATCTTCTTCTCCGGTGCCGGGATGTTCGGCCTGTTCCTGTTCCTGACCTATTACATGCAGGGCACGCTCGGGTACTCGCCCGTCAAGACCGGGCTCGCGTTCCTGCCCACGGTGGTCGCGATCAGCACCGCCGCCGGGATCGCAACCACCCAACTGATGCACCGGGTCGGACCGCGGCCGCTCATCGTGGCCGGCCAGTTGCTCGCGGCCCTCGGCTTGGTGCTGTTCGCCCAGGTGGGTTTGCACTCGGGTTACGTCACCGGAATCCTGCCGGGGTCGCTATGCGTCGGGATCGGGCTGGGACTGGTGATCGCTCCGGGTATGGACGCCGGCACCCTGAACGTGAACCCACGGGACGCCGGCATCGCGTCCTCGCTGGTGAACACTTCCCAGCAGGTCGGCGGGTCGATCGGCACCGCGCTGCTCAACACCATCGCGGCGAGTGCGCTGACCGGCTACCTGGCCGACCACGGCACCTCGGCGGGCGCGGTCGCCTCGGCGACGGTGCATAGCTACACCACGGCGTTCTGGTGGTCGGCATTGATCTTCGCGATCGGTGCCGTGGTCTGCGGACTGCTGCTGCGGGGCGGCGTGGTGCAGCACGAGGGGGAGACGGTACCCGTGCCCGTGCTGTGAGGGAGGCGACGATGACGGTGATCAGTACCGGGCCGGTCGGTACTGGGTCGGGAACGTGCCACGACCCGGATCGGCGACCGCTGCGGCGCGATGCCGAGCGGAACCGGCAGAAGGTGATGGCCGCCGCACAGGCGCTGTTCGCCGAGCGGGGCCTGGAGGTGTCGCTAGACGACATCGCCCGCCGTGCCGGCGTGGGCGTGGGGACGGTCTACCGTCGGTTTCCCAGCCGGGAGGCGCTGATCGAGGAACTCTTCGAGGACTCGTTACGCGAGCTCATCGCGGACGCGCAGGCGGCGGCGCGGGCGCCGGATGGCTGGACCGGGTTCGCCGGCTTCCTCAGTCGGGCCTGTGAACGGTTCGCCGCGGACCGCGGTTTGCGCGAGGTGTCCCTGTCCACCGCGCACGGCAGCGACCGGTGCGCCCTCGGACGCCAAGGGCTCAAGCCCGCGGTCGAGGTGTTGGTTGCCCGCGCCGCCGCCCAGGGGCGGTTGCGCGACGACGTCGTCGCGTTGGACGTCCCGGTCTTGCTGGGAATGGTGCTGCACGTGGCCGGCTTCGCCCGGGACGAAGATCCGCAGCTGTGGCGGCGGTACCTGCAACTGCTGCTCGACGGATTGCGTGCGCAGCGCCGCCGTCCCACCCCGTTGCCACGGGAGGCGCTGGACGAGGACGCGGTGGAGCGGGTCATGTCTTGCGGCCGCAGCTGCGGATGACATCGGCTCCCACTGCCTAGGCTGGGATCATGCTGGGGCTCTCTGCGGCAATACGGGCGTGCCTGTTCGACCTCGACGGCGTCTTGACCCGTACTGCCACCGTGCACGCCGCGGCATGGAGGCAGACCTTCGACGACTTCCTGCGCGCTCGCGACGGTGCGGGCTTCGTCCCGTTCACCGCGTCGGACTACGAGCGGTACGTCGACGGCAAGCCACGCGACGACGGCACTCGGGATTTCCTGACGAGCCGCGGCATCTGGCCGGACGAGGCCACCGTCGCGGCGATCGGGACCCGCAAGAACGAGCAGGTACAGCGGGAGATCGCGGCCGGCAACGTCGAGGTCTTCGGCGGCTCGGTGCGGTTCCTGCGTGCGGCGCGCGACGCCGGCCTGCGCACCGCAGTGGTCTCGTCCTCGGCGAACTGCCAGTTGGTGCTCGCCAGTGTCGGGATCGAGGATCTCTTCGACGTCCGGGTCGACGGTCAGGTCGCTGTCACTGAGCACATTGCCGGCAAACCCGCCCCTGACATGTTCCTGGCCGCTGCCACGCGACTGCAGGTGCCGGCGGCGGCGTCCGCGGTGTTCGAGGACGCCATCGCCGGGGTCGCAGCCGGCCGCGCCGGCGGGTTCGGCTACGTGGTCGGCGTCAACCGCGCCACCGGCGACCGGCGGACCGCGCACGAACGCGCTTTGCTGGAGCATGGTGCCGATCGCGTGGTGTCCGATCTGGAGGAGTTGCTGTGAGCGGCGAGCTGTGGAACGGCGAGTCCGTGAACGAGGTGTTGCTGTGAGCGACCGCAACCACACGCCGCCGACCACGCGTAGCAAGGCCTTCGAGGTGGCGCCGTGGAGCATCTGCGAACCCCAGTTGGCGCTGGACCGGCTGGCGCAGACCGAGTCGGTGTTCGCGCTGTCCAACGGGCACATCGGCCTGCGCGGGAACCTCGACGAGGGCGAGCCGCACGCGCTGCCCGGCACCTATCTCAACTCCCTGTTCGAACTCCGTCCGCTGCCGTATGCGGAGGCAGGGTACGGCTACCCGGAGTCCGGCCAGACGATCATCAACGTCACCAACGGCAAGCTGATCCGGCTGCTGGTGGACGACGAGCCGTTCGACGTCCGGTACGGCCGGGTGGAGCGGCATGAGCGGGTGCTGAATATGCGGGAGGGGACCCTGACCCGGACCTGCCGCTGGGTCACCCCGACCGGTAAGACGATCGAGGTCGACACCACCCGGCTGGTGTCGTTCACGCATCGGTCGATCGCCGCGATCCGTTACGAGGTCCGGGCCGTCGATGCCCCGGTGCGCCTGGTGTTGCAGTCCGAACTGGTCGCGAACGAGTCGCTCCCCCCGGCCAGCGGCGACCCGAGGGTGTCGGCGATCCTGGAGAACCCGCTGGAACCGGAGGAGCACCAGGCGGTCGGCACTTCGGTGCTGTTGATTCACCGCACCCGGCACAGCGAGCTGCGGATGGCGGCTGTCACCGAGCACCACATCGACGGGCCGGCGAACCTGGCGCATGAGTCGCAGGCGTTCCCCGATCTCGGCCGGGTCACGATCACCGCCGACCTGCAGCCGGGCGAGCGCCTACGGGTGATCAAGTACGTGGCGTACGGCTGGTCCAGCCGGCGGTCGCTGCCGGCGATCCGGGACCAGGTGGTGGCCGCGCTGACCGGTGCGAAGCGCTCCGGCTGGGAGGGGCTGGCCCGCTCGCAGCAGGAATACCTGGACGCGTTCTGGGAGCGGTCCGACGTCGAGGTCACCGGCGACGCGGAGGTGCAGCAGGCGGTCCGGTACGCACTGTTCTCGGTGCTGCAGGCAGGTGCCCGGGCGGAACGCAGGCCGATCGCCGCCAAGGGCCTGACCGGCCCCGGCTATGACGGCCATGCCTTCTGGGACACCGAGAGCTTTATTCTCCCGGTGCTCACGTACACGGTTCCGGAGGCGGCGCGGGACGAGCTGGTCTGGCGACTGCGGACGCTCCGGGTGGCGCAGGAGCGGGCGACCCAGCTGGGGCTGAAGGGCGCCGCATTCCCGTGGCGCACGATCCACGGCGAGGAGTGCTCGGCGTACTGGCCGGCCGGGACCGCCGCCTTCCACGTCAACGCCGACATCGCGGATGCAGTGATCCGGTACGTGGACGCGACCGGGGACAGCGCGTTCGAGGCGGAGGTCGGCCTGCCGCTGCTGGTGTCGACCGCCCGGTTGTGGCGCTCGCTCGGACACCACGATCTGCATGGCAACTTCCGAATCGACGGCGTCACCGGGCCGGACGAGTACTCCGCGATCGTGGATAACAACGTGTTCACCAATCTGATGGCGCAGCGGAACTTGCGCGGTGCGGCGGACGCGGTGGGCCGGCACGTGCGGGAGGCGAAGGCGCTCGGCGCGGACGCCGAGGAGGCCGCCGGCTGGCGGGACGCGGCCAACACCATGTACATCCCGTACGACGAGGACTTGGCAGTCCACCCGCAGGCGGACGGGTTCACCGATCACGGTCAGTGGGACTTCGAGAACACGCCGCCGGAGACCTACCCACTGCTGTTGCACTACCCGTACTTCGATCTCTATCGCAAGCAGGTGGTCAAGCAGGCCGACCTGGTGCTGGCGCTCTATCGGCGCGGCGACGCCTTCACCGACGAGCAGAAGACCCGCAATTTCGCCTACTACGAGCGGATCACCGTACGCGATTCTTCGTTGTCGGCATGCATCCAGTCGATCGTCGCCGCCGAGGTCGGGCACCTCGACCTCGCGTACGACTACCTCGGCGAGGCCGCGCTCGTCGACCTCGACGACCTGGCGCACAACGCCGGCGACGGGGTGCACATCGCCTCGCTCGCCGGGACCTGGTTGGCGCTGGTGGCCGGGTTCGGCGGCATGCGCGATGTCGGCGGGATGCTCACGTTCCGGCCGCAACTCCCGGCGAGCCTGGCCAGGTTGTCGTTCGGGCTGTGCTGGCGCGGCACCACGCTGCGGGTGACGCTGACGGCCAGCGAAGCGTCGTACACCGCGAGGGACGGCCAGACCATCACCCTGGAGCACGAGGGCGAGGAAGTGGTGGTGTCACCGGGGGAGACCGAGGTGCGCCCGATCAGCCGGCGCGGCGAGCCGGCGCCACCGGTACAACCGGCCGGCCGCGCGCCGCAGCGCCGGGGCAGGGATCGCGACCGGGAGTCGTGACCAGCAGCGTCGTGCGTTGTTGGACCTGGCCGGATCTGGTCAGTGTGGCAGCGGCCGGGAGACCGCGACCGGGACGTAGTCGGCGCGGGCGGCGCGCTGACCGGCCCGGGTCAGGATCAGCCGGACATTGCCGGTCGCGGTGCCGGCGAGCAGCACCACGGCGAGCACGACCAGCGCCGTCGAGGCGCCGCCGCTGCCGCCGGGCACGTCCGCGAGGTCCGGGGCCAGCGCCTGCGTGCTGACTTGCGGGACCAGGGACTGCGGGGCTGGCGCGGCCGGCGCGACCTGCGGAACTGGCACCGAGTCGGTGCCGGTTCCGGCGGACGGGTTCAGCGTCAGGCCGGTCAGTGCGTCCAACCCGGACAGGTCCGGGAACAGCGAGTTGCCGGGGCTGTCGAGGGTCAGCACGTCGAGCGTGTTCGCCGCCGTCGTGACCTGCTGCTGCGTGGTCGCAGTGGTCGGTACCGAGGTGGCCGCCGGCGGCGGGCCGGCGTTGTCGGCGCCGCCGGCGGCGGGGCCTGCGGCGGCTGGCGGCGTGGCGGGGGGCGTCGGCGCAGGCGCGGTGGCGCCGAGCAGTGACCCGACCGCACCGGTCACGCCCTGCAGGGTGCCGGTGACGGTGCCGAGCAGTGACCCGACCGGGTTCGACGCGTCCGGCGAGGCCGACGGTGAGGGCGTGGGGGAGGCACCGGTGAGCGTGCCGACGACGCCGTTCAGGGTGCCGGTGACCGTCCCGGTCAGCGAGCCGAGTAGGCCGCCGGACCCGCCGTCGCTCGGACTGTCGGCCGCCATCGCGGCCGGGGCCAGCGCTGCGGAGCCGAGCGCCAGTGCGAGCGTCGCAGCGCCGACCGCGGCGGCTCGACGACCGTGGCGGGACGTGGTCCGCGCATGCTGCGGCATGGATCCTCCTGCACTGCTGTGGGGGCCGCCGGGTGGTACCTCCCTTTGTCAACGAGCCACGCCGGACAACGTGACGCGGGCAGGCGCCGGGCGCGCTCGTCCCCGAGCCGGGTGACGCGTGCACGGGTACCCTCGAAGCATGCCCCGGCTCGCCTTTACCCCTCGGTGGATCGGCGGGCTGCTGTTCTGTCTCACGGCCGCCGCGGTCTGCGGCGTCCTGGGGTACTGGCAGTGGGACGTCGCACAGGCACGGCACGGGTCGCTGCAGAACACCGCCTACGCGTTCAACTGGTGGCTGTTCTCCTTCCTGTTTGTCGCGTTCTGGTTCAAGGCACTGCACGACACCACTCACCGCCCGGCCGGCCACGCGCACCGGCCGCGTCCGGCCGTGCCGGTGCCGCGACTGCCCGACCGCGACCCGCGGGTGGCGCTGCCCGCACGAGCCGCAGCGCTGATCCAGGCGCCGCTGCCCACCCCTGAGGAGGATCCCGACGTGGCCGAATGGAACGACTGGCTCGCCGAATTGAATGCGAACCCGCGCCGATGACTGTCGATACGACCGGCAGCGCAGTGCCCGTAGCCCCGCGCCGGGACGTGCTGCTCACCGCGTACCGGGTGCTGGCGATCGTCGTCGGCTTCGGCCTGCTCACGCTGGTCTTCGTCGGGCTGCCGTTGGAGTACGGCGCCGACCACCCCGGGGTCGACAAGATCGTCGGTCCGGTGCACGGCTTCCTCTACATCGTGTACCTGCTGCTGGCCGGCCAGCTGTGGCAGCGCGAGCGGTGGCCGCTGCGGTTCGCGCTCCCGATCGGTTGCGCTGGGTTCGTCCCTTTCCTGAGCTTCTTCGCCGAGCGCCGGGTCACCCGCGCGGTGCGGCAACGGGCGGCGTCGGCTCCGACGGCGGTGCCCGCGGCGGACTGACCCGCATTCGATCGCGCTGGAACGGCCCGGTGTGGCAGCCGTCGGTTCGGCCTATATGTCTGTAAAAATCACCCCGTGGTGCGCGCCGGGGACGTGACGCTGGCTGTCGTGATCGTCGCCGCGATCGGAGTGGCGACGTTCGCGGTCGTGCACGACCCGAAGCCACCCGTCGAGCAGTCGTCGGCGGTAGCCGCGGACGGTTCGGGAGTCGGCCCGGCAGCATCCGCTGCTGCCAGTCCGACCACGGTGCCGACCGCCGCGGGCAGCCCGTCCGCACCCTCGACCTCCGCGGCTGCGGACACCGGCGACCAATCCGCCGCGGTGATCGGCGATGGGGTCAGCGCCGGCGGCGCTTCCTGGTACGCCCGGGTGATGCGGCAGGACCCGGTCCTGCGCGACGTCCACAATGCGGCCAAGGCAGGCGACACGACTGCGCAGATGCTGGCCCGGTTCAGCGCGGACGGGCTCGCCGGCTCACCGAAGGTGCTGGTGGTGCAGGCAGGCGGCAGCGACCTGCGCGCGGGTGTCACCCAACTCACCGTGGTGTTGAACGTCAGGCAGATGGTGTCGATTGCGCGGGCGCACGGGGCCACGGTGGTGCTGTGCACGGTGCCGCCGGTGGCGGGTGTCTCCGATACGGCGGTGCGCGCTCTCAATACGGCACTGCGGGCGCTGGCGAAGCCCGAGCAGGTGCCGGTCCTGGATCTGTACGCGGCGGTGGCCGAGGGCGGGAAGTACCGCAGCAGCCTGTCCGACGATGGCACCGTGCCGAATGCGGCCGGGGCGCAGGCGATTGCGGCGGCCGTGCTGCCGACGCTGCAGGCGGCCGATCTCTAGCGGCGAGCCGGTCCGGTGCCGGACGGCGGGAGTCCCGCGATCCGCAGCGCGCACCGAACGTACACGTCGACGTCCGCGGCCGGGATCTTGGTGCCGCGGGCGATGTGCATGGCCTGGACGTTCATCACCATCGCGAAGATCGCCTCGGCGATCTGCTCCGGCGGCTCGGCGGTGTCGGCCGGTAGCAGCGCGCTGAGCTGCTGCCGCAACGGCAGTCGAATGCTGTGCTCCGCCTCCGGGAAACGGTGCAGCAACCGGTTGGCGTTCAGGGCGAACGGCAGCGTCCAGGCGGATGCAGTCGGATCGCCGGCGCGGCCGAGCAGTACCCGCACCCACGCCTCCAGCCCCGCGGCCGGGGTGCTGGCGCCCTGCAGGTGGCCGTCCGCAGCGGCGACGGTGCGTCGTACCGCTTCGGCGACGGCCGCGAGCAACAACCGGTCTTTGGATCCGAACGACGCGTAGAGAGCGGCGCGATTGCTCCCGGCACGTTCGACCACGTCGGTGATGGAGAAGTCCACCTCGTCCGAGCCCTGCAGCGCGTCGAGGGCGGCGTCCACCAACGCCCGCTGGTCAGCGCTCCACGCCGTGGCCGTGCTCCCCATGTCGTCGCTCGCCCTCCCGTGGGTGCACCCGATGCTAGTGACGCTGTGATCACGTCGGGCTGTCCGTCCGCTTGACGGTCCGGTCCGCGCCGGAGCTAGACTTGAATTCTAGACTCACGTTCTGAGGGGTAGGGATCCGATGCGCACCCGATTGAGTATGCGTCCGACCGGTTGGTTCCAGGTCGGGTGGAGCACCGACCTCGCGGTGGGGGAGGTCAAGCCGCTGCGCTATTTCGGCGAGGACCTGGTCGCCTTCCGGGGGAAGGACGGCGACGTTCACGTACTGAACGCGTACTGCGCGCACCTCGGTGCAAACCTTGCGTACGGCGGCTGCGTCACCGACGAGGGCATCCAGTGTCCGTTCCACGGCTGGGTGTGGAGTCCCGAAGGGCGCAACGTCCGGATCCCGTATCAGGACCGGCCCAACAAGTCTCGCGGGGTGCGTTCCTGGCCGGTACACGAGTCGTTGGGCGTGATCTCGATCTGGCACGACGCCGCCGGCCGGCCGCCGCTGTTCGACCTACCGAGCGAATTCACCGAGCTAGCACCGCACCTGGGCGAGCGCGCGTACTACCCGGCTGGGCCTGACGCCCAGAGCCGGTACGAGAACACCTACGTGCACCCGCAGATGCTGTTGGAGAACGCCGTGGATCCGATCCACTTCCGGTACGTGCACGGAACGCCGACGACGCCGCTGGTGTTGACCGAGAGCGTCGACGAGTGGACGTGGCGGGCCAAGGTCGGTTTCGGGCGACGCTGGGCAGACGGCCGGGACCGGCAGGGCGACGAGCTCAACACGCTGTACCTGATGTGGGCGGGTACCGGGATCTCGTACAACGTGCACACCGACGCGGAGCGCAGCACGATGACGGTGATCGCCTGTACCCCGGTCGACGACGACACCACCGAAGTCTTCGGGACGTACTTCGTCGAGCGCATTCCGGGCGACGAGGGAACCGATCGCTACGCGCAGCGGGTGGTCGGCCTGAAGGCGGCCCTACCGGACGACCTGAAGATCTGGAACAACCAGCGCTTCCTGGAGCGGCCGGCGCTTGCCACCAATGAAGCGGCGGGCTTCCGGCACATCCGGGAGTGGGGTCAAAACTTCTATCCGGACGGTGAACTGGGTCCCCGCGACGTCTTGCTGGAGCCGACGGCCTGACTGACGGTCACGCTGCCCCGGTCACGCGATGGCGATCGGGTTGATCGGACTGCCGGTGGCGCCCTGGACCGGGAGCGGTGCGGCCACGAACAGCGTCTCGTAGGCCTGGTCGGCGGCGAGCTGCTCCAGGTCGAGGTGCTCAAGCAGGTGCACCCCGAGGTGGACGAGCAGGGCCACGTGCACAGCGAGGAACTCGCCGTCGAACGGGATGACCTCGACCGCGGAGTTGTCCGCGCCGACCGCGACGATGTCGCGCTCTCGCAGCAGGTTCACCGCGTCCATGCCCAGTCCGGTCTGACTGGTCATGGCAGCCGGATCGTCCGGGTTGGCAAGGAATTGCCGCAGCCAGCCGGTCCGGATCAGCAGGATGTCGCCGTTGCGGATCTCGACCCCTTGCGCGTCGGCGCATCCGAGCAGGTCTGTGGTGGTCAGCGTGCGGGGCTCGCGTAGCGCCCCCTCGCCGAGATGGCCGGCGATGTCGAGCAGCACGGCGCGCCCGACGATACTGCCGACCTTGTCGATCCCGCAGTGCTCGGCGCCGCTGGTGTCGCGCACGCTCCGGGCCGGAAAGCCGTTGTATAGCAGGTCCCGGTGGTGCACGTGGCAGAACGCGTCCAAATGCGTCTCATTGTGGGACGGAAAGATCAGAACGTCCTCGTGTGACCCGACGTCCGGATTGCCGAACGCGGCGAATACCGGATCGTCCGCATGCTTGGTCAGGGTGAAGCGTTGCGGTGGAACCCGGTACGGGACGACCGGCATCCCCTCCCGCTGGATCGGCAGCGCGAGGCTGTAGGTCTTCCCGGTCCGGCATAGCCGGGTGGCAGCCAGAACCGTCTCGGGGGTCAGCAGGTTCAGCGCTCCGCGCTCGTCCGCGTCACCCCACCGGCCCCAGTTGGTCACCGGGCGGGTGTCGTCTCGATCCGGGTCAATCGTCATCGCTGTATCCGTTCTCACGTCCCGTGCCGACCGGCCATGACGGCCGATTCTGCCTTATTCGCTGCTCTCGCGGGCCTGATCGTCGGTGGTGGCAGGTGGCAAAGATGTGAGGTTGACAACCGGAAAAGCGAGAACTTGAATACGACCTCTGACGATAGTCAGGTTATGAATTGACCGGCCTGTCGAGCAGGCGGTGCAGCGCGTCAGTCCCTTCGACCACGCAGACGAGGAGCAAGCTGATGGGTGTACGCCGACGGATTCTGCAGGCCGGTACGGCCGCAGTCGTCGTGGCGATGGCGGTGACCGCGTGCGGTAGCAGCGGGACGAATGCCACATCGTCGGACCAGGGTTCGACAACAAGTAGCTCTTCCGCGACGAAGGCGCCGCTGAAGATCGGCGTGCCGGGTACCTTCAGCGGTTTCGCGGGCGTGACCTCCAAGGCGGACGCGGACGCCGTCCAGGCGTGGGCCAAGTACACCAACGCCCACGGCGGAATTAATGGACATCCCGTCGAGGTGATCGTCAAGGACGACGCGGCCAGCGCGTCGAGGTCGCTGGTGAACGTGAAGGAACTGATCGAGCAGGATCACGTCGTCGCGCTCGTCGGTGTCTGGGAGTCCGGGCTGGAAGGATCCTGGGCTTCATATGCGGCAAGCAAGCACGTCCCGGTCATCGGCGGGGGTGCTACCGGGGCACAGTGGATGACCGATCCGAACTTCTTCGCCACCGCGATCACCGCGGTGAACGGGCTGGAGCTCACCGCGAACACGACGAAGCTGGCCGGTAACAAGTCGTACGGCGTGGTCTACTGTGCCGAGGTGCCGGCCTGTGCGCAGGGCGGCACGCTGTCGAAGTCACTCGCACCGAAGATCGGCGTGACGTTCGCTGGTGCGGCGGCGCTGTCGGCGTCTGCGCCGGACTACGCGGCGCAGTGCCTTACCCTGCAGAAGGCAGGCGCGGACACGATCTTCCTGGCGACCGCGCAGGAGACCGCGGGGCGCTTCATGCAGAACTGCGCCTCGCACGGCTACACGTTCACCCCGGTCGAACAGTCGGGCACCTGGACCAGTGACCTGGCCAAGAAGGACGCCTACCAGAAGCTCTGGATCATGAGCCCGGGATTCTCCTGGCTGGCCGATACCCCGGCGGTCAACGAATTCAACGCCGCCATGAAGCAGTACTCGCCGGACACCGACATCAACGGTGCAGCGACGTCCGGCTGGGCCGCGGGCGTGGTCTTCGGCAAGGCTGCGGCGCACGTCTCGGACACTCCGACGTCGCAGGAGATCTACGACGGTCTCTACTCGCTGGGCGCCGACTACACCGCCGACGGGTTGATGCCCCCGATCACCTACACGAAGGGCAAGCCCGCCGAGCAGAAGCCCTGCGCCTGGTACATGCACGTCCAGGACGGCGCGTTGGTGAGCTACGACGACGGAAAGATGGTGTGTATCG
>DASZVT010000225.1:0-4374 GCA_035546915.1 Mycobacteriales bacterium | reverse complement strand
GCGCAGCAGGACGTGGATGCGGCGCACGCGATCGTCGCGGACGAGGTGACTGCGTTCCTGGGCTGGCACCGGGCGATCCGGGTGGCGCCGACCGTGGTGGCGTTGCGGGGCAAGGCCGAGGATGTGGTCCGGGCCGAGTTGCAGCGCTTGATCGGCCGGCTGCCGGACCTCGATCCGGGTGCCTGGGCCGAGGTGGAAGACACCCTGCGCAGGGTGGTGGAGAAGCTGATCCACGCCCCGACGGTGCGGGTCAAGGAGTTGGCCACCGATCCCGGGGGCGACGCGTATGCGGACGCGCTCCGTGAGCTGTTCGAGCTGCCGCGGGTACTTCCCGAGGCGCTCGGGCGCCAACTCCCCGATCAGGGGGCAGGTGCGGTGCTGACGGCCGACCTCGACGGGCTCCCGCGTCATGACGGCGCGGCTACGTGATGGGGACGAGTTGATGGTGAGCAAGAAGAAGGTCGCCGGCCGGGTGGCGCTGATCGGCGCCGGCCCGGGGGATTCCGAGCTGTTGACGATGCGGGCGATGGAGATGCTGGCGACGGCGGACGTTCTCGTCGGGCCGGCCGCGGTACTCGACCGTGTCGCCGTGCATGCCCCGGCGGAAGCGGAGCGGCTGGCCGACGCTGGCCCCGTGGAGGCGACCGCAGCGGCGCGGGCAGGATCGGCGGTCACGGTGGTGCTGGACGGCGATCCGCTCAGCACGCACGCGGCCACCCTGGAGACGCTCGGGTACGCGAAGGCGTTCGGCCGGGCGAAGCTGACCTGGGAACTGGTGCCGGGCATCTCGACTGCGGCGGCGTTCGGGGCGTATGCCGGCTTCGCCGAGGCGGCGAGCGGCCTGAGCACGCACGCCGACGTCAACGGCGACACCGACTGGGCTGCGCTGGCGGCCGCACCGGGCACGCTGATCCTGACGCACACGGCGAATGACACCGGCAAGGTGGCGTCGGCACTGGTCGAGCACGGAAGGTCCGGGGACGAGGCTGCCGCCGTCACCGTGGCCGGCACGACCACCACACAGCGGACGATCACCGGCACGCTCGACACGATGGCCGACCTGGCCGATGCCGCCGGCATCGCCGAGGAGGCGGTGCCGGCGCTGTTCGTGGTCGGACCGGCGTTGCGGCAGCGGGCCGCGCTGTCGTGGTGGGAGTCGCGCCCGCTGTTCGGCTGGCGGGTCCTGGTGCCACGCACGCGTGCGCAGGCGGGTGAGACGAGCGCGCTGCTGCGCGGCTACGGCGCCGAGCCGCTCGAGGTACCGACCATCGCGGTGGAGCCGCCACGGACACCGGCGCCGATGGAGCGGGCGATCAAGGGTCTCGTGACCGGCCGGTACGCCTGGGTGGTGTTCACGTCGGTGAACGCGGTGAAGGCGGTACGAGAGAAGCTCGCGGAGTTCGGGTTGGACGCTCGCGCGTTCGCCGGGGTGAAGGTCGCTGCGGTCGGCGCGGTGACCGGCGACGCGCTGGTCTCGTTCGGGATCAGGCCGGACCTGCTGCCGTCCGGCGACCAGTCCTCGGAGGGGCTGTTGGCCGACTTCCCCGAGTACGACGACATCCTGGACATGCTCGACCGGGTATTCCTGCCCCGCGCGGATATCGCGACCGAGACGTTGGTGGCCGGGCTGAAGGAACGCGGCTGGGCCGTCGACGACATCACGGCGTACCGCACGGTGCGGGCCGCGCCGCCGCCCGCGCCGGTACGGGAAGCGATCAAGGGCGGCAAGGTGGACGCGGCGCTGTTCACCTCCTCGTCGACCGTGCGGAACCTGGTCGGGATCGCGGGCAAGCCGCATGAGCGGACCGTGATCGCCTGCATCGGGCCGCAGACCGCGGCGACGGCGCGGGATCTCGGGCTGCGGGTCGACGTGGAGGCGACCGAGTCCACGGTGCCGGCGTTGACCGCCCAGCTGGCGGCGTTCGTCGCGGCCCGGCAGGCGGAGGAGCCGCTCATCCCGGCGTCGGCACGACCGGCGCCGAAGCGGCGGACCAAGCGGTGACCGGCTTCCCCGTAGACCGACTTCGGCGGCTGCGGGGCTCGGCGCCGCTGCGCAGGCTGGTGTCGGACGTGTCACTGGCACCGGCGGATCTGGTGTTGCCGCTGTTCGTGAAGGAAGGCTTGGACGACCCGGCCGCGGTCCCGTCGATGCCGGGCGTGCTGCAACACACCGTGGACTCGCTCCGCGCGGCGGTCGCCGACGCGGTGCAGGCCGGTGTCGGCGGTGTGATCCTGTTCGGCGTGCCGGCGGTGAAGGACGCGCGCGGCAGCGGCGCGGACCATCCGGACGGGATCGTGCAGCGGGCGCTGCGGGCCCTGGTCGCCGACGGGGTGGCAGCGCGGACCGTGTTGATGACGGACCTCTGCCTGGACGAGTACACCGACCATGGCCACTGCGGACTGCTCACCTCCGGCGGCGAGGTGGACAACGACGCGACCCTGGATCGGTACGCGAAAATCGCTGTCGCACAGGCGAATGCGGGGTCGGCGATGGTCGCACCCAGCGGCATGATGGACGGCCAGGTGGCGGCGATCAGAGCCGCGCTCGACGCGGCCGGTCACGAGCAGCTGCCGGTGCTCGCCTACAGCGCGAAGTACGCGTCCGCGTATTACGGGCCATTCCGGGACGCGGCGGAGTGCGCGCCGCAGTTCGGCGACCGGTCGACATACCAGCAGGATCCGGCCCGGCGGGCCGACGAGGCACTCCACGAGGTGGCGCTGGACATCGCGGAGGGGGCCGACGCGGTGATGGTCAAGCCGGCGCTGGCCTACCTGGACGTCCTCGCCGCGGTGCGCCGGACGGTCACCGTTCCGGTGTTCGCGTACCAGGTGAGCGGCGAGTA
Source organism: Mycobacteriales bacterium (assembly GCA_035546915.1). Lineage (GTDB taxonomy): Bacteria > Actinomycetota > Actinomycetes > Mycobacteriales > CAJCIY01 > DASYGP01. Next base: position 1,531 of record DASZVT010000225.1, on the reverse strand, counting down.
CGCCATGGTCGAGGCCGCTGCGGCACGGGGCTGGATCGACCGCCAGCGGATCATTCTCGAACAGCTCACCGCAATCCGCCGCGCGGGTGCGGACGCGGTACTGACTTACTGGGCGACCGAGGTCGCCCAGTGGCTGCGCTGACCGGCCCGAAATCCGGGCGTGGCGATCGGCGCCGACGGTCAGCCAGCGGCGCGGTCGGCGATCTCGATGCCGTGGTCGAGGACATCGGCGGCGACGTGGGCGAGGGGCCGGTTGCGGTTGCGGGCGTAGCGACGGAGCTCGGTGAAGGCGGTGTCCGGATCGATGGCGTCGCGGGCGATCAGGGCCGCGGTCGCGCGGTCGATGAGTGCGCGATGCTCGAACGCCGCCTGCACCTCGTCGGGAAGGTTCTGCTCGCGGTGGATCATCCGTTCCTGCAGGATGCCGATCGTCGCTAGATCAGCGAGCACCTGCCCCAGATGCAGATCTTCGTGGGATAGCAGCGGGGCATGAGCGTGAAACAGCGTTATCACGCCGAAGGTCTGCTCGCCGAGCCGCAGCGGCAGGACGTGGACCGAACGGTAATCAGCCGCGCGGGCCAGCGTGGCGAACTGCGGCCAGCGATCTGATTCGGCTGTGAGGTCGGGGACGAGGACGGGCGCACCCGAGTCGACACACTCCCGGCACGGGCTCCGGTCGTCCCCGGACTCGAACACGGTCCGCAGCGAGGCCGCGTTCGTCGTCGATACCACCGGGTGCAGGACGTCACGCTGGTCGGCGAGCAGCAGTACGGCCGCCTTGGCCGGAAGTACCCGTACGCATTGTTCGACCAGTTCCTGCAGGAGGTCCAGCATCTCGTAGTCGTCCACCAGGGTGTCTGCCAGCGCGACGAAGGCAGACAGGATCCGCCGTTGGTGCTCCGTGTGCCGGCCGCGTACCGCCGCGATATGGGTGCGGAGCCGCAGGTGTGCGAATGCTTCCGTGGCAGCCGCCAAACCTTGGCGGACCCCGTGCGCCAAGAGCATCTCGCGGGCCTTGACGACCTCGGCGATAACTGCACCGGCCGGATGTTGATCGCTGAACTCGTTGATCAGTCGGTGCACAGCTTTCTTGATGTCGGGACGTGCGTCCCGGCGGGCATCGTGGGCACGCATGGCCGCCTCCAGCAGGGGACCTTCGCCTCCAGCAGGGGACTGGGTCGGGACCTTTTCCTACCGGGTTGCCGACGGGTCGAAACGTGATGGGACCAATCCGGTGCGTCTGCTAACGCAGCGCGGCTTCTCCCGTTTCGTTGCGTTAGCAACCTGCGGCATCGAACCTGCGGCACCGACGGATCGCGGATCAGACGGGTGGGTCGGCGCGGGTGGTCGCCCAGGTCTTATCTGCCTCCGGCGCAGTGGTCGGGCGCGCGCGGGCATCGGTGGCGGCGGGTCTGGCCCGGGGTGGTGGTCACGGTTCGTCGGGGGGTGGTTGTCAAGCGGCCACCGGGGCGGTGTGGGTGCCGCCAGTGGGGCTGGTCCAGCTGACAGCGCCGTCCTCGTTGCGGTGCGC
>DASZVT010000224.1:0-14141 GCA_035546915.1 Mycobacteriales bacterium | reverse complement strand
GAGTTCGTGCGGCAGCGTGAGGTAGAGGTAGGTCGCACCGGCGCGGGCGAGTTGCTCGGCCATCTCGACCTGGCGGTCCGCTTCCGCGGTCGCGGCGGTCTCCGTCCGCAGCCCGGACAGCGGTGCTGCGACGGTCAGCGGTGTGGTGCGGCCGATCGAGGCCGCGTGCTCACGCGCCGACTCGACCGCACGCGCCAGGTCGTCGACGGTCTCCAACGCGGCGGTCCGGCGGCGGGCGACCGTCTGCGCGGTATTGGCCATCGGCAGCCAGCCGTCGCCGAGTTCCACCGCCCGGCGGATCGCCCGCCGCGAGTTTCCCCCCACCCAGATCGGCGGGCCGCCGGGCTGCGCCGGACGGGGCAGCGCCCGGTTGTCCTCCGCCCGGTAGCCGCGACCGTCGAGGGTCACGTACTCACCGGTCCAAGCAGCCCGCATGGTGCGGATAGCGTCGTCGGTGAGTTCGTTGCGCTGCGCGAAGTCCACCCCGAGCGCGGCGAACTCGTCCTGCAGGTAGCCCGCCCCGACCCCGAGGAGTAACCGTCCCCCGGAGAGCCGGTCCAGTGAAGCGGCAGCCTTCGCGGTGACGAACGGGTTCCGGTACGGAAGCACGCACAGGTGCGTCTGCAGCTGCAAGCTGCTGGTGCCGGCCGCGGCGAAGGCAAGTGCCACGAATGGATCGAGGGCGTGGTGACCACCCGATTCCAGCCATTCCCGGGCCGGAATCGGGTGCTCGGTCACCGACACCGCGCCGAAGCCGGCGCGCTCGGCCGCGCTCGCCATCTGCGCGATGGCATCGGCGGTGACGAACTCGTCGGCGAGGTCGACCCGGTCCGTCGGCAATACCAGTGCAACCTTCATGCGGCCCTCCCGGCGTGACGTCGGTGCCCGCACTCGGGGCACCGCGCCACGCTATCGGGCGTGTCGCGCCACCGGTCAGCCGGACGACGTCGCGACCGGCCGACGCCCGCCAGTGGCAGCCAGGCCGTAGACCCGCTCGACCTTCAGCCGGATGACCAGGCGCCGGTTCGCGATCATCTCGGCGTAGAACGGCTCCGGTTCCTGGGAGCCGTAGAACGCGCTATGCACCTCGAGCAGCTCGCGGCAGGCAGCGTCCCCGGCCGTGGCGGCGATGTCCGACAGCACCACGCTGCCCTCGCCGACGGCCCAGGTCCAGAAGTCGTCCCCGGCGACATGGATCGCAGCCCGCGGGTTGCGCTGCAGGTGCCGGGTCTTCGCCCGGCCCGCGGTCGTCGAGATCCGCACCAGCCCGGATGCCTTGTCCACCGCGTACAGGATGTTGGACAGCTGCGGACTCCCGTCGGCTCGCACCGTCGCGAGGATCCCCTCCCGCCGGGCGGCGATCAGGTCCCACAGCTGCGCGTCGCCAGCCGGGCTCATGTCCCGCTCTCCGCGGAGCCGGTGTCCTGGCTGTCGGCAGCGAGTACCGTACGTCGGCGCGCGATGACCGCCGCCGCCGCTGGAATCGCGGCGGCCAGGGCCAGGCTGCGCATCCACGACCGATTCAGCCGGTGAGCCAGCACGTGGTCCAGTGACAGTGCGCCCGGGCCGGTCAGCGCGAGGCCGGCAGCGGCGGCACCCAGGATGGCGGGGAACTCGTAGCCGCCCTTGCCCGCGAAGAAGCCGTTCGGGGCGTGCGTCGACGCTGCGACGATCATGGTTCCGGCCACAGCGGCACCCGCGCCCGGCGTCGCCAGGCCTGCCGCGAGCAGCGCACCGCCGCCAGCCTCCCCCAATCCGGCCGCAGCCGCGTTCACGCGGCCCGGCCGAAACCCGATCCGGTCGAATGCCTCGCCGGTGGCGTCCAGTCCGCCACCGCCGAACCAGCCGAAGAGCTTCTGGGTGCCGTGCGCCATCAATGGACCGCCCACCGCGGCCCGCAGCACCAGCAACCCCAGATCCGCCGCCTTCATACCCTCACCACACCGATCGCTTGTTAGTTCCGTCACGTTACCCAGTTCCTTTTCAGAACCTTACGGTCTATCCTGCGTGCACGCACCGGAGCGAGGCAAGAAGGCACCTTCCGGTGACCGGGTTCCGTGGAGGTAACCATGAGCGCCGAGCCCAGCGTCCCTCCGGTCACGTCGGCTCCGGCTGTGGGCCACCAGCCGGACGCCTGCCGGGCCCGTCAGGTGCTGGACCTGGTTGCGGACAAGTGGTCGCTGTACGTCGTGTCGTACCTGGGCGAGGGACCACGCCGGTTCACCGAGATCAAGCGCGGCATCGACGGCATCAGCCAGCGGATGCTCACCGTCACGCTGCGGGGACTGGAACGGGACGGCATCCTCACCCGCACCGTCTACGAGGTGATGCCGCCGCATGTCAGCTACCGGCTGACGCCGATGGGCACCACCCTGCTGCAGGCCACCGCACCACTGATCGACTGGAGTACCCGGCACCTGACGCTGATCGACGCGGCCCGCGCCGACTACGACCGGCGCGTCGCGACAGCGCCTGCCGTCCGGCGGTGAATCCGGGTCGGCTCGCCCCTCAATCATCACGGCGCCGGACGATGAATTCCGCTGCGGTCTCTCGTCTACACACCGACTGCAACCTCCATCGAGAGAGGCGCTGAGATGACTGCATCTGCTGCCACCACACCGGGGGCGCCCTGCTGGATCGACCTGATGACGTCCGATCCGGCACGTAGCCGCGCGTTCTACAGCGCGCTGTTCGGCTGGAGTGCTGGAGAGGGGTCGGCCGAGTTCGGCGGCTATTTCATGTTCTTGCGGGACGGCGCGCCGATCGCCGGCGGAATGCCCAACTCGCCGGAGGTCGACCTGGCAGACCAGTGGGGCATCTACCTCGCGGTCGACGACGCCCGTACGGCGGTTGCAGCGGCGCAGGCCGAGGGGGCGCAGGTCTGCCAGGGCGTCCTGCAGATCGCCGACCTCGGCTGGTCCGCGGTGCTCGACGATCCGGGCGGTGCACGCATCGGCTTGTGGCAGACCGACACCTTCGCCGGCTTCGCCACGAGGGGCGAGCCCGGCGCACCCGGATGGTTCGAGTTGCACACCCGTGCGTACGGCGAGTCCGTGTCGTTCTATCGCAACGCGTTGCGCTGGGACGCACACACCATGCGCGATGCGCCGGAGTTCCGCTACACCACCCTCGGTCGCGACGAGGGCGCCCGAGCCGGAATCATGGACGCGAGCGGCATGCTCCCCGAAGGTGCCGGCGGCCAGTGGTCGGTCTACTTCGCCGTCGAGGACACCGACGCGGCGCTGGCAAAGGCCAGTGAACTCGGTGGATCGGCTGTGATGGCGCCGATGGACACCCCGTACGGGCGGCTTGCGATCGTCACCGACCCGACCGGCGCGCAGTTCAAGCTGGTCGGACCGAACCGGGACTAGCCGGGCGCACGCAGCCCGAGGCGGCGCTGCTCGACGAGCAGGCAACGGTCCTCCACGTAGAGCAGCCTCGCCTCTTCGGCGACGGCACGCGCCTCGTCGGAGGCGATGCCTAATTGCAACCAGAGCGCGGTCGCGCCGGCTGCCACCGCCTGGCGGGCAACCTCCGCTGCCTCGGCCGAAGGCCGGAAGACGTCCACCAGCCCAACCGGTTTCGGCGCGCCGGCCAAGGTGCGGTACACCGGCTCACCGAGTAACTCGTCCGCGTGCGGATTGATCGGGACGATCCGCCAGCCGTGCCGCTGCATGTACGCGGGCACCGAGTGCGCTGCCTTGGCCGGATCGGCACTCGCGCCGACCACGGTGATCGTGTCGTAGGTCCGCAGGATCCGTTCGGCGACAGCGTCGGTCTGTTCCATACGCGTAATGCTAGGTCGGCGATGCCGCTCGGAGTCCACGCCGGCAGTCCCGTCAGTGAATCGACGGGCTGATGCCGCCGTCGACGTGCAGGTTCGCTCCGTTGACGAAATCCGACCGCGGGCTTGCCAGCATCGTCACGGCGTAGGCGATATCGGCCGGCTCGCCGACCTTCACCACGGTCTGTCCGGTCCCCTTGACGACGTAATCCTCGGCCTGCTGGATGTCGTCCCAGCCCCGCTTGGCGGCGAAGTCGGCGAGGAACCGCTGCAGCCCCTCGGTGCGGATCATCCCGGGCGAAACCGTGTTGCACGTGATGCCGGTGCGCTTGAGCGCCTTGGACAGTCCCAGCGACATGTTCAACATCGCGGCCTTCGCCGGTCCGTAGTCCGGCTGCGCGGAGGTCGGGGTGATGGACGCACCGGTGCCGATGTTGATGACGCGGCCCCAGCCGCGCTCCTGCATACCCGGCACCAGGTGGTGCACCAGTCGTACCGCGGCCAGCACGTTGGCCTGGTAGCTGTCCATCCAGTCGGACGTCGCGGCCTGGAACCAGGACGGATTCGGCAGGTCGGCGCTGCCGCCCGCGTTGTTGACCAGGATGTCGATCCCACCGAACGCGGCCAGCGCCGCCTCGGCGACCTGCTGCGCGCTCTCGTCGGTCGACAGGGTCCCGATGACGACCGCCGCCTTGGCGCCGGAAGCCGCGATCCGCTCGGCCACCGCGGTTGCGCGCTCCGCGTTGCGACCGTGCACGACGACCGATGCCCCCTCATCCGCCAGCATCTGCGCGATCCCGACACCGATGCCCGAGCTGCTGCCGGTGACCAGTGCACGCTTCCCGGTGAGTTCCAAGTCCATGGGGGGTTTCTACCGCACGGCGGTGGGCGCACGGGCGGCGGCTCGGGACCGTACGGCCGCGGTAGCTCGGAACGTTTCACCCGTGCCGTTCGTCCTACCGGTTGGTCGCAGGTTTTTGTGTTTTGTGGTGTCCTCATGTGGTCACGCCCGCGGAGCTTCTTCCGCGGGCGTTGTTGCTTTCCCCACCGGATAGAGCAGAACTGATGCAGGAGGTTGACGACCCGGGTCCCTCGTAGCGCACGGAGGGACCCGTACATCCTCTCCGGAAGGCAAGCATGACCGTCACCACCGCCCAACCCCCCGCGTTGTCCGCGCCGGCGGCAACCAGTCGAGCCAGGGATCTTCGGGGAAGTGACCCTCGGGGGAGTGACTATGCCCGTCTGTCCAGACAGGTCCTGGAGGCCGGCCTGCTACGTCGGCGTCCCGGCTACTACGCGGTCAAGATCACTCTGACGTTGGCTCTGCTCGGCGTCGGCTGGGTCGGATTCGGCCTGCTAGGCCGGTCCTGGTACCAGCTGTTGATTGCCGCGTTCATGGCCATCGCCTTCACCCAGGTGGCGTTTCTCGGGCACGACGCGGGCCACCGACAGGTCTTCCGCAGCCGCAGGGCCAACGACGCCCTCGGACTCATCCACGGCAATCTGCTCGTCGGGTTCTCCTTCGGATGGTGGGTTGCCAAGCACAACCGCCATCACGCCCACCCCAATACGGTCGGCAAGGATCCCGACATCGGGGACGGGGCACTGGCGTTCACCGCCACCCAGGCCGATGCACGCACCAGCGTGCTGGGCAAGGCGCTGGCCCGGCGTCAAGCATGGGCCTTCTTTCCCCTGCTGTTGCTCGAAGGGCTCAACCTGCACGTGGCCAGCGCTCGTGCCCTGATCGGCGGTTCCCGGCATCATCCCTCGCGGCCCATGGAAGTCGGGTTGCTGCTCACGCATGCCGGTCTCTATCTCGCCGTGCTGTTCGTCTTCCTCTCCCCCGGGCAGGCGTTGGCTTTCCTGGCCGTCCAGCAGGTGCTGTTCGGCCTTTACCTGGGCGCCTCATTCGCGCCCAATCACAAGGGGATGCCCATCCTGGCTGCGGACGACCGGAGCGGCTATCTGCATCGCCAGGTCCTGACCTCGCGGAACGTTCGCGGCGGTCCGATCACCGATTTCGCCCTGGGCGGGCTGAATTACCAGATCGAACATCATCTGTTTCCGTCGATGCCCCGGCCCAACCTGCGGCGCGCGCAAGTCCTGATCCGGGACTACTGCGAAGACCGCGGGATCTCCTACCGTGAGGACACGCTGCTCGCCTCATACGGCATGACGCTGCGCCACCTCAACGGGGTCGTCGGACCGCGCCCGGAGCCGCGGTGATCACCGGACGTACGTAGGCCCGTCCACGCCGCGCCCGCGAACGCGCTTGATGCGCCATGCTCACGGTGAGCCGCACCCAAGGCGTCCGAACGGGAGGAAACGGTGGACACAGGACTTGCCGGCAAGGTCGCGGTCGTTACCGGCGCGACCGCCAACATCGGGCGAGGGGTAGCGCTGGCCTTCGCGGACGAGGGTGCGCGGGTGGTCGTCGTCGGCCGGGACAAGGCCGCCGGCGAAAGGGTGGCCGAACTGGCCCGCGGCCGCGGGGCGGCCGACGTGCTCTGGTGCCGCACCGACGTGACCGTCGAGGACGAGGTCACCCAGATGGTCGCCACCGTGCTCGACGCGTACGGACAGATCGACGTGCTCGTCAACAATGTCGGCGGCAACATCAACGTGACACCGTTCGTGTCCTCCACTCCGCAGGAGTGGCGTTTCGACCTCGACGTCAATCTGATGAGCACGCTCTACTGCACCCATCGGGTACTGCCGCACATGCTGGAACGGGGCCAGGGCCGCATCGTCAACATCGGGTCGATGTCGGCGCTCATCGGCGACCGGTTCATGGCGGTGTATTCGGCGGCGAAGGGCGGCGTGCACGCCTTCACCAGGGTCCTGGCACTCGAAGTCGGCAAGAGCGGCGTCACCGTCAACGCGGTCGCGCCGTACGGGACGCTGCCGGAGGACTGGGAGAATGAGACCAGTTCCGGCAGCCGCTTCCATCCGCAGACGGGACTGTTCGCGCTGGCCATCGCAAACCAGGCGACCGAAGTGACAGGCATCCGCCGGGACACCGCGCTCGCCCGAGAAAATGCCAAGCCGTCCGAGATCGGCGCCGCGGTCGTCTATCTCGCCTCCGACCAGGCCGCCTTCGTCACCGGCCAGGTGCTGCAGGTGGACGGCGGCGTGCAGTTGCCCTGAGCTACCGCTACTTCTTGCGCCAATCCGGGTACAGGCCACGCTCCAAGGCCAGGTCCTGCGCGGTGATGTTGGTCGGCTGCAGCGCGTCGGCCTCCGGGCTGTCGGCGATCCAGGCGACGACCGCACCGATCGCCTCCGGCGGTGCCGCCCAGGACGCGTCGTAGCCGGTGTCCTCCAAGCCGAGCGCGTTGCGCTCGGTGAGCACGAAACCCGGGTCCACGTTGAAGGCGCGGACCCCCTTGTCGCCCGCCTCCACCGCGACCGCGCCGGCGAGCATGTGGCCAGCCGCCTTGCCCAACCGGTAGCCGAGGCCCGTTCCCGCCTGCCCGGGCGGGCTGGTCGGGTAGTAGTCGTACCCCGCACCGGACGAGATCGTGATGACCGTTCCGGACTTCCGCTCCATCATCGCCGGCAGCAACAACTGGATGATTCGGATCGGGGAGAGGGCGTGCGCCATCAGGAACTTGTGGTACTCCTCGACCGGCGTATCCAGCATGGTGTCCATCAGACCGGGACCCAGGTGGCGCCCGTTGTTCACCAGCAGATCCACGCCGCCCCAGGCGTCGAGCACCTCGCCGACCGCCGCCTCGACCGAGGCCAGGTCGATGAGGTCCATCTTCACCCGCAGCGAGCGCCGGCCCGCCGCCTCGACCAGCTCGGCCGTCTCTTCCAGGCTGCCGGGCAGCGGCCGAGTGTCACGGTGATGGACGGTGATCGTGTGGTCGGGCGTCGGATCGCCCCGGCCCACGGTCCGGGCGGCGAGCGCCACGTCGTAACCCGCGTGCGCGAGCGCCACCGCGATCGCCTTCCCGATTCCGCGGCTTGCTCCGGTGACCAGGGCGGTCTTGGCTGGCATCACGGCGTCCTCTCCGTCGGCGAACGTACGATGCGGCTGATCCTAGGGGGCGGCGGCCTCCGTTATATTCGACGCATCATGTATCGCTAGTCGCACGGTCGGAGCGCCGTTCCGCCCTGTCGCTGGCTGAAAGAGGTGTTACGTGCGAGCAATCCGGTGTGAGATGTACGGCCCCCCATCGGATCTCGTGCTGCGGGAGTTGCCCGACCCTGAACCGGCGGCCGGCGAGGTCGTCATCGGTATCGAGGGCGCGGCCGTGAACTTCCCGGACTCGCTGTTCATCCAGAACCGTTACCAGATCTCGGTTCCGGTGCCGTTCACGCCGGGCAGTGAGTTCGCCGGGACGGTGCTGGCCGTCGCACCTGACGTCACGTCGGTGAAGGTGGGCGATCGGGTGATGGGCGGCGCCATGACCGGGGCCTACGCGGAGAAGATCGCGGTGCCGGCGGCCGCCGTGATCCCGGTGCCGGCCGGCCTCGACGGCCCGGCCGCCGCGGCGTTCCAGGTGACCTTCCGTACCGCCTACCACGGCCTGACCACGATTGGCGGGCTGCAGCCCGGCCGCTGGGTGGTCGTCCTCGGTGCTGCCGGCGGCGTCGGCACCGCAGGCGTGGACATCGCGGTGCGGCTGGGGGCGAAGGTGATCGCGGTGGACCGGGGCGCCGACCGGCTGGAACGCTGCCGCGAGCTGGGCGCAGAGGCGATCATCGACACCGACCAGGAGGACCTCAAGGCCCGTATCAAGGAGGTCACCGGGGCTGGCGCCGACCTGGTGATCGACCCGGTCGGCGGGGATGCCTCCGAGCAGGCGCTGCGCTCGACCGCGTGGGGCGGCCGCTTCGTTGTGATCGGCTTCGCCGCCGGCGACATCCCCAAGATTCCGCTCAACCTGGTGCTGCTGAAGGGCGTGATCATCCGCGGATTCGAGATCCGCACCCTCCCGGACCTGCTCCCGGACGCCTACGCGGCGGGCGAGAAGGAACTCGCGAGGATGGTCGGCGAGGGGCTGCGACCGCTGGTCGCGGAGGTCTTCCCGCTCGCGCGCACCGCCGACGCGATGAACGCGATCCTGGAGCGAAAGGTCACCGGCAAGGTCGTCATCGACCCCACCTGCTGACCGCTGGCTACGGCCACCCCGCTCCCGCGACATCGACACCCTCGACAACGTCGATCCGACCACGGCAGACCTGATCGGCGTCGGTGGGGTCCGCCATCGCGTTGATGATGTCCTGCACGTCATCGAACTCGACGACGCAGACGTACAGGGTCGAGCGGTCCGGGCCACCAAGTGCGGGGGCCAGGGGCGACCATGTGCCGAAACGCGCGCGATGCGTGACCGTGCCGCCCGGCAGGATCCGGCGTAACTCGTGTGCTTCAGGAACCGCCGTCCAGACCGCGCCGTGTGCGCCCTGACAGATCCCGTCAGGGTTGCCGTCCTCGACATCTGAGCAGCTAGTGACAGCCGGGCTGCACCTCACGCGTCAGATCGGCGGGCGCAGTCCCGACCGTCGTTATGCCGTCGACGAATAGTTGCTTGCCCGCAGCCGGCCGGTTGGACTCGACGGGTCCGACAGGGGGGATGGCATTGCGACACCCCCCCGAGAGCCCTTATCGTGAGGCATCCGGTAAGTGTCTCGTCGTAGTGTGATCACACTAGGCCGTGGCCGAATGGTGGGGTGCAACGTCATAGTGAAGGTGCAGAAGCCGGTGCTCCGCGAGCGGTTCGCCGGTCCTGCCACACCAGCACCAAGCGCCCGTGCGTTGGCGGCCGACAGGAGATGACCAGCATGAGTCCGGCGTCCAACCCCGCCACCGCCCGCGGGCTGCTGGACTGTGACTCGCACTGCTACGAGCCGCGCGACTCGTTCACCCGGTACCTCCCGACCGAGTATTTGGATCGCGCCATCGCCCCGGTCCGGGTCCCGTCCGGGGAGGAGAAGATCCTCGCCGGCAGCAGGGTGATGGTGATGAACAGCGAACAGGGCCTCGGGTTCGACTTCGCCTACCGACCTGGATCGCTGCGCGAGATGCTCCGCCAGATGGCTTCGGGGAACCCGGACGAGGCCTACCGACCGGAACCGATGCGTGCCGAGTATCTCGAGCGCGAGGCCCGCGAAGCGCTGATGACGGCACAGGGCGTCGACCGGTGCGTCCTGTTCCCCGCCGGACCGGCGATGGGCGCGGAGCACTACCTCGCCGACACGGATGCCCTGTACGCGAACCTCATGTCGTTCAACCGCTGGTACGACGAGGCCTGGGGTTTCGACGGGCCGCGAATCTACGCCACGCCGCTGCTATCCTTTCGCGATCTCGACCGCGCCGTCGAACTCACCGACGACATCGTGCGCCGAGGCGCCCGCGTGGTGTTCATCCCCACCGGTCCGGCCGGCGGGAGATCACCGGCTGATCCGTACTTCGACCCGGTGTGGGCCCGACTGAACGAGGCGCACGTCACCGTGGCCCTGCACATTCAGGCGACGTGGTACTTCGACGCACTCTCCCCTGCCTGGGGCCTCGACCCGGACCCGGGCTCGTGGCACATGTCCGCATGGCAGTGGATGAATGTGATGGGGGAACGCGCCGCGATCGACACCATCAGCGCACTCATCTTCGACAACCTCTTCGGCAGGTTTCCCGACCTGCGCCTGCTCGTCGCCGAACACGGGGCCAGCTGGCTCCCGCACACCCTCGAGCACATGGACAAGAGCCGCGGCATGGGCCGCAACGGCCCGTGGATCGGCGGTCAACTCGCCGCCCGGCCCAGCGAGATCTTCCACGAGTTCTGTCGCGTCACCCCGTTCCCGGAAGACGACGTACCGGCCATCGTCGCGGGACTCGGCGGCAGATCCCGGTGCATCGTCATGGGCTCGGACTTTCCGCACGCCGAAGGCATCGCCGAACCGGCCGACTTCAGCAAACTCCTCGAAGGCCTCACCGACGAGCAGAAAGAGGGGATCCTGCGGGAGAACGCACGGGACATCTTCGCGTAACCGAACGCCCGACGAATCCGCCTACCCCGTAACGTCATCTACCTTCCGGACGTGAAAATGCCTGAATTTCGTGAAGTGGTCCGCGGGTTCCAGACCGTCGAGGGCCCGACCGTCACGGCCGACGGAGTGTTGTATTTCAGCGACGTTCGCGGTGGCGGCGTCTACGCACTCGGGCCCGGGAAGTCCGTCGAGGTCGTGGTGCCGAAGCGTAAGGGGGTCGGCGGGTTGTGCCTGCACGCGCACGGCGGCGTCGTGGTCTCGGGCCGGGACATCACCCACGTGCAGGACGGGCAGAGCCGCACCTTGCTGACGCGCGACGAGGTGCCCGCGGGCGATGGGACCTTCGTCGGTGGTTTCAACGACATCGGCGCCGGGCCGGACGGCCGGATCTACGCGGGCGTGCAGCGTTTCACCGCGCCAGGCGAGTACGGGCCAGGCGCACTGGTCGCGATCACCGCGGAGCACGAGTTCGAGCTGCTGTACAGCGGGCTGCTGCCCAACGGCAATGCCGTCGCCCCGGATTCCGGCGAACTCTTCCAGGTGGACAGCACCGGACAGCGGGTCCTGGTCTTCGACCTGGCCGGCAAGGCCCCGTCGATGACGGCCGAGTTCAGCACCGCAGCGCTCCCCGGTGTCCCGGACGGCTGCGCCTTCGACGAGACGGGCGCGCTGTGGATTGCCTTCCATCACGGCGGATGCGTGGCTCGGTTCGACCGGCACGGCACGCTACTCGATCGGATCGACTTTCCCACCCCGACCGTCACGAGCCTGTGTTTCGGCCCCCCGCCGACACACGAGTTGTACGTCGTCACCGACGACGAGACAGACTCCCCCGAGCCGCGCGGATGCATCTACCAGCTCGACGTGGGCGTGGGTGGCGCACCGGTGTACGCAGCCACCGTGTAGAACCGGTGGGTCAGTAGGCGGCCCCGGGAGCGCGACGATGAACGGAGCGTGTGGTCATGGTCGATGCAGGACAGCTTTCCGCTGCGAAGGCGGTCGTCCGCGACGTCTTCGGAATCGACCTACCGACGGACGCGGCCGACGGTGAACCACCGTCCGCCGCCGACTTCCGCGCCGCGATGGTCGTCCAGGCCTTCGGTGGCTCGTGGAGCCGGGACGCTATTGACGACAAGACCCGGAGCATGCTCACCGTCGCGATCGTCGCGACGCTGGGTGCCGACCGGGAACTGCGCTCGCACGTCGGTGGCGCGCTCGGACTCGGCGTCACCCCGGAGCAGATCGTGGACATCATGATTCACGTCGGTGCGTACGCGGGAGCTCCGCGCGCCAGCGCCGCGTTCAGCGTGGCGAGCGAGGTGATGGCGAAGGCAGCCCGGCGGGCCGGCCGAGAGAAGACGACGAACGACCCTACGAGCTGACCGTGGCCGCTTCCCGGGCCGCGGCGGCGAGGCCGCCGTCGACCAGCAAGTCGGTACCGCTGATGAACGACGCCCGGTCGGAGAGCAGGAATTCCACCGCGTCCGCAATCTCGATCATCGTCCCCTCGCGCGGCAGCGGCGAGAGTTCGAACAGGCGGGTCTTTTCCGGCTGCGCCTTGAACTCGAGTGCGCCCTGCGGCGTGGCGATCAGGCCCGGTGACAGCGACACGATCCGGGTCCCACGCGCTCCCCATGCGCCCGCCCGGCGCTGGCACATGCGTATCAGCGCGGCTTTGGAGAGCTGGTAGGCGACCGTCGACGACAACTCCCCGTCGATCGCGGCAGCAACGGCGTCGACGAAGCCCGGCGACAACGGTGCGTCGAGCGCGGCCATCACCTCCGGGGTGGGCGCGACGAGATGGCCGGCGAGCGACGCGATGAACACCGACGCACCCCCTGGTGCCATGACGTCCACGAAGGCATCCGCAACCAGCGTCGGGCCGACGAGGTTGACCCGCAGCACGGTCGGCCCGTTCCCCAGGCTCGGCGAGAGGCCCACCACGTGCGCCAGCGCCCGCACCGGGCCGGCGTCCGCCGCCTCCCGAGCCAGTGCCGCGACCGCGGCCGGATCGACCACGTCGCACACCACGCCTCGCGCGTCATGGCCCTCCGTGTTCAAGGCCGCGACCTGCCGGTCGAGGTGCTCGCCGTCCCGGTCGGCGAGCAGGATTCGATACGTGTCACCGAGTCGGCGGGCGACGGCCATCGCCATGCCGCCGGCGCCCACCACGACGGCGAGCGGCTGACCGGTGCGCCTGCTCGAGCCGATCGGTTCCATCGAAGCCTCCCCGTCAACCGCCGGCCTGCCTTCGAGCAGGACCCTCGATACCCGTCGCGATCGTACGTGTCCTGGCCGTCACGACCAGCAGCGCTTCGACGTCACCGCTTAGTGGAACTGGGCTTCCTCGGTGGAGCCGGTCATCGCCAGCGTGCCGCTGGTCGGGTTCAACGCGGTGGCGACCTTGTCGAAGTAGCCAGTACCGACCTCGGCCTGATGCTTGACCGCGGTGTAGCCACGGGAGACGGCGGCGAACTCGGCCTCCTGCAGCTCCACGTACGCGCTCATTCCGGTCCGGGCGTAGCCGTGCGCCAGCTCGAACATCGACGCATTCAGCGCGTGGAAGCCGGCCAGCGTGATGAACTGGAACGCGTAACCCAGCTCACCGAGCTCGTCCTGGAAGGCGGCGATCTCGCTGTCGCTCAGCGCCGCCTTCCAGTTGAACGACGGCGAGCAGTTGTACGCGAGCAACTGGTCCGGGAACTCCTTGTGCAGCTCGGTGGCGAACTCGCGGGCGAGGCCGAGGTCGGGGGTTCCGGTCTCGACCCAGATCAAGTCCGCGTACGGGGCGTACGCCTTGGCCCGGGCGAGCACCGGCTCGATGCCGTTACGGACCCGGAAAAAGCCCTCGCTGGTGCGCTCACCGGTGAGGAACGGCTCGTCGGTCGGGTCGACGTCGCTGGTCAGCAGGTCCGCGGCGAGCGCATCGGTGCGGGCGACGACGATGGTCGGCACGTCCTCGATGTCGGCCGCGAGCCGGGCCGCGTTCAGCGAGTGGAAGCCGGCCAGCGTGATGAACTGGAACCGGTAGCCGAGCTCGCCGAGCGTCTCGCGGAAGCTCGCGATCTCGTCGTCCCCCAGGTGGCGCTTCCAGTTGAACGACGGCGAGCAGTTGTAGGCGAGGAGCTTGCCGGGGAACCGCTCGTGAACCGCGGCCGCGAACTCCGCCTCCTGCAGCTCGACGAACGCGCTCATGCCGCGGCGCGCGTAGCCTTCGGCGAGGTGGAACATGCCGTAGTTGAGGCTGTGGAAGCCCGCGAGCGTGATGAACTGGAACTTGTAGCCCATCGCGCCGATGCGCTTCTGGAACTCGGCGATGTCGTCGACCCCGAGCTTCTTCTTCCAATTGAAAGAGGGCGAGCAA
>DASZVT010000223.1:0-11335 GCA_035546915.1 Mycobacteriales bacterium | reverse complement strand
ACGCCCACGACCGCGGTGACCGACCCGGCTCCCAGCCCGGCACGGACCCGGTCGGGGGCCAGCCGCAACCCGCGGTAGGTGGCGCTCGTCGGCGTGTCGGCCAACTGCACGTTCCCACCCCGCACAGCGCCCCCGGCGGCCGGTATGGCGGCGCCCACAGCGTGCCAGCGCGCCACCGTCACGCCCTCCCGGTCACGCAGCGCTACCTCCGAGCGCCCCGCGAGCAGCTCAACCGGCAACTCCAACCACGCCGGCAACAACCCCAACGCGATGCACTCCAGCTGCGCAAGCTGATCCGCCCCGAGCAGGACCGCGTCCGGCGTCGACATGGCTGCAGCCTCTCATCCGCGGGCGTCGACGCCATGGCGCACCCTGAGTTCACCAGCTCGGTCATATCGCTTATTCTTATCGGAGCGATCGGGATCATCGGAGCACTGGGAGCTGCCGTGGACATCGACCTGTGGGTCGTCGTCGGTGGCCTCGTTGTCGGCCTGATCGTCGGCATGACCGGCATGGGTGGCGGCGCCCTGATGACCCCGATGCTGGTGTTGCTGTTCGGGGTGAACCCGTCTGCCGCGATCTCCAGCGACCTGGTCGCCGCGGTGGTGATGAAGCCGATCGGCGGCGCGGTGCACTTCGCCAGGTCGACGGTGAACATGGCGATCGTGCGCTGGCTCGCGCTCGGCTCGTTGCCGTCGGCGTTCTGCGGCGTGCTGCTGGTGCACCAGATCGGCGGGCACGAGGTGGAGGACAACCTCAAGCTGGCGATGGGGATCGCGCTGTTGCTCGCCGTCGCCGGGCTGATCTCGCGGGCCCTGATCCACCGAGACGGGCCGGACGTGGCCGATGTGGACCGGGTCGTGGCGCCGCGGCCACTGTGGACGGTACTGGTGGGCGTCTTCGGCGGCCTGGTGGTGGGCATGACCTCCGTGGGCTCGGGCTCGCTGATGATCGTCGCGCTGATGATGCTCTACCCGGCGCTGTCGATGCGGCAACTGGTCGGGACCGACCTGGTGCAGGCGATCCCGCTGGTTGCGTCGGCGGCTCTCGGCCAGGCGATCTTCGGCGATGTCCGGCTGGGCCTGACCACGTCACTGCTGCTCGGCGCTGTTCCGGGCGTGTACGTCGGGGCGCGGTTGTCGGCGACGGTGCCCGGTTCGGTGCTGCGCTGGGCACTCGGGATCGCTTTGCTCGCGTCGGCCACGAAACTGCTGCACGGCAACGACACGCTGCTCGGCGTGGTAACCGGTCTGGGCGTCGCGGCCTGGGTGGGGACATTGTGCTGGCAGTGCCACGCCGCGCGCCGTCGTCGTCGTGGCGTCAGCCCTGCTGCTGCTTCTGGATGACCTGCTTGCCCTTGTCCACGTAGTGGTCGAATGCGCCGCCCTGGTAGGCGAACAACACCGCCGCGATCACGACGGCGACCAGCGCGAGCTTGATCAGCTTCCGGACCAGCCAGAAGCCCGCCAGCAGTACCAGCACGATGCCTACCGGCACCGTCCAGCCCGCGTGTGGTTCGGGCAGGAAGCGAGACGAGTCGGCTGCGGTGGCCAGGGCGAGCTGGGCGCTCATCAGTGTTCGACGGCGGGCTGCACCAGTTCGACCAGCACGCCACCGGCCGACTTGGGATGCACGAAGTTCACCAGCGAACCGGCGGTGCCGATCTTGGGCGCGTCGTAGAGCAGCCGGACCCCGGCCTCGCGCAGCTTGGCGCTCACGTCCGCCAGGTCCGTCACCCGGTAGGCCATCTGCTGGATGCCCGGGCCGCGGGTGGCCAGGAACTTGCCGACGGTGGTGTCCGGGGACAGCGGGCACAGCAGCTGGATGGCGGAGTCGCCCACCTGCATCATCGCTTCCTCGACGCCCTGCTCGGTATTCGTCTCGCGGTGCGTGCAGCGCATCCCGAACGCGGTTTCGTAGAAGGAGATGGAGGCATCGAGGTCCTCCACCGCGATCCCTACGTGATCGATGGCGGTGAACAAGGCGTCGGTCATACGCCTTATCCTGACAGCCTCACGTTCCGCTACCGCTCGTGGAGGCTCCCGTGGCCCGTTCCGTCATCGTCGCCGGTGCCCGCACGCCGATCGGCAAGCTCGCCGGGTCGCTGTCCGGCTTCACCGCGATGGAACTGGGCGGCTTCGCTATCGAAGCCGCGCTGCAGCGCGCCGGCATCAGCGGTGACCAGGTCGATTACGTGATCATGGGGCAGGTACTTGGTGCCGGTCAGGGGCAGATGACGGCGCGCCAGGCCGCGGTCAAGGGCGGTATCCCGATGGGGGTGCCCGCCCTCACGATCAACAAGGTCTGCCTGTCCGGCCTCGACGCGATCGCGCTGGCCGACCAGCTGATCCGGGCCGGCGAGTTCGAGGTCGTCGTGGCCGGCGGCATGGAGTCGATGTCGCAGGCGCCGTACATGCTCGCGAAGGCGCGTGGCGGCTACCGCTACGGCAACGGCGAGTTGCTCGACGCGACTTACCATGACGGGTTGATGGACGTGTTCGACCGGGAGCCGATGGGCGAGAGCACGGACAAGAAGAACGCCGGCTTCGGGATCACCAGCCGGGAGGACCAGGACGAGTTCGCGGCCCGCAGTCACCAATTGGCTGCGACCGCGATCAAGGACGGCCGTTTCGCGGACGAGATCGTCCCGGTCTCGATTCCGCAGCGCAAGGGCGACCCGGTCATGGTCAGTGAGGACGAGGGGGTGCGGGCGGACACCACCGTCGCCGCGCTCAGCAAGCTCAAGCCGGCGTTCGTCGCGGACGGCACGATCACGGCCGGCAACGCCTCCCAGATCAGCGACGGTGGGTGCGCCGTGGTGGTGATGAGCGCGGCCAAGGCGGCGGAGTTGGGCGCCCCTGTACTCGCGGAGATCGGTGCCCACGGCGTGGTGGCCGGTCCGGACAACTCGCTGCACGCCCAGCCGGCTGAGGCCATCAACAAGGCCGTCGCGCGGGAGGGGATCAGCGCGCAGGATCTCGACGTGATCGAGATCAACGAGGCGTTCGCCGCGGTCGGAATCGCTTCTACCCGGCTGCTCGGGGTGGACCCGGAGCGGGTCAACGTGAACGGTGGCGCGATCGCGCTCGGCCACCCGATCGGCATGAGCGGCGCCCGGCTGGTGCTGCACCTGGCGCTTGAACTCAAGCGACGCGGCGGGGGAGTCGGTGCGGCCGCGCTCTGCGGTGGCGGCGGACAGGGCGACGCGCTGATCCTGCACGTGCCGGCCTGACGACTCGATGGCGGGTGCAACGCCGCAGTCGCTCGTCGACGCGGCGCGGGAAGGTCAACCGCGTGCCGTGGCCCGGCTGATCTCGCTGGTGGAGGACGCGTCACCGCAACTGCGTGAGGTGATGGCGCTGATCGCGCCGCACAGCCGCGGCACCCAGGTGATCGGCCTGACCGGCGCCCCTGGCGTCGGCAAGTCGACGTGCACCTCGGAGCTGGTGCGCGTCTACCGCGAGCGAGGTAGCCGGGTTGCCGTGCTCGCCGTGGACCCATCGTCTCCGTTCTCCGGCGGAGCCCTGCTTGGTGACCGGATCCGGATGCAGGATCATGCCCTCGACGACGGTGTCTACATCCGTTCCATGGCCAGCCGCGGGCACCTAGGTGGACTCTCCTGGGCCACGCCGCAGGCGTTGCGGGTGCTGGACGCCGCTGGCTTCGACGTGATCCTGGTCGAGACGGTGGGCGTCGGGCAGGCCGAGATCGACATCGCCTCCCAGGCGGACAGCACGGTCGTGCTGCTAGCGCCGGGGATGGGGGACGGCATCCAGGCGGCCAAGGCCGGCATCCTGGAGATCGCGGACCTGCTCGTGGTCAACAAGGCGGACCGGGAAGGCGCCGACGGGACCGCTCGGGAGTTGCGGCAGATGCTCACCATGGCGCCGCGCGGCCCCGGGGAGTGGCGCCCGCCGGTGCTCAAGACGGTCGCGGCTCGGCACGAGGGCATCGACGCGGTCGTGGACGCGCTATCCGAGCACGCCGGCTGGCTCGCCGGGTCGGGCGAGGGCGCACGCCGGCGGCACGCCCGGGCTGCCGATGAGATCGAGCAGATCGTGCTGGCCCAGTTGCGTGCCCGGATCGGTGACCTTCGGGGCGGCGCCGCGCTGGACGCGCTGGCCGGCGACGTGGTGGACGGCAGTTGTGATCCGTACACCGCAGCCGACCGGGTGCTGGAGAGCCTGGGCAAGGGGGTGCGATGAGTTCACGCATTGCCGTACCCGCGCCACCCCGCACCGCGATGACGCGGGTCGCCGGTCGTGCCCGCGCTGCGGCCTGGGCGGTGCGGCGTCCCGCGCTGCGCGGTCTGCACCTGGACCCCGGCGACGGGGCGTGGATCGGGTGCGGCCCGCAGGCACGGATCACCGGGGGGGAGCACTTCCACGCCCGTGGGGACCTGACGCTGGTCGTCGAGGGCCGTTTGAGCATCGGGCGCGGTGTGTTCTTCAACCGTGGGGCGCACGTAGTGGCCTTTCACGACGTGCATATCGGTGATCAGGTCCGGTTCGGCGAGTCGGTCTCGGTGCACGACGAGAACCACGTCATCGAACCAATGGCGGACCAGCAGGTCCGGTTCGGCGAATACGACGTCGCGCCGGTCTGGATCGGCGACCGGGTACTGGTCGGCGCGCACACCACGATCCTGGCCGGCGCCAGGATCGGCGACGACGCGGTTATCGGTGCCGGTTCGCTGGTGCGCGGCGAGATCCCGCCCGGTGTCCTCGCCGCCGGTGTACCGGCGCGGGTGATCCGCACCCTGGCATGACCACCTCCTGCTGTCGGGGGCAGACGCCGGGTGCGGCGGTTGCCGGAGATGCGAAGATGGACCCGTGGATCCTGCGAGCATCCGGCTGACCGGCGCCGTCCCCCTCGACCCGAGGCCTGCGGCCTCGCCGGCCGGCACTACTGCGCCGCCGGGCAGTGGCGTGATCGACGTGACCGAGGCGAGCTTCGAGGCGGACGTGCTGCAGCGCTCGTCCCAGGTTCCCGTCGTGATCGACTTCTGGGCGGACTGGTGTGGCCCGTGCAAGCAGCTCTCGCCCATCCTGGAGAAGCTGGCGGCCGAGGGTGCCGGGTCCTGGGTACTGGCCAAGATCGACGTGGACGCCAACCCGCGGCTGGCGCAGGCGGCCCAGGTGCAGGGCATCCCGGCCGTCAAGGCCGTCGTCAACGGCCAGATCGTCGGCGAGTTCACCGGCGCGCTGCCGGAGAGCCAGGCGCGGCAATGGATCACCCAGCTGTTGCAGGCCGCGCGGCAGGGCAGCTTCGGCCCGCTGGCAGGTGCGGCCACCGCGGAGGGGGAGGAGGCCGCCGCGCCGCCTCCAGACCCGGACCTCGAAGCTGCGGACCAGGCGTTGCTCGACGGCGATCTGGATGCGAGTGCCGCTGCGTACCAGCGGTTGCACGACCGGGTGGGGGTCACGCCCGAGCTACGGACCGAGGCGCGCGGCGGCCTGGCGCGGGTCGGCTTGATGCGGCGTGCCGAATCGCTGGACCCGCAGGCAGTGCAGGCTGCGCTGGCAGCCAATCCCGACGACGTCGCCGCGATCACCGGCACGGCAGATCTGCTGGTGCTGGACGAACGTGCCGAGGACGCGTTCACGCTGCTGCTGGATTTCATTCGTCGTAGCGCCGGCGACGAGCGCGAGCGGGCCCGCCAGCACCTGGTGGAGTTGTTCGACCTGCTCGGTGATACCGAGCCGCTGGTGTCGCAGGCTCGCCGCAAGCTGGCGCAGGCGTTGTTCTGACCACGCCTCCCGGTCATGCTTGCATGCTGTCGTGATAGCATGAATGCATGTCAGATACGAAGGTCGTCACCGTCCGGCTCCCGGTGAACGAAGCGCGCCGGGTGGAGTTCATCGCGCGCACCGAGAGTCTGTCGGTCAACGAGGTCTTTCGGATGGCGGTTGACCATTACGTCGAGGCGCTGCGGAAGGACGAGGCCTTCGTCACGCGCGCCCGGGAACTGATCGCACAGGATGCCGCGATCGCGAAAGAACTCGTATGACCGCAGGGTCGGCGACCCGGCACCTTTCCGCCGCGGTAGCGCCGGCGGGTGGCCGACGCGCTCCCCGCTACCAGGACTGGGTTGACCGCTTCGTCGGCTCGGATCCGGGGCTGAACCGCTTCCGGATGGCGCTGCAGACGGTCGTCACCATCGGCATCGCACTGCTGGCCGAATACGCCTTCGTGCACGTCACGCATGCCCTGCAGATCGACAGCCACGGGGGGTCGCTTCCGGCGGCGCAGCAGGCGCTGATCGCGGCGCAGCACCACGGGGTGTTGATCATTGCGATGATGCTGGGCGCGATCATCGGCATGCTCTCCGCCTTCGGCGCCAGCGATCCCACCCCACGCGGCCAGCTGGTGACGATGCTGCTGATGCCCATTCCGATGGTGGCGTCGCTGGCGCTCGGTCTGGCGCTCGGTGGGTACCGGGAACTGGCCTTGGCGTCGCTCGCGGTGCTGCTCGCGATCGGTACTTACCTGCGGCGGTTCGGGCCGCGCGGCTTCCTTGCCGGTCAGCTCCTGTTCATGGGCGATTTCTTCGGCTTCTTCCTGCATGGCGAGATCCAGCTGCGCGACCTCGGCTGGGTCACCGCCGAGTTGCTGGTCGGGCTGGCGGTCGCCATCGTGGTCAACTTCACCGTCTTCTATCCCAGCAACCGGCAGGCGCTGTGTCGCACGCAGCGGTCGTACGCCGCCCGGGCCCGCAAGGTGGCAGGACTCGCGCTCGCGGTCCTGGACACGACCGAACTTCCGGCTGGCGAACGGGAACGTGCGCAGGTCCGGACGACGCGCCGACTCGAGCGCGGCCTGGTGCGGCTGAACGAGACGGCGCTGATGATCGATGCGCAGCTGGCAGATCCCAGCGCGCTGCCGCCGCGCTCGTCCGCGCAGCTGCTGCACCAGGGGCTGTTCGACGCGGAGCTCGCGCTGACCAACGTGGCGCGTTTCGGGACCGCGCTGGCCCGCAAGCAGTTGCCGGCGCCACAGCGCCGGGCGGTCCGCGACGCGTTGCTGGCGGTGCGGCACGGCAACCTGGAGCAGGCTGAGCTCGCCGGCCGGGTGCTTCTGGACCTGCTCGCGGACGCCGGGATACCGACCGAGCCGGCGGCGCGGGCCACGACCACCCTGCTGCGCCGGTTCGCGACCTCGACGATCGGTTACGCGGACGCGCTGCGGGACTGGCTGGAACTCGGCGACGACACGTCCGCCGACGACGCCCGGAAGGTTTTCTCGACCCAGTCCGTCCTGTTCGCCGGGTGGTTGCCCGGTTCCGCGATGGTGAGCGCGGCCGCCTCGATGGAGGCCGGACGGGCGTGGCGAGACCGGATCACGCTTGCCCCCTATACCCGCACCGCGATTCAGATGGGCGTTGCCGTCGGTGCGGCCATCGCGGTCGGCGACGTGCTCAGCGGCCGACGCTTCTACTGGGCGGTGATCGCCGCCTTCATCACGTTCATGGGCGCCAACAACGCAGGCGAGCAGATGGGGAAGGCGTTCTACCGGGTGGCCGGGACCGTGGTCGGCATCATGGCCGGCAGCGCGCTGGTGCACCTGGTCGGCCACGACACCACCGCGTCGGTCGCGATCATCCTGGTGTCGCTGTTCATCGGGCTGTACCTGATGCGCATCAACTACACCTTCATGGTCATCGGGATCACCGTGATGGTGTCCCAGCTGTACGTGCAGCTGGACGAGTACACCGACCACCTGCTGCTGTTGCGGCTCGAGGAGACCTCGATCGGCGCGGCGATCGCGGTCGCGACCGTGCTGGTGGTGCTGCCGCTGCGGACCAAGCACGTTCTCGCGGTCGCGGTGCGTGGGCACCTGCAGGCGCTGCGAGAGCTGGTGGCTGAAGCCGGTCGGCAGCTGGTCGGCACCGCGCCGAGGACCGGGCTGCGCGACGAATCGCGTGCGCTGGACGCCGCTTACCAGAGCCTGCTGAGCACTGCACAACCGTTGCGGCGCAATGTGTTCGGCGGGGTGCACGAGCGGCTGGCGGAGACTTTGCAGGTACTGACCGCATCGCGGAACTACAGCCGAGAGCTGGTGACGGATGTCGGTGTGGCGCGGTGCAACGACGAGCAGGAGAAGGCGGAGATCAGCGCTGCCGTCGAGGCCTTGTTGACGTCCATGGACCGGATTGTTGCGGCCACCGGAGTCGGCACCGGCGAGCAGGCGTATGTGCGGTCCGCGTCGATGCTGGCATCGTTGCGGCAGCGGCACGGCGGCGGTGACGACCGGGACCCGCTCCAGCTGGCGGTGGGGGATCTTCAGCAGATCGACGGCACCATGGCGCGGCTGGCGGCGCTGGCCGGGTTGCCGGTGACCGATCTGGACACCGGCGTCGAAGTCGGTGCCGGAGAGATGCCCGGCTGACCGCCCGCCCGGTAGGTGCCTTGGTCAGTCGGCCGGCCGCAGCCACAGCGCGCCCAGCGGGGGGACGCGCAGCTGTGCAGACGCGGCCAGCCCGTGGTGCGGCTGCTCCACCGCGGTGATCCGGCCGAGGTTGCCAACCCCTGACCCGCCGTAGGTCGCGGCGTCGGTGTTGATGACCTCCGCCCACTCGCCCGGCTGCGGAAGCCCGAGCCGGTAGTCCTCGTGCGGCATCCCGGCGAAGTTGACCACGCAGGCCAGCACTGAGCCGTCGGTGCCGGTGCGCAGGAACGAGAAGGTGTTGTTTGCGGCGTCGTTGGCGTCGATCCACTGGAATCCGGCGCCTTCGGTGTCCTGTGACCACAGTGCGGCGTTCGCGCGGTAGGTGTGGTTGAGGTCGCGGACCAGCGCGTGCACGCCACGGTGCTCGGGCTCGTCAAGCAGCCACCACTGCAGCTCGTCGTCGTGGTTCCACTCGGCCACCTGCCCGAACTCGCTGCCCATGAACAGCAGCTGCTTCCCGGGGTGTGCCCACTGGAAGGCTAGGAAGGCACGCAGGTTGGCAAACTGCTGCCACCGGTCGCCCGGCATCTTGCGCAGCAGCGAGCCCTTCCCGTGCACGACTTCGTCGTGGCTGATCGGGAGCACGAAGTTCTCACTGAACGCGTACATCAGGGAGAACGTGAGCTGGTGGTGGTGATAGCTGCGGAAGATCGGCTCGTGCCGGACGTAGTCCAGCCCATCGTGCATCCAGCCCATGTTCCACTTGAACCCGAAACCGAGGCCACCCAGGTGGGTGGGCCGGGTGACACCGGGCCACGCGGTGGACTCCTCGGCGATCGTGACCACGCCCGGATGCGACTTGTACACGGTGGCGTTCATCTCCTGCAGGAAATCGACCGCCTCCAGGTTTTCCCGGCCACCGTGGATGTTCGGTGACCACTCGCCTTCCCTGCGGGAGTAGTCGAGATAGAGCATCGAGGCCACCGCGTCGACCCGCAGCCCGTCGATGTGGAACTCCTCCAGCCAGTACAGCGCGTTGGCGACCAGGAAGTTGCGTACCTCACGCCGGCCGAAGTCGAACACCAGGGTGCCCCAGTCGGGCTGCTCACCGCGGCGTGGATCACTGTGCTCGTACAGCGCGGTGCCGTCGAAGCGGGCCAGCGCCCAGAGATCCTTCGGGAAATGTGCCGGCACCCAGTCCAACAGCACCCCGATACCGGCTTGGTGCAGCCGATCCACCAGAAATCGGAAGTCGTCCGGATCCCCGAAACGGGCCGTGGGCGCGTAGTACGAGGACACCTGGTAGCCCCAGCTGCCGCCGAAGGGATGCTCGGCGACCGGGAGTAGCTCTACGTGGGTGAAGCCGCAGTCACGCACGTAGTCGACGAGCTCGGCGGCCAACTCCCGATAGTCGCGTTCCCGGCGCCACGAGCCGAGGTGTACCTCGTACACACTCATCGGCGCGGCATGGGCAGCGGTCCCGGTGCGCGCCGCGATCCATCCCTGGTCACCCCACTGGTGCTTGCTGACGGTGACCACGCTGGCGTTCGCCGGTGGAATCTCGGCCTGGAACGCCAGTGGATCGGCCTTCTCGCGCCAGCTGCCGTCGGCGCCGAGGACGTCGAACTTGTACCGGTTGCCCGCACCGACATCAGGCACGAACAGTTCCCACACCCCGGACGCGCCGAGGGACCGCATCGGGTGCCCGCGGCCGTCCCAGAAGTTGAAGTCGCCGACGACCGAGACCGAGCGCGCATTCGGTGCCCACACCGCGAACGCGGTGCCGGTGACGCCGTCGATCTCGCGCACGTGCGCGCCGAGCCGCTCGTACAGCTCCTCGTGCCGCCCCTCCATGACGAGATGCAGGTCGAGCTCGCCGAGCGTCGGGAGGAACGCATACGGGTCGCGGAGCGTGAACGTGTTGCCGTCCGCGTACTCGACCTCGAGCTCGTACTCGAGCGGCAGCTTCGCCTTCGGCAGCAGCGCCTCCCAGAGGCCGGATGCGTCCTTCAGCTCGGCCTCGACGCCGGCCGGCTGGACGCGCACGGCCCGGGCCTCGGGACGGTACGCGCGCACGACGACGCCGCCGGTCTCCGCCTCGTGGGCGCCGAGGATCCGGTGCGGGTCGGTGCCGAGCTCCACAGTCACGAGGGATCGCCTACCTGCTCGATCAGCCGCTGAATCCCCGCGACCGGGATCGCCACCCAGTCCGGCCGGTTGTCGATCTCGTAGCGGAGCTCGTAGACCGCCTTCTCCAGCTCGTAGACGGCGAGCATCCGCTCGATCGCCGCCTGGCCCGACGGCAGCAGCGTCTGGTCGACCGTGTCGAAGTAGCCGGCGAGGAAGGTCGCCCGCGCCTGCTCCTCCCACTCGGGCGTCCCGTCCGCCGCGATCGCCAGGTAGGCGAACGAGCGCAGCATCCCGGCGACGTCGCGCAGCGGCGAGCGCTTGCGCCGGCGCTCGGCGAGCGACCGCGCCGGCTCGCCCTCGAAGTCGAGGATCACCCAGTCGTCGCCGGCCCACATCGTCTGTCCGAGGTGGTAGTCGCCGTGCGTGCGGATCGTCTTCCCGACCGAGCCGACGTTGGTCAGCATCCGGAGCTGCTCCCGCACCTCCTCGCCGCGGCCGATGATCGGCGCGACGGCTTCGTCGTCGTCGGGCAGGTCGAGGAAGAGCTTCGCGATCTGCTCGTCCACCGTCGCCGTCAGCAGGCCGAGCGACTCCATGGCCGGCGTCTCCGGGCAGAAGGCCGAGTCGGTCTGGTCGGAGCCGAGCGCCGTGTGCATCTCGCCCGTCACCTCGCCGAGGCGGCGCAGTCGGGAGAGGAAGGCGTCCGGCGCGTCCGCGATCTCCTCGAGCCCGAGCTCCCAGCCGTCGCGTCCGCCCGCGACGAACTGCTGCAGGATCCCCAGCGTCGCGCCCGTCGGGCCGCCGGAGTACGCGTACC
>DASZVT010000222.1:0-8023 GCA_035546915.1 Mycobacteriales bacterium | reverse complement strand
GTGCGCGCGTCACCCCGCTTCGTGCACTGCGGCGTGGTGCCACGCGCAGACGACGGTGAGGTTGGCCTGGTCCGTTCTGCCGCCATCGATCCAGTGCTGCACGTGATGCAGATGCAGGTTCGTCAGCCGATCGCAGCCGGGCATCCGGCAGCCGTTGGATACGACCGAGATCGACAAAAGCGTCGGCACGGCGTTGCGTTGCGGTCCGCTTATCGCTCGGGTCCAGCGGCGCGGCGAGGGATCGGATCGTCGCCGTGATCCGGGCGAGGTCCTCGGTCGGGAGAAGAGCCTCGATCGTGCCGGTGCCGTCGCGGTTGTCCCAGGCGTCGAGCCTGCGTGCCTCACGCGCGTCCGCGTGCCGCCAGGAGATCCGGCCGGCGGCGAGCGCGGCGGCAGTCGCGGCAGCCGATCGCGCAGCGCCAGCGCGGTCTGCAGCCGGCGGTGCGCCTCGTACGGGCCGAGCCGCTGCGCCAGCATCACCTGCTCTCGGGCCCAGTCCCTGTCATCACCACCGCCACGCACCACCCGGGCCGCGACCCGATCACGCAACGCGCACAGCGCCCAGTTCTGCACCGTAGAGAGCCAACCCGCGTGCGCCTCCAACTGCCCCAGCACCGCGAACAGGCCCGACTCGTCCATCCCACCGAGGCCGGCGGTGATCGCCTCTACCGCGGCCCGCGCTCCAGCGAAGGCCATCCCGACCCCTGAAACCGAACACCCGCCCGCCGCCCGTTCCCGTCATAGGTATTCGCGCGCCACCGCGGCGGCGCGGGCGCCGTAGCTGCCACCGAACAGCGCTGCGTGCACCAGCAGCGGGTGCAGCTGGTGCAGCCCGACTCGCCCTTCCCACCCCGGTGCCAGCGGCGAGACGTCCTGGTACGCCGAAAGAATCTCGCTGAGATACGGAGCGCCGAACAGCTGCAGCATGGCCAGGTCGGTCTCCCGGTGGCCGCCGTGCGCGGCCGGGTCGACCAGCATCGGGCCGCTCCCGCGCCGCCACAACAGGTTGCCGGACCACAGATCCCCGTGCAGCCGCGCCGGTGGTTCGGCCGGCCCCAGCAACGACGGCAACCGGTCACAGACCGCAATGATCGCGTCCGCGTCCGCGGCTGCCAGGGATGCCCGCCGCGCCGCATCTCGCAACCGCTGGGCAAGCTGTTCGGCTGCGGTGGCGAACGTTCCGGTCGGCGTCGGCAGCCGGCCAGTCCAGGACGCCCCGGCGCCAGGCGGACGGGCCCCGAATGCGTCCGCGCCCGCGGCGTGTAGTGCGGCGAGGTCACGGCCCAGCCGGGCGGCCGCCTCCGGCCCGGGCGGCGCGGCATCGTGCCAGCGCAGCGCCAAACCGCCGGACCCGACCCCGACGACCTCCGGGACGCGGGCACCACCGGATGCCAGCCAGCGCAGTCCTGCCGCCTCGGCGGCGAAGAACCCGTCCGGGGCGGCGTCGAGCACCTTGACGAAGTACGCCGTGCCGTCCGCGGCGGTGGCCCGGAACGCACGGCAGATGTCGCCGCCGGCGACCGGGACGAGAGCCGCCACCGGCAGTCCCAGCAGGTCCCTCGCGAACTCGGCGTGGTCGGTCACCCGTGGAGGCGCTCCCGCAGCCGGCTCAGCAATCCGGCGCTGGCCGACTCGATCATGGCGAGCACGTGGGCGAAGCCTTGATCCCCGCCGTAGTACGGGTCCGGCACGTCCAGCCCTCGCCCGGCGACGGCCGGGTCGCAGTCGCGCAGCAGCAACACCTCGCGGCCGGGTGGCGCCTGGGCCCGTAGCGCGTCCAGGTGGCCGGCGTCCAGAGCCACCACCACGTCGACCGCGTCCCAGTGCTCGGCCTGCCACTGCGCAGCGCGGTGCGTACTCCCGTCGTAGCCGCAGGCCTGCATCGCTGCCAGCGCACGGTGGTCGGCCGGCTCCCCGACGTGCCAGTCGCCGAGCCCGGCGCTGCTACAGGTGAAGCGGTCGCTCAGTCCGGCCGCCCGTACCTGCGCCCGGAAGATCACTTCGGCGGTGGGAGAGCGGCAGATGTTGCCGGTGCACACGAAGCAGACACGGAGGGGGCCGGACCTCGGGCTGGGCGTCGGGCTGGGTGTCGGGCTGGGTGTCGGGCTGGGTGTCGGGCTGGGCACGGGTGCAGGGTACGGTGCCACGCCTGGTCGGCCGGCGAGCGACCGGCTGGCAGACTCCTGGCCGTGAGCCACCCAGCGGAGTCTGCGTCCGCATCCAGCGAGGCGCTGTTCGCCCGGGCGCAGGTCGTCACCCCGGGCGGCGTGAACTCGCCGGTACGGGCCTTCAGGGCGGTAGGGGGCACTCCCCGATTCATGGCATCCGGGGCGGGCGCGTGGCTGACGGACGTCGACGGCCGCCGATACGTCGACCTGGTCTGCTCGTGGGGCCCGATGCTGCTCGGGCACGCGCATCCGGCCGTCGTCGAGGCACTGCAGCGCGCTGCGGCCGGCGGGACGTCGTTCGGCACCCCGACTCCTGGCGAGGTCGAGCTGGCAGAGCTCATCGTCACGAGGGTTCCTGCGGTACAGCAGATCCGCCTGGTGAACTCCGGTACCGAGGCGACCATGAGTGCGATCCGGTTGGCCCGCGGCTGCACTGGTCGAACCGCGGTGGTGAAGTTCGCCGGGTGTTACCACGGCCACGTCGACGCGCTGCTCGCCGCCGCCGGCAGCGGGCTGGCTACCTTCGCGTTGCCGGACACGCCGGGGGTCACCGGCGCCGAGGCGAGCGAGACCATCGTGCTCCCGTACAACGACCTGGACGCAGCGCGGCGGGCGTTCGCGCTGCACGGGCCGCGGATCGCCTGTGTGATCGTCGAGGCGGTCGCGGCGAACATGGGTGTGGTGCCGCCCGGCCCAGGGTTTAACGCCGCTCTCGCCGCCCTGTGCCATGAGCACGGCGCGCTGTTCATCCTCGACGAGGTCATGACGGGTTTCCGCGTGTCGCCGGCCGGCTGGTGGGGGGTCGAGGGCACCGCCGAGGGCTGGACCCCGGACCTGTTCACCTTCGGCAAGGTGATGGGCGGCGGGCTGCCGGCAGCCGCGTTCGGCGGTCGTGCGGACGTGATGGCGCAACTCGCGCCGGCCGGGCCGGTCTACCAGGCAGGCACGCTGTCCGGGAACCCGCTCGCGGTCGCCGCCGGGATTGCCACCCTGCAGCACGCGGACGCTGCGGTGTACGCCACGGTCGACCGGCGGGCAGCGCAACTGGCCTCGCTGGTCACCGACGCGCTCGCCGCGGCCGGTGTGCCGCACCGGCTGCAGGCGGCAGGCTCCCTCTTCTCCGTCTTCTTCGGGGTCGACGGGCCGGTGCGGGACTACGACGGAGCCCGCCGGCAGTCACGAGCGCAGTACGCCGCGTTCTTCCATGACATGCTGGCCCGCGGCGTCTACCTGCCCCCGAGTGGTTACGAGGCATGGTTCGTCTCGTCCGCTCACGACGCCGCCGCCATGGATGTGGTCGCCGCCGCTTTACCGCATGCCGCCGCCGCGGCTGCGGCCGCAACCCGGGAGGACGGATGACCCGCACGATCGTGCACCTGTTGCGCCACGGTGAGGTGCACAACCCGGACGGCATCCTCTACGGCCGACTACCCGGGTTCCGACTGTCCGCGGCCGGTGAGCAGATGGCGGCCGTGGTTGCGACCTGGTTCACCGGTCACGACGTCACCGGCCTGTACACCTCCCCACTGGAACGTGCCCGGCAGACGGTCGCTCCGCTGGAGGCTCTCTTCGGCCTCGACGCGACGGTCGAGCCGCGGGTCATCGAGAGCGAGAACGACTTCGAGGGAACTCGTTTCTCGGTGGGCGACGGGGCGCTGCGGGATCCGAAGAACTGGTGGCGACTGCGCAACCCGTTGCGCCCGTCCTGGGGTGAGCCGTACGCGGCGATCGCGGAGCGCGTTCTCGCCGCGGTCTACGACGCGCGCCGGGAACAGGCCGGGCACGAGGCGATCATCGTCAGCCATCAGTTGCCGGTCGTGTGCGCGCGGCGCCGGGCGGAGGGACACCGGCTGTGGCATCGGCCGGACCGACGGCAGTGCGCACTCGCCTCGGTCACCAGCTTCGTGTTCGACGCAGAGACGCTGTTGCGCACCGAGTACGCAGAGCCGGCTGCTTCGGTGTCGCCGACCGAGAAGGCGAACGTCGGGGCCTGAGCCCGGCTGCGTACCGCCGCGGGCTACGGTGCAGGTATGAGCGCAGACCAGCAGGACGCACCGGAAGTCACCGAGAACACCGCGCAGCAACGGTTCGAGGTGCACGTCGACGGCGAACTGGCTGGTTTCACCGAGTACCGGCTGGCGGACGGTACTTACACCTTCGTGCACACGGAGATCGGGGATGCGTACGGCGGCCGCGGCCTGGCCGGGGTCGTGGTCAGCGCGGCGATGGCGGCGATGGCCGAGCGGAAGGCGCGCGTGGTGCCGCGCTGCGAGTACGTACGTGGCTGGTTGACGCGGCACCCGGAATACCTGGATCTGCTGCCGGAAGCCGAGCGCGCGAGCCTCGACGCGACCGCCGGTTCCTGAGAGCAGCGTCTCCCCCGCGACGGGATCGCGTGGGGTCGCGGATACTGGTCGCCGTGCATCGCCTCGACCGTGCCCAGCGACTGGCGCCGCACCGCGGCACGGTCGGTGCCGCGGTGCTGGCCGTGGTCGCGGCACTCGTCCTGCTGCTGACCGGGTGCGGCGGCGGAAGCGCCGGCCTCGGCGGCGGAATGCTGAATAAGCGCCAGAGCACGCCGAAGATCAGCGGACAGACCCTCGACGGTCAGCAGCTGGATGTGAACACGCTGCGCGGCAAGGTCGTCGTGCTCAACTTCTACGCGAGCTGGTGCGGTCCGTGCCGGGCGGAGACGCCGTTACTGGAGAAGGTCTACCAGCAGGAGCACGCGGCAGGCGTCGACATGGTGGGCGTCCTGTACAAGGACACCAAGGCGAACGGGAGCAGCTTCCGCGAACACGCCGGGGTGACCTATCCGAGCCTGGTCGACACCGACGGGACGCTGCTACCGAAATTCAAGGGCGTGAACGCCAGCGGAATCCCGGTGACGTTCGTGCTGGCCCGGGACGGCAAGGTCGCCGCGCGCTGGATCGGCCCGATCCACGACCAGTCCGCACTGACGACGGTGCTGCAGACACTGCTCGCGGAGCCGGCGTGAGTGCGGTCGCGGGTTCCTTGCTGATCGCGGCCCCGGTCGCGGTCGCCGCGGGCGCGGTGTCGTTCGTCTCGCCGTGCGTGCTGCCGCTCGTGCCCGGTTACCTGTCGTACGTCACCGGCATGTCCGGCGCTGACGTGTCGGTCGGGCCGTCCGCGGATCCACCGGACCGGTGGCGCGCGCTGCGGCGGGGGCTGTGTTCGCGCACCGCGCTGGGGGCTGCCCTGTTCGTGCTCGGGTTCAGCGCGGTCTTCGTCGCCGGTGGGGCGCTGTTCGGCGGCCTGGGCTCCACCCTCATCGCGCACCACCAAGGCTTGCAACGCGCGCTCGGCGCGCTCACGATCGTGCTCGGGCTGGCCTTCGCCGGGCTACTGGCCCGGGTCCCACTGGTCAATCGCGAAGTGCGTATCCATCGGCTCCCGTCCGCGGGCCTGGTCGGGGCGCCGCTGCTCGGCGTGCTGTTCGGCCTCGGCTGGGCACCGTGCATCGGCCCGACGCTCACCACCGTGCTGACACTGGCCGCATCGGACTCGACGGGCACGGCGGCCCGCGGCGCGCTGCTCACCGCGTTCTACTGCATCGGTCTCGGGCTGCCGTTCCTGGTGGTCGCGGTGGCGTTCCGGCAGGCGATGGGGGTACTCGGCGCGTTCCGTCGGCACGCCCGCGCGGTGATGCTGGGGGGCGGGCTGCTGCTGGTCGCGATCGGCGTGCTCGAGGTGACCGGGACCTGGAACACCTGGGTCATCGAGTTGCAGAGCTCCACCAACGGTTTCACCCCCGGGCTGTGAGCGGCCGGTGAGCATCGACACCGATCGCAGTGAGGAGCAGGCCGGCGCCGAGCTGTCCGCCGAGTCTTCGTCCCAGCTGTCCACCCAGCCGGAGCCGGTCGGTGCCCGCCCGCCGCGGCCGGGTCCGATCGGGCTCGCGCTGCGGTTCTGGCGGCAGCTCACGTCGATGCGGACCGCTCTGCTGCTGCTGGTGCTGCTCGCGCTGGCATCCATCCCCGGCAGCCTGTTGCCGCAGCGGTCGAACTCGCCGAGCCGGGTCGCCGAGTACTTCGTCAAGCACCCGCATCTGGCCAAGATCTTCGACCGGCTGAGCCTGTTCGACACGTTCCACGCACCGTGGTTCGCGGCGATCTACGCACTGTTGTTCATCTCCCTGATCGGCTGCGTGGTCCCGCGCAGCCGGATGCACGCCCGGGCGATGCTGCGCCGCCCGCCGGGCGCCCCGTCGCGTTTCACCCGACTGCCGCAATCCGCCACCTGGACCACCGACCTGCCCGCTGAGCAGGCCGCCGCACTCGCCCGGGCCAGCCTGCGGCGCAAGCGCTTCCGCGCACACCTGGACGGCAGCACGGTCAGCGCTGAGAAGGGGTACCTGCGCGAGACCGGGAACCTGCTGTTCCACGCCGCGCTGCTGGTACTCCTGGTAGGCGTCGGGATCGGCTCGCTGTTCGGGTATACGGGGCAGATCCTGCTGCAGCAGGGCGAGAGCTTCGTGAACGCGCCGTCGTCCTACGACGCCTACAAGCCCGGCGCGCTGACCAGCGGCGGCAGCCTGTCGCCGTTCCGCGTCAAGCTCGACGAGTTCAAAGCCACCTACGAGTCCGACGGCGCCGCGAAGACGTTCGACGCGTACGTGCAGGCGGCGAAGGCCGGTGGCTCGACGCGGCCGGTGGATCTGCGGGTCAACCACCCGATCACCTTCGGGCACGCCAAGGTGTACCTGATCGGGCACGGCTACACCCTGCACGTGGTGATCCGCAACGCCGCCGGCCAGGCCAAGTTCGAAGGGGACGTGGCCTGCATTCCGCAGAACCTGACCACCTACCTCAGCAGCTGCGTGGTGAAGGCGCCCGACACCGGTGCCACGGTGCCGACCAGCTACACGGATCCGAAGACCGGGAAGGTCTACACGACCAACGCGGACGGCAGCCCGCTCACCGAGCCGCTGCAGTTCGCCGCGCTGCTCAACTTCGCGCCGACGGCAGCGTTCAGCCCGACCATGGGCCTGGTCTCCACGTACCCGGCGGTCACGTTGCCCCGGGTCGTGGTCGGGGCGTTCACCGGAGATCTCGGCCTGGACAACGGCAACCCGCAGTCCGTGTACAGCCTGGACACCACGAATCTCAAGCCGATCGCGATCCCGGCCGCTGATTCGGTGATCACGCCAGGCAGCGGCCGGGCGGTGCCGTTGACCGACGGCTTCACGCTCGACGTGACCGGGGTCTCGCAGTACGCGACGCTGCAGGTCAAGGACGACCCGGCGAAGGGACTCGTCCTGATCGCGGCGGCGCTCATCGTGATCGGCCTGCTCGGCTCACTGCGGGTCCGCCGCCGACGGCTGTGGCTGCGCGCGACGCCCGACGGCACGGGCCGTACCCTGGTCGAGGTCGGTGGCCTGTCCCGCTCCGATTCCGATGATTTCGCGCGCGAATTCCGCGGACTCGTCGGTCGTCTCGCGGGTGCCGTCCCGCCGGCAGCACGGCCGGGATCGACCGGCGCTGAAGAACCGCAGGACCCGGAGGTCCCCGATGCCCGTTGACGTCGGTTTCGCCCACGCCTCGGACCGGTTGCTGTTCGCGGCGGTGCTCGTCTACGCCCTGGCGGTGCTCGGCTACGCGTTCGCGTTCGCGTTCGGCCGGGCGGGTCGGGCGGCAATCCGGGCGGAGCAGGATGCGGCCCTGCGGACCGAGGCCGCACTGCGCCGGACGGCGGGTCCAGCGGCGGCGCGCGCGGCGGCGGCGCAGAGCCGGGTACTGGTGGGCGCGGGTGCTCCGTTCGACACTGCCGGGCCCGGCAGCGCTGAGCCGGCCGGTCCGGTGTTCGCCGATGGCAGCACGCTGACCGCGCAGGAC
>DASZVT010000221.1:0-15993 GCA_035546915.1 Mycobacteriales bacterium | reverse complement strand
GTCACGAACTCGACCAGTCGCTGCTGCACCGCGGTGTCCAGCCAGGTCCGCCCGGCGGCGACCTCCCGCAGCGCCCGGTGGATGTCGTCTGCGCCGGCGTCCTTGGTCAGGTAACCACGGGCACCGGCGCGCAGCGCCGGCAGCAGCCACTCGTCATCCGCGTAGGTGGTGAGGACGAGCACCCGCGGCGGCGACGGCAGCGCCAACACCTGCCGGGTGGCTTGGACACCGTCGGTGTGCGGCATCCGCAGATCCATCAGTACGACGTCCGGCTGGTGCTCTGCGGTGAGCGAGAGCGCCTCCTGCCCGTCCGTGGCCGCGCCCACCAACTCGACCCCGTCGAGCAGGCCGAGCAACAACACCAGCCCCTCCCGGACCGCAGCCTGGTCGTCGGCGACGAGTACCCGAATCGGTGCGTCACCCACGAGAGCGCCTCATGCCGGCAGCTCCAGGGTGACTGTCCAGCCCTCGTCGCTCGGGCCGGCGGTCAGCCGCCCGCCCGCCAGTTCCGCCCGCTCGCGCATGCCGATCAGGCCATGGCCACTCGGGCCCGAGCCCGGCAGGTCCACCGCAGGCACGGTGACCGGCACCCGTCCGCCGCGGTCGGCCACTACGAGCCGCAGCGTGGACGGGGTCCAGGCGAGCGCAACCTCGACCTCAGGCCCGCCGGCATGGCGGCGGGCATTCGTGAGCGCCTCCTGGGCGGTGCGGTAGACCGCGACCCCGACCGACGGCGGCACCGGCCGCGGATCGCCGACGACGGACAGCCGCGCCTGCTCGCCGTAGGCCGTGACCAGTTCGGACAGCTGCCCGGGCCCCGGCAGCTTGTCGTCGCGCAACGCGCCCACCGCACGGCGTGCCTCGTCCAGCCCCGACACCGCCAGCTGACGTGCCTCGGCCAGCCGGCGGACCAACTCCGGGTCGGCGCCGCGCCGCTGCGCGAGCAGCCGCGCCCCTTCCACCTGCACCGCGAGCCCGGAGAGCGTGTGCGCCAGCACGTCGTGCAGCTCCCGCGCGATCCGGCCGCGCTCGTCCAGCGCGGCCGCCTGTGCCTGTGCCTCGCGCATCTCCTCCGCCCGTGCCAGCGCCTGCCGGGACGCAACCGCACCCGCCGACATCAGGAAGAAAAACCCCGCTCCTGCAGCGATCAAGAGCCCGCCCAGCAGGTTATTGCCGTCCTGGGTGGTGAACGCGGGCAGCCCGATGAGCACCGAGATCGTGGCGACCGCCCGCGCCCAGGAATACGGCAGCCGCACCGGCGCCACTGCGCAGACCGCGAACACCACTGCGTAGACCTGGCCGGCCGGTGCGACGACCTCCAGCAGCGCCCCCGCCGCCGCCAAGCACACCAACGCAGCCGCGACGACCTGTCGAGCGCCGAGGGCTGGATACACGACGACGACCATCCAGGCCAGCGCGAACACGACGATCCCCAGCACGCCGAGAGCCTGCCGTGCCGGGCCGCCGTGCACCTGAAGCGCCGAGACGACCAGCAGCACGACCCAGCAGGCGGCGCCGAACACGAGGAAGCCGGCGCGGCGGGTCTCGCCGCGCTGCTGCCGCACGCAGCCGTCCAGGGGCATGGTCCGAGGGTAGGTCGATCGCGGCGACCGCGGCTCCTCCCCGGGGCGGAGCCGGGGTGGAGCCGGATCTCCACCCGACCCCGGTCCCCCGGTCGATCCCCTCGGCGCCGGGTGGCTCTACCTTTCTGCTCGGTCCCCGGCATACCGCCGGATCCGAGCAGCAGGAGGGACTCACCGTGGCCGCCATGTCCGATCGCGATGCCATCCGCGTTACCGGGCTCACCAAGTCGTACGGCAACCTCGACGCGGTGCGCGGTGTCGACCTGACCATCCGGGAGGGCGAGGTCTTCGCGCTGCTCGGCCCGAACGGCGCCGGTAAGACCACCACAGTGGAGATCTTGGAAGGCTTCCGGCGGGCGACCAGCGGGACCGTTCGGGTGCTCGGTCTCGACCCTGCCAGCGCGGGCGGCCAGCTCCGCCGGCAGGTCGGGGTGGTGCTGCAGGAGGTGGCGGTCGAGCCGTACCTGACCGTCTCCGAGGTGCTCGAACGCAACGCCGGTTACTACGACGACCCGCTACCGGTGCCCGACGTGGTCGAGCGGGTCGGGCTGGCGGAAAAGGCGAACGCCCGGATCAAGACCCTCTCCGGTGGGCAGCAACGCCGGCTCGACGTCGCGCTCGGCATCATCGGCCGGCCACGCCTGCTATTCCTGGACGAACCGACCACCGGATTCGACCCCTCCGCCCGGCGCGGTGCGTGGGACCTGGTCCGCTCACTGCGCGAGGTCGGCACCACCATCGTGCTCACCACCCACTACATGGACGAGGCGCAGGCGCTCGCGGACCGGCTCGCGGTCATCGCGCGCGGGCGCATCGTGGCCGAGGGCACCGTGGATGCGATCGGCGGCCGCGACACCGCCGCCACCCGGATCCGCTTCGCCGTCCCGACCGGCGTCGACCTGCGCGCGCTGCCGGTCGACGCCCAACGGGAAAGCGCCGGTTACGCCGTGGTGCGGTCACAGAACCCGACCCGGACCCTGCACCTGCTCACCGGCTGGGCCATCCAGCGCGGGCTGGACCTGACCGGGCTGACGGTCGATCGCCCCAGCCTGGAAGACATCTACCTGGAGCTGATCAAGGACCCGGACGAGGCCGTCGCAGCCACCACGGCACAGGAGGTGTACGCATGAGCGCGGCGAGTCTCGCGGTCCGGCAGGTGCGTTACGAGCAGAAGGGCTTCTGGCGCAACCCGACCGCCGCGGTGTTCATCGTGTTCTTCCCGCTGCTGTTCCTGTTCATCTTCGGGAACAACGACGATGCGGTGAAGGAATACGGCGGCATCCCGTATCACCAGTTCTTCGTGCCCGCGATGCTCGCGTACGGGTTGATGAACGCGACCTACACCAACCTGGCGATGACGTTGACGCTGCGCCGCGAGAACGGCTTGCTCAAGCGACTGCGGGTGACGCCGTTGCCGGCTTGGGCGTCGTTCACCGGGATGGCCGGCAACGCGCTGATCGTCGGCGCGGCTATCAGCGTAGTCGTGCTCGTCTGCGGGTTCGTCTTCTTCGACCTCGCCTGGTACGGCCACTGGCTGGCGGTGCTGCTCACCTGCGCGGTCGCGGTGGTGACCTTCAGCGCGTTGGGCGCGGCGGTGTCCACCTTCGTGCCCAACGAGGACGCGGCCGGGCCGATCGTGAACATCGTCTATTTCCTGCTGGTGTTCACCTCCGGCACCTTCTTCCCGATCTCGGACGACTCGGTGCTGCACCGGATCGCGTCGTACTTCCCGATCCAGCACCTGAACGACGCGATCATCACGGCCTTCCTGCCGTTCGGGACGCACGGCCCGATGCACGGATTCGCCTGGAAGGATCTCGGCGTGATGGCGATCTGGGCAGTGGGCGCGACGATAGTGGCGATCCGGCGCTGGCGCTGGGAGCCCCGACGCAGCGGCTGAGCCATCGCAACGGGCGGGATCCTGGCGCACTCAACCGCCGGCTGTGCGACATGGGCGTCGCCCGAGCGACCCTCATGTCGCACAGCCAGGGACGGTCCGGACCCGGGGGCGGGGGCGGCGCAATGCGCCCGTCAGCCGCGACGGCGGCGTAGCCCACCAACCAGCAGGACGAGCGCGGCCAGTGCGGCGAGCGCCGGTGCCGCGCGCTTCAGGAGCGGGCCACGGGCATGGCTCATCAGGTCGAGGACTTCCGGGGCCGCGTAGGCGGGGCGGGCCGACGGCGGCTCCGACGCCACCGGGCTCGCGGCTGCGTCCGGTTCCGCGGGACTGGCCTGCGCCGCCGGTCCGGCCGGTTCCGCGTCCCCGGCCGGCGTGGCCGGTGACGCGGCGCCAGGTTCGGCGCGGGCACCGCCGGAGGCCATGTCGGCCGCGAGACATTGGGCGAACTGGCCGATGATCGCGTTGCTGACGTCGGCCATCACGCCGCGACCGAACTGCGCCGGCTTGCCGGTGATGGCCAGGTCGGTCAGCACGGTCACCTCGGTGCCGGTCTCGTGCGGGTGCAACTGCGCGGTGACGGTGGCGCGGGCCGTACCGGCCCCGCGCGCCTCCTTGCCGTTCGCCGCGATCACGACCCGGTGCGCCGCCTCGTCCTTCTCCAGGAACTCGGCGGTGCCCTTGTAGGTGACCACGACCGGGCCGACCTTGACCTTGACCTTGCCGTCGAACCGGTCACCGTCGACGGACTCGAGCGTCGCGCCCGGCATGCACGGGGCGACTCGCTGCACATCCAGAAGGACCGGCCAGGCCTCTTCCACCGGGACCGGCACCGTGAAAGTGTTCTCGAGTTCCATGGTTCTCCTGCAGCTCGGGTGATCGAGAGGCTACAGCGTCCCGCCGCGTCTCGACCGACCCGCGCGGCAGCCGCCCCCGGGGAGGTGTTCGGGATGCGTGACCTGCGCACGACCCTGGCGCAATGGCGGACTGCCGGATCTCCGTTCGCGATCGCGACAGTCGTCGGCGTACGCGGCAGCGCACCGAGAGAGCCGGGCGCGGTGATGGCGGTGGCTGCCGACGGCGAGGTCGCCGGCAGCGTCTCGGGCGGCTGCGTCGAAGGCGCCGTCTACGAGGCCGCGATGGAGGTACTCGACGGGGCCCCGGCACGTGTCGAGACGTACGGCATCAGCGACGACGAGGCGTTCGCGGTCGGGCTGACCTGCGGTGGCACCCTCGACGTCCTGGTGCAGCCGGCGCCGCACGAGTTGGACCAGGTGCTGCGATCACTGGCCGCCGACGAGCCGATCGCGACCGCCACCGTGGTCGACGGTGGCGAGATCGGGAGCCAGTTAGTCGTGTGGCCGAACCGCGCCACCGGGTCTTTGGGGACCGAGGGCCTGGACGTGGCGACCGTCGACGACGCACGCGGCATGCTCGCCCAGGGCCTTACCGGCACGAGACACTACGGGCCGCACGGCGAGCGGCGGCTCGACGATGTCGCGGTCTTCGTCCAGTCCTTCGCACCGCCGCCCCGGTTGCTGGTCTTCGGCGCGATCGATTTCGCCGCTGCCGTAGCCCGCGTCGGGTCGTTCCTGGGTTACCACGTCACGGTCTGCGACGCCCGTCCCGTATTCGCGACACGCAAACGCTTCCCGGAAGCGAACGAGGTGATCTGCGCCTGGCCGCACACGTTCCTGCAACGGACGCGGATCGAACCGAGCACGGTGATCTGCGTGTTGACGCACGATCCGAAGTTCGACGTGCCGGTGCTGGAGGTCGCGTTGCGCTCGCCGGCGGCCTACGTCGGGGCGATGGGATCGCGCCGAACGCATGACGACCGGCTGCAACGGCTACGCGACGCCGGCCTGACCGACGCGGAACTGTCCCGACTGCACTCGCCGATCGGGCTGGACATCGGGGCGCGCACCCCCGAGGAGACCGCGCTGTCGATTGCGGCGGAGTTCGTCTCGCTGCGCTGGGGTGGGTCTGGTCAACCGCTGCGAGACGTCTCCGGACCGCTGCACGGCGGCCGGGACGAGGTGGGCAGAAACGCGGACATCGACGCCGACCCCTGGGATACGGTGCGCTCATTGGGTTGACCCGGATCCGCGGACCCGAACAGGACTGGTTGCATGAAGCCACCTCCATTCGACTACCTCGCGCCTACCACCGTCGCGGAAGTGACCTCGGCGCTCGCCGAACACGGCGACGACGCGAAGGTGCTCGCGGGTGGGCAGAGCCTGGTCCCGGTGCTGGCCATGCGGCTGGCCCGCCCTGAGGTGATCGTCGACGTGAACCGGGTCGCGGACCTGGACCGGGTGCACCGGGAGGACGGCACCCTGCTGGTGGGTGCGACCACGCGGCACGTCACCCTGGAACGAGACCCGGACATCGCAGCCGCCGTCCCACTGCTGGCGCGGACCGCGCCGCACATCGGACACTTCCAGATCCGCAACCGCGGCACGCTCGGCGGGTCCCTCGCGCACGCGGACTCGGCTGCCGAGTGGCCGGCCGTGGCGCTCGCGCTGGACGCGGAGATCGAGGTCGCGTCCACATCCGGCTCGCGTCGGATCCCGGCCGCCGAGTTCTTCGTCTCCACGTTCATGACCGCGCTCGGCGCCGAGGACTTGCTGGTCGGCGTGCGCTTCCCGGTCTGGGGCGCCGGATCAGGGTTCGCCGTCGAGGAACTCGCCCGGCGCAGTGGCGACTTCGCGATCGCGGGCGTCGTAGCCGCCGTCCAGCGCAACGGTGACCGGATCGAGCGAGCAGCGGTCGCGCTGTTGGGCATGGGTCCGGTGCCGATCCGGCTGCACCCGCTGGAGCAGGAACTCGTCGGTTCCCCGACCGCGAGCACCGACCTCGACGCCGTCGCCCGAGACGCGGTCGCGGGGCTCGATCCACCGGACGACGTCCACGCCAGCGGTGGCTACCGCCGCCGGGTCGCGGCGGTCCTCGTTGCCCGCGCTCTCGCTCGCGCTCTCCAGGAGGCCGAAGGTGCCTGACCACGAGATTCCCGAGATCACCGTCCGGCTGACCGTCAACGGTCAGCCCGAGCGACTGCGAGTTGAGCCACGCAGGACGCTGGCGGACGCTCTCCGCGAGGACCTTGCCCTGACCGGCACGCACCTGGGCTGCGAACACGGGGTATGCGGAGCCTGCACGGTGCTGGTGGACGGGCAGGCGGTGCGCTCCTGCCTGCTGTTCGCCGTGCAGCTGGAGGGCGCGGAGGTGACCACGGTCGAAGGCCTCAGCCCGGCGGACGGATCGTTGAATCCGGTGCAGCAGGCGTTCCGCGACAATCACGGCCTGCAGTGCGGCTTCTGCACGCCCGGCTTCATCGTCTCGGTGACGGCGTTCCTGGCGGACAATCCGCACCCGACCGATGAACAGATCCGGGAAGCGCTCGGCGGAAACCTGTGCCGGTGTACCGGTTACCAGGGCATTGTGCGTGCCGTGAAGCAGGCAGCGGGCCAGCCCACCGGAGCGCGCGAGGCAGTCGAACTCCGACCCACCGCACAGGCCGCCTCATGACCGCCGTCGAGGCCGGCGGGGCTGCTCGCTTCGTCGGCCAGTCGGTCAAGCGGCGTGAGGACCCCCGGCTGATCACCGGGCGTGGTCGGTACGTCGACGACGTCACGATGCCGCGCCAGCTCTACGCCGCATTCGTGCGCAGCCCGATCGCCCGCGGCTCGCTTTCCGCGGTGGACACCGATGCCGCCCGGGCGCTCCCCGGCGTGGTCGCGGTGCTCACCGGCGCCGATGTGAACCCGAACGGCCATGCCTACTGGATGTCGATGCTCGGTCCGGACGCCCCCGCACCGCCGATGCGCGCCCTTGCCGAGAACGACGTGCGGTACGTCGGCGAGCCGATCGCGATCGTGATCGCCGAGTCCCGGTACATCGCCGAAGACGGCGCCGATCTGGTCGACTTCGACGTCGAGCCGGAACAGGCGATCGTCACGATGGACCAGGCGCTGGCATCGGCCGAGCGGGTACACCCGGAACACGACAGCAACCTGTCGAACGAGATCGCGGCCGAGCCGGACCCCGAGCTGGACGCGCTGTTCGCGAACGCCGCGCACGTGGTCGACGAGACGTTTCACCAGCACCGCTACATCTGCGTGCCGATGGAGTGCCGCGGCATCATCGCGTCCTGGGACCCCTGGCGGCAGCAGATGGAGATCGTCTCCGCGACCCAGACCGCGCACGAAGTGCGCGCCAGCGCCGCCCGGCTCCTGGACATCCCGGAAGACCACATCCACTCGGTGATGGGCGATGTCGGTGGCAGCTTCGGGCAGAAGATGTTCCCGATGCGGGAGGAGTTCACGGTCCTGATCGCGGCCAAGATGCTCGGCCGGGCGATCAAGTGGACCGAGGACCGCGCGGAGAACCTGATCGCCGGCGGTCATGCGCGCGAGGAGTCGATGGACGTCTCATTCGCACTCGATGCGGACGGGCGGATCCTGGCTGCCAGGACACACCACCGGGAGAACGTCGGCGCCTACCCGAACCTCGGCGACGGGATGAACGCGTCCTCGTCACTGGTGATGTTCCCCGGGCCGTACCACATGCAGCGGGTGGCCTCCTCGGCACAGGGCCTCTACACCAACACCATGGGGCGTTGCGCGTACCGGGGACCCTGGATGCTGGAGACGGTCGCGCGCGAGCAGATGGTGGACGTGGTCGCGCAGCGGCTGGGCATCGACCCGCTGGAATTCCGGCGCCGCAACGTCATCACCCTCGACGAGTTGCCGTTCACCACCGCGACCGAGCAGGTGTACGAGACCGTCAGCCCGGCCGAGACCCTGGAGCAGGCTGCGGAGCTGATCCGGTACGACGAGTTCCGGGCGCTGCAGGCCACGGCCCGCGACGAAGGTCGCTACCTCGGTCTGGGACTGGCGCTCTACATCGAGCCGCAGTACGGCTTCGGCATCCTCGGAACCGAAGGCGCCACCATCCGGGTGGAGCCATCCGGCAAGGTCAATGTCTACATGAGCAGCGGCAGCCACGGGCAGAGCCTGGAGACCACCGCGCTCCAGGTCGTGGCGGACGAACTCGGCGTGCCGATGGATGACATCTCCTTCACCCAGGGGGACACCGCCGCCACCCCGTACGGCCCCGGCACCGGGGGGAGCCGCTCGGCCGCGCTCATCAGCGGCGCGGCAATGGCAGCGGCACAGCAGATGAAGGAACGGATTATCGCGGTCGGCGCGCACCTGCTCGAAGCCGCACCCGGCGACGTCGACCTGGACGGTGGGGTCGTCTCGGTCAAGGGTGACCCGAGCACGGGTGTGCCACTGGCCCAGATCGCCGCGGTGGCCTACCTCGACACGGACCAATTGCCGCCGGACATCGCGCCCGGGCTGGAGGTGTCCGCGCGATATAAGTCGCCGTTCATCATGTTCTCGAATGCCTGCCACGCGGTAACCGTCGAAGTCGACGTCGCCACCGGCGAGGTGAAGCTGCTGCGGTACGTGGTCAGCGAGGACTGCGGCAACATGATCAATCCGATGGTCGTCGAGGGCCAGATCGCCGGTGGCGTGGCGCAGGGCATCGGCGGCGTGTTCTACGAACACTTCGAGTACGACGAGGACGGCAATCCACTGACCACCACGTTCCTCGACTACCACCTACCCACCGCGGTGGAGATCCCGGACTTCGAATACGGGCACGTGATCACCCCGTCACCGACGCCCGGGGGCTACAAGGGCATGGGCGAGGGCGGCGCGATGTGCTCGCCGCCCGCGCTGATCAACGCGGTCCGCGACGCGCTGAGCCCGTTCCACGCGACGATCACCCGGCAGCCACTCACCCCGGACGCGATCCTGCAGGCG
Source organism: Mycobacteriales bacterium (assembly GCA_035546915.1). Classification (GTDB taxonomy): domain Bacteria; phylum Actinomycetota; class Actinomycetes; order Mycobacteriales; family CAJCIY01; genus DASYGP01. The sequence continues at coordinate 6,679 of DASZVT010000221.1, read as the reverse complement.
ATCGATGCCGGCGGGGCCTGACGCTGCCTCGTCCCGCTGCCGGACCGGCGGCATGGGAGGGTGATCGGGTGACCGACCAGCGCGGGTCGCTGCCGGCTTCGGTGCGCACGCCGGCCGACCTCGCCGACCTGTTGTCGACGGCGGACTACCTCGCCGACAACGGCGTCGCGACCGCTGCCTATCTCGCGCTCGCGCTGGGTCGGCCGCTGTTCCTCGAGGGAGAACCCGGCGTCGGCAAGACGTCACTGGCCCCGGCGCTCGCCGAGACGCTGAACGCACCGCTGGTGCGACTGCAGTGCTACGAGGGCATCGACGCGGCACAGGCCCTCTACGACTGGGACTTCCCCCGCCAGTTGCTGCACCTGAAGGCAGCCGAGTCGACCGGACAGGCCGACCCGGACCGGCTGGAGGCGGAGATCTACAGCCGCCGCTTCCTGCTGGCGCGACCTTTACTTGCTGCCCTGGAGACCAGCCCGAGCGTGCTGCTGGTCGACGAGGTGGACCGCGCCGACGACGAGTTCGAGGCATTCCTGCTGGAAGTGCTGTCGGACTTCGCGATCACCATCCCGGAGCTCGGGACCATACGGGCGCAGGTCCCCCCGGTGGTGGTGCTGACCAGCAACCGGACCCGCGAGGTGCACGACGCGCTCAAGCGGCGCTGCCTGTACCACTGGGTCGCACACCACGGCTTCGAACGCGAAGTGGAGATCGTGCGCCGGCGCGTGCCGGAGGCCTCCGCCGATCTGGTCGCGCAGGTGTCACGCGCCGTACATGCGCTGCGGGAGCAAGACCTGCTCAAACCCCCCGGCGTGGCCGAATCGATCGACTGGGCCCGCGCTCTGGTCGCGCTCGGCGCGCACGGTGTCGATCCGGACACCGCCGCGGCAACGCTCGGCGCGGTGCTCAAGCACCGCGACGACATCGAGCAACTGGACCTCGCCGCGGTGTTGGCCGACCAGCGGCAGGATTGAGCCGGCGCCGTGCCGTACCGGACGATCAGCGCGACGACGGCGCACGGCGGCGCCACCGGCGCCGTCGTCGGCTTCGCGCTGAGCCTGCGTGCCGCTGGCCTGACCGTCTCGTCCGGCCAGGTACAGACCGCGGTGTCGTGCCTGGCCGCGCTGGATGCGAGTCGCACCGAGGACGTCTACTGGTCCGGGCGGCTTGCGCTGTGCAGCAACGCGTCCGACCACCCGACCTACGACGCCGTCTTCCGGACCTACTTCGGCGGCGGCGCGGTCCGGGTCGCCCGCCCCGCGGTCACATCCCCGCCGGTCCTGCGGTTGCTGGGCACCGACGCCGTGTCCGAGCCGCTCGGCGACGGGCCCGCGGCCGCACGGTCGGTCGCCGCGACGGCCAGCGCCGCCGAACGGCTACGGCATCGCGACATCGCCGCCATGGGTCCCGCCGAGCGGGCTGAGCTGCACCGGTTGCTCACGGCCTGGGAGCTGTCCGGCCTGCCCCGCCGTTCTCGCCGGTACCGCCCGGCGGCGACCGGGCCCGTCGACCCGCGCCGGACGCTGCGGGTCTGGATGCAGGCAGGCGGCGAGCCGTCCGCACCACGCCGCCGTACCCGCCGGGAGCAGCCCCGGCGAGTCGTGCTGCTGGTGGACGTCAGCGGATCGATGGGCGGCTACGCCACCGCGTTGCTGCGTTTCGCCCATGCGGCCCGTCGCAGCAGCGCCCGGATCGAGGTCTTCGCCCTGGGTACCCGGCTCACCCGGCTCACCCGGGAACTCGCGCGCCGCGACCCGGATATCGCGATGACCGCCGTTGCGGCGGCTGCCCCGGATGCCGGTAGCGGCACTCGGTTGGGCCTGCTGCTGAAGGAGTTCCTGGACTGCTGGGGGCAGCGCTCGCTGGCCCGCGGGGCCGTCGTGGTGGTGCTCTCCGACGGCTGGGAACGCGGCGACGTCACAGTCCTGGAGCGGCAGATGGCCCGCCTACACCGGCTGGCGTATCGGGTGGTCTGGTCCAACCCGCGCAAGGCCGCACCCGGTTTCGCGCCGCTGGCCGCCGGGATGGCGGCCGCGCTCCCCCACGTGGATGCGTTCGTCGAGGGCCACAGCCTGGCTGCGTTGGAGCATCTCGCTGCGGTCGTCCAGGGTGGACCGGCGTGAGCCGCGACCCCGGCCCCCGCTCCGCCGGCCTGCTGCTCGCCGCGGGTGGTGGCAGCCGCTTCGGCGGTGCCAAGGCGCTGGCGTCCTTTCGCGGTGAGCCGCTGGTACGTCGGGTGGTCCGGCTACTGCACGACGGCGGGTGCGCCCCGGTAGTCGTGGTGCTGGGGGCCCAGGCCGACGAGGTGGCGGCCGTGCTGGAGGGCGAGCCGACCATCGGCTGCGTGCGGTCGGTGGTCGCCGCCGACTGGCGCACCGGGATGGGGGCCTCGCTGCGGACCGGCATCGAGGCAGTCAGCGGCGAGCCGGTCGACGCAGTGGTGATCGCGCTGGTGGACCAGCCCTTGGTCGGCGCCGAAGCGATCCGCCGGCTGCGCGCGGCGCACGCAGCCGGCGCGACGGCTGCGGTGGCGACGTACGCGGACCAGCCGAGGAACCCGGTACTACTGGACCGAGCGGTCTGGCCCGAGGTGGCCGCGGCGGCAGGGCAAGACGTCGGCGCGCGCAGTTGGCTGCGGGCACATCCGCAGCAGGTGGTGTCGGTGCCCTGCGACGGCACCGGCATTCCCGACGACGCGGACGTCCCGGCAGACCTGCGCCGACTGGAACAGCACCACACCCCCGACTCGCGGAGGCGGGCTGGCCCGAAAGGCTGATCACGCTAGGCTGAATACGCTCGGCACCCGCGCCGCGCTGCCGTGAGATCCACCGACCTGTCCGTGCGCCGGCCCCAGGGGCCAGGCGGTGACGACGAGAGGCAGCGGCTGCACCGCGTTCGCCGATGATCACGTTCGAGAAGGTCAGCAAGCGGTATCCCGACGGGACCGTTGCGGTGGATGAGCTCGACCTGCACTGCGAGACCGGCAAGGTCACCGTGCTGGTCGGGACCTCCGGGTCCGGCAAGACCACCACCATGCGCATGATCAACCGTATGGTCGACCCGACCGCGGGCCGGATCCTGCTCGACGGCGAGGACATCGCACGCCGGGACCCGGTGCGGCTACGGCGCGGAATGGGCTACGTGATCCAGCAGGCGGGGCTGTTCCCGCACCGGACAGTGGTGGACAACATCGCCACCGTGCTGGTGCTGCTGGGCGCCCGCCGGCGCGCGGCCCGACTACAGGCACTGGAGCTGATGGACCGGGTCGGCTTGGACCGGTCCATGGCCAAGCGCTATCCGTACCAGCTTTCCGGCGGTCAGCAGCAGCGGGTCGGGGTCGCGCGTGCACTGGCCTCCGATCCTCCGGTGCTGCTGATGGACGAGCCGTTCAGCGCGGTGGACCCGGTGGTCCGGGCGGATCTGCAGAACGAGCTGCTACGGCTGCAGGCGGATCTCGCCAAGACGATCGTGTTCGTGACCCACGACATCGACGAGGCGATCCGGGTAGGCGACCGGGTCGCGGTGTTCCGTACCGGCGGCCAACTGGTCCAGGTCGATACCCCGGACCGGTTGCTCGCCGCCCCCGCGGACGATTTCGTCGCTGGCTTCCTCGGCGCGGACCGCGGCATCCGGCGGCTCGCCTTCGCGACGACCGCGGGGCTCGCGCTGCGGACGCCCACTGTGGCGGTGCTCGGTGCGTCCGCTGCAGACGTCCTGGCCGCGGCGGCGCAGGCCGAGGACCGGTGGGTATTGGTCGTGGACGCCGACCGGCGTCCCCAGGGCTGGTTACAAGCGGACCGGCTCGCGAGCGAGACCCAGGTGGAGAAGGACCTGGTACAGCCGCTCGGTCACGTGTTCACACCCGGGTCCGACAGCCTGCGGACCGCGCTGGACGCATCCGCGCTCTCGCCGGACGGCCGCGCCGCGGCGGTGGACGGCGAAGGCCGGCTGCTCGGAGTCGCGTCCGGGTCGGACATCGCCACCGCGATCGCGGCGGACCTGCGCCAGCTCGAACGCGGTGAGTCGGCACGGCACCGGCCGGGTCGCTGATGGACTGGGGATGGGTCTCGGACCACCTCGACCTGGTCGGTCACTACACCGGTCGCAACGCCTACCTCGGCCTGATCGCGGTGGCCTTCGGGTTTCTCGTCTCACTCCCGCTCGGGCTGCTGTGCGCGCGGTACCGCTGGCTGTACGCCCCCATCTCGGCGCTGGCGACGGCGCTGTACGCGATCCCGTCGCTCGCGTTCTTCGTGGTACTGCTGGACTTCACCGGCTTGCAGGACCGGACCATCATCATCCCGCTCACGCTGTACACACTGTCGGTGCTGGTGCCAGCCGTCGTGGACGGTCTGACCAACGTGCCCGAACACGTGCGCCAGGCTGCCACCGCAATGGGCTTCGGTCCGCTGCGCCGGCTGCTACAGGTGGAACTCCCGCTCTCGATCCCGGTCCTGATCGCCGGGCTGCGGGTCGCCACCGTGTCCAGCATCAGTCTGGTGAGCGTCGGGTCACTGCTCGGCGACAGCTTCGGCGGCCTGGGCTACTTCTTCACCCGGGGCTATCAGATCGACTACCCGACCGAGATCTGGACCGGCGTGATCGCGGTCGTTGTACTAGCACTGGCCGCCGACCTGGTACTGGTCGCGGTGGGTCGGCTGCTCACCCCGTGGGTGCGCCGTTCCCCGCGCACCGTCATCCGGCGCCGGACCGCTCGAGCGCAGGCGAGGGCGGCGTGAGCATCTTCACCGACTTCTGGGGCTGGTTCACCACCGGCGCGAACTGGCACGGCTCGGACGGCATCCCGGCGCGACTGTCGGAGCACGTGCAGTACTGCCTGCTGGCGCTGGCACTGGCGTCGGCGGTGGGTATTCCGATCGGGTTGTTGACCGGACACTTCCGTCGCGGCGGGCTCGCGGTCACCGCGCTGAGCACCGCGGCCCGCGCCCTGCCCACCCTCGGCATCCTGTACGTGCTCGCGTCATATCAACCGTTAGCGGTGTTCCCGGTCATCCTGGTGCTGGCCGCACTGGGGCTACCGTCCATCCTGGTGAACACCTACACCGGCGTGGTGCAGGCGGATCCGGACGCGGTGGATGCTGCCCGCGGGATGGGGATGCGCCCGAGCCAGGTGCTGCTCCGGGTCGAGCTGCCCTCGGCGCTACCGCTGATCTGGCTGGGGATCCGGCTCGCCGCGTTCCAAGTGGTCTCGACCGCGACCATCGCCGCCTTCGTGTCCCTGGGAGGGTTGGGCAACTACATTCGGTTCGGACTCGCCACCCGCGACTACCCGCAGGTGGTGGGCGGAGCCGTACTGACCGTCGTGCTCGCACTGCTGAGCCTGCTCGTCGTCTCGCTTGCCGCCCGGCTGACCGTCTCGAAGGGGATCCGCGCACGCAGCTGACCCTGTACACCGCCCCACCGGGATTCGGAATGACTCCGGTGCCAACGAAAGGCAACCGCATGAAGCGCAGGACGCGCCTGCTGTCCACCCTCGCCCTGGCCGCGATCACGGCCACCGCGCTCGCCGCCTGCGGCTCGAGTAGCAACCCGGTCTCCAGCGAGGGTGGCAACGACTCCGGCAGCTCGGCCGGCTCCGTCGTCATCGGCTCGACCAACTTCCCGGAGAACGAGCTGCTGGCGAACATCTACGCCGACGTCCTGCGCGCCAAGGGCGTCAAGGTCAGTACGCAGCTGAACATCGGAAGCCGGGAGATCGTCTACAAGCTCATCCAGAGCGGGAAGATCACCGTCCTGCCGGAGTACAACGGCGCGCTGCTGGCCTACCTCGACCCGAAGACCACCGCGACGACGAAGGACGCCACCGACCAGGAACTGTCCGCCAAGCTCGACCCGAAGCTGGAGGTGCTCGAGCCGTCCAGCGCCGAGGACAAGGACTCGCTGAACGTCACCAAGGCCAACGCCGAGAAGTACGACCTGCACTCCATCGCCGACCTGACCAAGGTCGCCGACACGTTCACCCTCGGTGGGCCGCCGGAGTTCAAGACCCGGCTGCAGGGCGTGGTGGGGCTCAAGTCCGTCTACGGGGTGGACTTCAGCGACCGCTTCCAGCCGCTGGACGAGGCGGGGAAGCTGACGATCGACGCGCTCAAGGACGGCAGCGTCCAGGTGGCCGACATCTTCTCAACCGACCCGTCGATCGTCGCCAACAACTTCGTCACCCTGACCGACCCCAAGGGCCTGTTCGGCGCCCAGAACGTGGTGCCTCTCGTCTACAAGGCCGGCGTCAACCAGACCATCGTGGACGCACTGAACGCCGTGTCCGCCAAGCTCGACACGCCTACCCTGGCCCGCCTGGTCAGCGAGGTCGTCAGCGACAAGAAGGACTCGACGGTGGTCGCCAGCGAGTTCGCCAAGAGCGCCGGGCTCGTCTGAGCCGCCCGTCCAGAAAGGCTTCCGAGCATGCGTTTCGGCATTCAGCACTCAGTGGGTGACCCAGCCTGGACGCCCGCCATCCTGCACCCCGATGCGGTCACCTCGTTCGCTCGGACCGCGGAGTCGGTGGGCTTCGACGCGATCGGGTTCACCGACCATCCGGCACCGTCCGCGGCGTGGGTCGAGGCCGGTGGTGAAGGGGTCGCAGACCCCTTCACCGGGCTGGCGTTCTGCGCCGCCGTCACCAGCCGGATCCGGTTGCTGACGTTTGTGCTGGTCGCGGCCT
>DASZVT010000220.1:0-3083 GCA_035546915.1 Mycobacteriales bacterium | reverse complement strand
AGCCCCGCCGTGGTTTGTGGTCTCGCGCCGCCCGGAGACGGTCAGTCCGCAAGGGCGCCCGCGAGGGCAGCTGTGGTGGCGGGGCCGACACCCAGTGCACGTGCGATCGTGAGGTCGGCCAGCGTGTCCACGTCGCGGCGTAGCCGCGGGTCGGCGAACGGGGCCAGGTCGAAAGCCCCGCTGTTCCGGTGTGCCGCGAACGACTGGCCCTCGTACGAGGGTTCCAGCATCGTCCCCGGGGTTGCGGCGAGCAGCACTGTTCCGGTGCCGATCGCGTCCGGCACCACCGATCGGCCCGGCGGGCAGCGAGCGAGTACCGCCTCGAGAGCGTCCGCAGTGAGGGCAGGCAGGTCGGCGGCCAGCGCGACGACGCCCTGGTCGGGCCACCGATCGTGCGCGACCGCGGCGGCGTGCGCGAGCGCGGCAGACAGTCCCGCACGTGGGCGGTCCTCGATCACGGTGCACCGCCCGGAGAAGGCCGCCTGCACGGTCGGGTCGTCGGTCACGACCACGAGGTGGTGCAGCCGGGGCGTCGCAAGCATGGCGGAAACGACGTCACCGGCCATCGCGAGGACCAGTGCGGCGCGGCGGCGAGGCGGCAGTTCGAGCCTGCTCTTGGCTACGGCGAGTTCCTTGACGGGGATGAGCCCCGTCCAGCCTCCGTTCCAGTCGGAAGTCGCCTCGCTGGTGCCGCGGTTCATGGCGTCATGTTGCCAGGCCCACCTGCGACCACCGGCGACACTGTTGCGCCCCGGTCCTTGCTCGACACGCCCGCGGCTGCGGTGAAGGATCACCGTGTCCCGCGGAGTGCGGCGCGGCCGGTCAGGTGGCGCACACTGGGCGACGGCATCGAGCAGAATGACGTGTCACAACCCAGGAGAGGCGGATCGGCAGGCATGGCCCGGAAAGGCGACCGGCAGCGACGGCGCAAGGTCACCGAGCGGCACGGATTCTGGTTCCGCCTCTGCGTCCTGGTGATCTGGCCGCTGGCACAGCTCCTGACCCGCCGCCGCCGTGCCGGTATGGAGCAGGTCCCGCCGACCGGTGGGGTCTTGCTGGTCGCCAATCACGTCTCGATCGTGGACCCGCTGACGATGGCGCAGTTCGTATACGACTGCGGGCGGTTGCCGCACTTCCTTGCCAAGGCAAGCCTGTTCGACATGCCGGTCGTCGGACCGGTCATGCGAGGCACCGGGCAGATTCCGGTCGCGCGCGGCACGACCGACGCGGCCGGGTCGCTTTCCGCGGCATTGCAGGCGTTGCAGGACGGCAAGGCGATCATCATCTACCCGGAAGGGACCACCAGCCGCGACCCGCAACTGTGGCCGATGCGTGCCCGCACCGGCGTTGCCAGGCTCGCGCTGACGGCGGGGGTGCCCGTGTTGCCGGTGACCCAATGGGGCCCGCAGGAGATCTTTCGCCGCGGCGGTCACCTGCGCCCGTTCAGCCGCCCGGTCGTGCACGTCCGTGTCGGTGCGCCGTTGGATCTGTCCCGCTGGGAGGGTCAGGCGCTCACCCCCGCGGTGCTCCGTGCAGTCACCGAATCGATCATGGATGCGATCACCGCGCCGCTCGCTGAGATCCGTGCGGCGCAGCCGCCGGTGGGCCGCTGGGATCCGCGCACCGGAACGCACCTGCACGGGACCGAAGCGATCGCCCAAACCGACGCCCGGTCAGCGCGCGGCCCGGTCGGCTCATGAGGGCTGCGGTCCTGGGCACCGGCTCCTGGGGCACCGCCTACGCCAAGGTTCTGACGGATGCCGGCACCGCGACCACGCTGTGGGCGCGGCGTCCGGAGATCGCCGCCGCGATCCGTACCCGACACCAGAATCCGGACTACCTGCCCGGCGTGCGGCTGCCGACGCAGCTGACGGCAACGGACGATCCGACGGAGGCATTGGACGGCGCGGACTTGGTCGTGCTGGCGGTGCCGAGCCAGACGCTCCGGGAGAACCTGCAGTCCGTTCGGGCCGCGATCCCGGGGGACGCGACGTTGGTGAGTCTGATGAAGGGGATCGAACTCGGCAGCACCAAGCGGATGAGCGAGGTGATCACCGAGGTGGTGGACGTGCCGGCGACGTCGGTGGCCGTGGTGAGCGGCCCGAACCTGGCCCGAGAGATCGCCGCCGAGCAACCGGCCGCAACTGTGGTGGCCTGTACCGACCTGCGTCGTGCGGAGCAGGTGCAGCGCGCGAGCATGACGGCCTACTTCCGGCCGTACACCAATGCGGACGTGGTGGGCTGCGAGCTGGCCGGGGCGGTCAAGAACGTGATCGCGCTGGCGTGCGGGGCTGCGCGCGGACTCGGATTCGGCGACAACACCATGGCAACCCTGGTCACCCGTGGCCTGGCGGAGACCACCAGGCTGGGTGCGGCGCTGGGCGCGGATCCGGCGACCTTCGCCGGGCTTGCCGGTCTGGGTGACCTGGTCGCCACCTGCAACTCGCCGCTGTCGCGCAACCGCACCTTCGGGGAATGGCTGGGTAAGGGACTGTCGGTGGAGCAGGCAGCCGCGCGTACTCGGGAGACCGCGGAAGGCGTCGAGTCGTGCCGCTCGATCCTGGAACTGGCCCGTAAGCACGCGGTCGATATGCCGATCACCGCGAGCGTCGAGGCAGTGGTGTACGAGGGCATGTCGATCGGCGAGCTGGGAGCGCAGTTGATGACCCGACAGCCCCGCGCCGAGTGAGCACCGGCCGGTTCACCCCGTAGGTTGTGCCCGTGTTCCCCACCGACCGCGATGTTGTCGCGGTGACCGACGCACGCTCCAGCCGCCCCCGGGTTGCCGTGGTGTTCGGCGGCCGCAGCGGCGAGCACGCGGTGTCCTGCATCAGCGCGGCGTCGGTGCTGCGTGCGCTCGATCGCGACCGATACGAGGTGATCGCGGTCGGGATCCGACCGGACGGCCGCTGGGTGCTGGCTCCGGACGAGCCAGCAGCACTCGAGGCGCGGGACGGCGTGCTGCCGTCGGTGGCCTCGGGTACGGAAGTCGCGGTCATTCCGGGCGGCTGGTCTGTGCTGGACGGCTCCGGCACGCGCACCGGGGTGGACGTGGTGTTCCCGGTGCTGCACGGCCCGTACGG
>DASZVT010000219.1:0-12116 GCA_035546915.1 Mycobacteriales bacterium | reverse complement strand
GCGCGGTAACTGCGCCGGCCCCGTTCTCACTGGTCATGGCTGCGAAGGCTACCCAGCCGCCACGCGCCGGCCGCGACGCGATAGGAAAGGCGGATGACCCGCACTGTCACCGAGGTATTCACGGCGCTCACTGCGCCTGGTGCGCCGTTCGCGCTGGCCACCGAGGACACGGCGGCGGGTCAGGTCCCGGTGTTCGCCACCGCGCCTGCATCACTACGCGACGTGATCGTCGGAGCCGGTGGGCACGGCGTCGCGACCGCGCTCGTCTGCGGGACCCGGCGGTGGAGCTACACCGACCTGGTGCACGCCGCGTCGGCGCTCGCGGCGGACTGGGTCGCGGACGGCCTACGACCGGGCGATCGGGTCGCGATCATCGGCGCCAACGACGACCGCTGGGTGGTCTCGTTCTGGGCAGTACACCTTGCCGGCGCGGTGGTCGTACCACTCAATTCCTGGCACCCGGGGCGGGATCTGGTCGCCGCGATGGCAGACGCCGGCGCGCGGATCGCAGTCTGTGACGGCTCCCGGTACGAGCGGATCGCACCGCTGATCGGCGACCTGCCGGAGCTGCGCCGGGTCCTGGTGTGGGACCCGACCGGTCCGGTGGACGGGTTGGCACGGCCGTGGCCGGGCGCCGACCGGTTGCTGGCCGGCGACGCAGCGCCGCCGGAAGTGCTACCCGGGCCGCTGGACCCCGCCGCGATGCTCTCCACCTCCGGGACCAGTGGCCGGCCGAAGCTGGCCGTCGGCAACCACCGCGCCCACGTGACCCAGCTGATGAACACGGCGCTGTACTACGCGGCGGCGGCCGAGCTGAGCCGGGACGCCGGCGTCGCGCCCGCGACCCCGGTCGCGCTGCTGGCGTTCCCGCTGTTCCACATCGCCGGGCTGATCAACCTGTACGCGGCGTGCGCCACCGGCGGCACCGTGGTGCTGCTGCCCCGCTGGGATGCGCAGCAGGCACTGGAACTGATCCAGTCCGAGCGGGTGACCGCCAGCGCGATGGTCCCGACCATGCTGCGCCAGCTACTCGCTGCCGCGCGGGACGGCGGCTACGACGTCTCGTCGCTGGCGACCCTGCCGTCCGGCGGGGCGCCACTCCCGCCGGACCTGGTGCTGGCGCTGGAGGCGACCTTCGACGGGAGGGTGGCCAGCGCCAATGGCTACGGGCTCACCGAGATCTGCGGCAGCGCCACGTCCATCGGCGGAATCGAGCACCGCGAGCATCCGGCCAGCATCGGCCGGCCGCTGCCGACGGTGCTGGTCCGGATCGTCGACCCGGACGGCGGCAACGAGGTGGCGGACGGGGAGATCGGCGAGCTGCGGATCGGCGGGGTGATCCTCGCCGACGGGTACCACCGGCGCCCCGAGGAAACCGCCGCGACCTTCCGGGACGGCTGGCTGCGCACCGGCGACCTCGGCTATCGGGAACCGGGGACCGGGTTGCTCTACGTGGTAGACCGGATCAAAGACGTGATCGTCCGAGGCGGCGAGAACATCTACTGTGCCGCGGTCGAGGCCGTCCTGGTCGGCTACCCCGGCGTGGACGAGGCGGCATTGGTCGGCGTACCGGACGAGAAGTACGGCGAGATCGCAGTGGCCTTCCTGACGGTGCCCGACGAGGTCGGGTTCGATGCCGCGGCGCTGCTCGCGCACGCCGGCGAGCAACTCGCGTCCTTCCAGCTTCCGGCCCAGCTGCTCGTCCAGCGTGAAGCGTTGCCCAAGAACGCCGCCGGCAAGGTACTCAAGGCGCAACTGCGGGAGCAGTGGGCGCGCGAACAGACGATCCCGGGCACAAGCCCGGGGAGCGGAGGATCATGAACCTGCTCGACGGCCGCACCGCGGTGATCACCGGTGGTGCGCAAGGTCTCGGTCTGGCCATCGCCACCACATTCGTGCAACACGGCGCCACCGTGGTGATCGCCGATATCAACGAGGACGCGGCGATCGAGGCCGCGGACGCTCTGTCGAACCAGGGACGAGCACTCGGCACCGCGGTGGACGTCACCGACGGTGACTCGGTCCAGCGTCTGGTGCGCTTCGCCGCCGAACACGGGGGCCGACTGGATGTCTGGATCAACAACGCCGGCATCCTGCGCGACATGACGATCCGCAAGATGGAGCTGCCGGACTTCCGCGCGGTGATCGACGTGCATCTGCAGGGCACCTGGCTCGGTATCAAGTACGCGTCGGCGTACATGCGGGAGAACGGCGGCGGCGCGATCGTCAACATGTCCAGCATCTCCGGCAAGGTCGGAAACGCCGGGCAGACGAACTACAGCGCGGCCAAGGCCGGCATCGTCGGCATGACGAAGGCTGCGGCGAAGGAGCTAGGGCACCTGGGGATCCGGGTGAACGCCATCCAGCCCGGCTTGATCCAGACCGCGATGATCGAGTCCATGCGGCCGGAGATCGTGGCCGAGCGGGTGAAGGACATCCCACTTGGTCGGGTCGGGCAGCCATCCGAGGTTGCCGGCGCTGCGCTGTTCCTCGTCTCGGACCTGGCGTCGTACGTCACCGGCATCACCGTCGAGGTCGCCGGCGGCCGCCACATCTGACAGCGGAGGTCCGAACGGACGCAGGTACGCCGCCGCTTCCCGGGGGAGCCCCGGAATCGCGCTCGTCGCGTCGGTTACCAGTCGGTGGCGACGTACGTGGTCTCCAGGTACGCGTCTATCCCCTCGTAGCCACCCTCCCGGCCCAGCCCGGACTCCTTGATCCCGCCGAAGGGTGCCGCCGGGTCGGAGACGAGCCCGCGATTCAGCCCGACCATGCCGACCTCCAGTCGTTCGGCCACCCGCAGTCCCCGAGCCAGGTCGCCGGCGTACACGTACCCGGACAGGCCCATCGACGTCGCGTTCGCCACCGCCACCGCGTCGTCCTCGTCCCGGACCGCGATGATCGGCGCGACCGGACCGAAGATCTCCTCGGTCGCGGCGGGCGCGTCCCGCGGCACTTCGGTCAGTACCGTCGCGGGGTAGAAGAAGCCCGGTCGGTCGGGCACCACGCCGCCGACGGCGACCTGCGCACCGGCCGCGACGGTCCGGTCGACGACCTCGGCGACACCGTCCCGCTGCTTAGCGCTGATCATCGGCCCGAGTTGCGTCCGCTCGTCCGTACCGGGGCCGACCCGCAGTGCGCTCATAGCCGCGGCGAGCCGGTCCGCGAAGGCTGCCGCCACCGACTGCTGCACCACGAACCGGTTCGCCGCGGTGCAGGCCTGGCCACCGTTACGCATCTTCGCGAGCATCGCCCCCTCGACGGCCGCATCCAGATCGGCGCCCGCCAGGACGATGAACGGCGCGTTCCCGCCCAGCTCCATCGAGCTGTTCACGATCCGGTCCGCGGCCTGCTTGAGCAGGATGCTGCCGACCCGGGTCGATCCGGTGAACGACAGCTTGCGGACGCGCGGATCGGCGAGCGCCGCAGTGGCCAGACCGCCCGGATCGTCGGTGCTCAGCACGTTCACCACGCCCGCGGGCGCACCGGCCTCGGCAAGGATGCCGGCGATGGCCAGTGCCGTCAGCGGGGTCAGCTCAGCCGGCTTGAGTACCACCGTGCAGCCGGCCGCGAGCGCGGGACCGATCTTGCGAGTGGCCATCGCCGCCGGGAAGTTCCACGGGGTCAGCAGCAGCGCGACACCGACCGGTCGCCGGAAGGTGAGGATCCGGTTCGCGCCGGACGGGGCGGTGCGCAGTTCACCACCGATCCGTACCGCTTCCTCGCTGAACCAGCGGAAGAACTCCGCCGCGTAGCTGATCTCGGCGCGGGAATCCGCAAGCGCCTTCCCCATTTCCAGGCTCATCAGGTACGCGAGCTCGTCGCGCCGCGCCGTCATCAGTTCGAAGGCGCGGCGCAGCACCTCGCCGCGTTCACGTGGTGCCGTGCCCGACCACCCGGACAATGCCCGCGACGCGGCATCGACAGCGCGCGTCACATCGTCGGCGCCGGCCCGGGCGACCGCCGCGATGGCAACACCCGTGGACGGGTCGAGAACCTCGAAAGTGCCGGCGGAGCCGTTCGTCCACCCGCCGTCGACGTAGAGGCCGGTCAGCGTCCCCTCAGGAACAGTCACCTGACCAGCCTGACACGGCGGGCGTCACAGAAAGGTGCGGCGGGCAACACAGGCGCACCGGGGTCGGCACGACCGTCAGCCGAGCGTGGTCCAGCCGATGGCCGGGTCCGCGTATCGGGCGTCGGGAACTGCATAGAGCCGATCGACGGCCGCGCGCATGAACGGATAAGCGGCGATCAGCGCGTCACGCTCGTCCGGCAGCGGCGCGATGCCGTTCACCGCGAGCAGCGCGTCGACGACGTGCCCCGGTGTCGAGGACGGCTCCGGTGTCGAGGACGGCTCCGGTGTCGAGGACGGCGGGGTCATCATCTTCCCTTCATGTTGGTCTCGGACTGCATCCACGCCGGATGGCGGGTCAGGACGGGCTGCGCAGGTGGAAGTCGGTGCGCTGCTGGAACGCGTCCGCAGCAGCAAGCACGGTGCCCTCCGCCCACGGCCGACCGGAGATCTGCATCGCCAGCGGCAATCCGGCTTCGGTGAACCCGATCGGCACCGACGCGGTCGGCGACCCGCTCGCGCTCCAGTACGTGGTGTGCAGGCCGGCGTACCCGGCCCGTCCCCACACCGGATACAGGCTCTCCAGTGACGGCGCACCCTGCGTACTGGTCGGGGTGACAACCAGGTCGACCGAGGTGAACAAGTCCGCGAGCGCCAGCTGTCCGACCCGGCGGACCCGCTGCGCCTGCACGTAATCCGCAGCGGTGTAGAAGACCGATGTCCCGATCAAGTACCGGGTGCCGGCGCCGTAGTCGCTCCAACGGGCGCGAAGATCCGACCGGTGGATCGCCATCGCCTCGGTCACCATCGCGAGCATGTCGACCGTGCACATCTCTGCGTAGTACGGCAGCTTCACGTCGACGACCCGCGCCCCCGCGTCCGCTAGCACGGCGAGAGCGGCCTCGAACCGGTCCGGTTGCGCCGGGTCGATGGCGCCCGCACTGGCCTTCGTCAACCGGTCCACGCCGATCCGCAAACCGGACAGCTCGCCGGTCAGGGCGCCGACGTAGTCGTCCACCGGCTGATCGGCGGCGTACGGGTCACTGGCGTCGTACCCGGCGATCACGCCGAGCAGTACGGCGCAGTCCCGCGCGCTGCGGGCCATCGGTCCGATGTGATCGAGGGTGAAGCCGAGCGGGAAACAGCCCGACTTCGGCACCCGCCCGAAGGTCGGCTTCAGCCCGGTGATTCCGCAGTACGCCGACGGTATCCGGATGCTGCCGCCGGTGTCCGTGCCCAGCCCGGCCAGGAACATCCCGGTCGCGACACCGGATCCGGTACCCGAGCTGGATCCACCGGCCCACGCCTTCCTGTCCCAGGGATTGCGCGGGATCGGGAACGGCTTGTCCGGATCAGGCGGACCGAGCGCGTACTCCATGGTGGTGGTCTTCCCGACCAGGATCGCGCCGGCGTCGCGCAGCCGGGAGATGACCACCGCGTCCCCGGTCTGTTCGCCCCACTGCGGGTCGAGAACCAGGCTCTGTGCGGTGGTGGGGCCATCGGCGGTCGAGATGATGTCCTTGATGCCGAGCGGGATCCCATGTAGCGGGCCAAGGTCCCTGCCAGCAGCGAGGTCGGCGTCCGCCGCGGCCGCCGCGACCCGAGCCGCGTCGCTGTAGCGGTCCAGGAAGACTCCCAACTCGTCATCCAGTGCGTCGGCGCGGGCGAGTGCGCCGTCCACCAGCTGCACGGCGGTCACCTCACCCGCGTGCAGCGCGGCGGTCGCATCTGTCACCGTGCGGTACGCGGGCATGCCACGTCCTTTCAAGAAGTCATCGTCTTCGTCGTCACCGACGACCTGGATGCAACCACACCGACCCGGCGGGCACCGCCTGAGTGGGTTGCCGGTGTGCGGCCTTCGTGCGGATCGGCGTCGGTAGTATGCGTCGCGCCCGACCGTCCATCGATTGCGACCAGTGACAGCGAGGTGCGTGTGATCTCCTCAGGCGAGTCCCTTTCGCTGCACGACCGGGTCGCCATCGTCACCGGTGGCTCGTCGGAGTTCGGCGGGAACATCGCCCGAACGCTGGCATCCGCAGGCGCCACGGTCGCCGTCGCGGCGCGTCGGGTGGACCGGCTGCAGCAGCTGGCCGCGGACGTTCCCGGACTGCTGCCGATCGCGTGCGACGTCGCGGATGACACAGCCCTGGAAAGGCTCGTCTCGACCGCACACAGGGAGCTGGGCCCGATCGACATTCTCGTCAACGGAGCCGGTGTCTTCGGCGACGCAGTGCCGGCGGAACGGATGAGCCGGGCTTCGTTCGAGGAGGTCCTGGGCGTCAACCTGCTCGCACCGATGCGCTTGTCGTCGCTGGTATTCCCCGACATGCGAGAGCGCGGGAGCGGCTCCATCATCAACGTGGCCTCGATCAGCGGTCTCGTCGGCATGGGCCGCATTCCGCAGGCGGCCTACGTCGCGAGCAAGTCCGGGCTGGTCGGCCTCACCCGGGAACTCGCCCTGCAGTGGGCACGCTACGGGATCCGCGTGAACGCCATTGCGCCGGGCTTTTTCGCCAGCGAGATGACCGCGCCGGGGTTGGCCGTGCAGAAGGTGGCGGACTGGATCACCGGCAACACACCACTTCGCCGGCTTGCGCTCCCGCAGGAATTCGCCGCGCCGCTGCTGCTGCTCGCCTCGGACGCCGGCAGCTACATGACCGGACAGACGCTGATCGTCGACGGGGGCTGGACCGCGCGATAACGGCCTCGCCCCGGATACTCAGCCGTCGGCCATGATCAATACTGGTGCGCCGGACGCTGCCGCGGTCCCCGCTCCACCGTGCCCGGTCGGCCTAGACTCGATCCGTGGTCCGCCGCAAACCGCTCCGGCACGACGTGGACGACTCCGGCCTGCGCGTCGGCAAGCCGGCCCGATGGGCTGCCGGCCTTCCCGGTATCGCGCACGCGTTGCAGCACGCGCAGCGGGAGATGGGAGCGGTCCGCAGCGCCAAGACGCTGCTGGCACTGAACCAGGCCGACGGGATCGACTGCATGTCCTGTGCCTGGCCGGATCCGCCGGAACGCAAGACGGCGGAGTTCTGCGAGAACGGCGCGAAGGCGGTCGCCTGGGAGGCCGACACGCTCCGGGTGCCGACCTCGTTCTGGGCCGATCATCCGGTCAGCGAACTCGCGACACGCAGCGAGTACTGGCTCGGTCAGCAGGGACGACTGGTCGAGCCGGTGTACAAGCCCGCCGGCAGCGACCATTACCGCCCGATCAGCTGGGAGAGGGCGTTCGCCCTCGTCGCGCGCGAACTGAACGCGCTCGCATCCCCTGACGAAGCGACCTTCTACACATCCGGCCGCACCAGCAACGAGGCCGCGTACGCCTACCAGCTGTTCGTCCGCGCCTTCGGCACCAACAACCTGCCCGACTGCTCGAACATGTGTCACGAGAGCACTAGCGTGGCGCTCGCGGAAACGATCGGCGTCGGCAAGGCCAGCGTCTCCTACCAGGACTTCGCCCGTGCCGACCTCATCATCATCATGGGGCAGAACCCGGGTACCAACCACCCCCGGATGCTTACCGCCCTGGAGGAGGCGAAGCGGGCCGGCGCCAGCATCGTCGCGCTCAACCCGCTGCCGGAGGCCGGGTTGTTGCGCTTCAAGAACCCGCAGCGGCCCAGCGGGCTCACCGGCCGGGGAAGCACCCTCGCCGACGCCTTCTACCAGATCCGGCTCGGCGGCGACCTCGCTGCGCTGCAGGCGATCTCGGCTCGCGTCCTGGCCGCGGAGCAGCGCGCTCCCGGCACGGTGCTCGACCGCGACTTCGTCCGCGACCACACCACCGGGCTGGCTGCGTTCGCGGCACACCTCGGCGCGCTGAACGAGGCGGACGTCCGAGAGGCGACCGGTCTCACCGACGCAGAGCTCGACGATCTCGCGGCCCGGTATCTCGCCGCCGACCGAGTCATCATCTGCTGGGCGATGGGCCTGACCCAGCACAAGCACGCCGTCAACACCATCCACGAGATCGTGAACCTGCAGCTGCTGCGCGGCCACATCGGGCGGCCGGGCGCCGGGCTGGCACCGATCCGCGGACACAGCAACGTCCAGGGCGACCGAACGATGGGCATCTGGGAGAAACCACCCGCCGCGTTTCTCGACGGTCTGGAGCGGGAGTTCGACGTCCCGATGCCGCGCAAGCACGGCTACGACGTGGTCGAGTCGATCCGGCGGATGCGCGACGGCGACGTGAAGGTGCTGTTCGCGATCGGGGGCAACCTGGTGAATGCGGTCTCCGACACCGCCGCCGCCGAGCAGGCCGTCCGCCGTACCCGGCTCTCGGTGCACGTGTCCACCAAGCTGAATCACTCGCACGCCGTCACCGGCGAGCAGGCGCTCATCCTGCCGACGCTGGGCCGTACCGAGATCGACCGGCAACTTTCCGGGGAACAGTCGGTCAGTGTCGAGGACACGGTCTGCCAGGTGCACTTGTCGACCGGTCGGCTGGAACCCGCTGGGCCGCAGCTTTTGTCGGAGGTCGCGATCGTTTGCAGGCTGGCCAGTGCGACCCTCGGCGACCGGAGCGCACTGAACTGGGCCCGCTTCGAGAACGACTACGACGCGATCCGCGACAGCATCGCCCGTACCGTTCCCGGCTGCGAGGACTACAACCATCGGGTCCGCGCACCGGGCGGCTTCACACTCGCCCATCCACCCCGGGACGACCGCCGGTTCCCGACCGTCAGCGGTAGGGCCGAGTTCACCGTGAACGAGCTGGAATGGCCGCGATGCCCACCGGGCCGGCTGCTGCTGCAGAGCGTCCGCTCGCACGATCAGTTCAACACCACCATCTACGGGCTCGACGACCGTTATCGCGGGGTGCGGGGCGGTCGCCGCGTCGTTTTCGTGCACCCGGACGACCTCGTCGAACTCGGGATCGACGACGGGGCTTGCGTCGACCTGCACTCCGAATGGCGCGACGGAATCGACCGAGTCGCCGAGCATTTCCGGGTCATCGGCTTCCCGACCGCACGCGGCTGCGCGGCCGCGTACTTCCCGGAGACGAACGCGCTGGTGCCACTGGACAGCCAGGCCGACCGCAGCGGCACCCCGACCTCCAAGGCCGTGGTGGTACGGCTAGCCGCGGCGCGGGCACACCGGTAGCTGCGGACGACACGGGCACCGTCCCCCTCCCCGATCGCGACGTCTGGCAGAGTTCTGGTGTAAGCAGGCCCACAGGATTTCGTGCCACCGCACGGGCGGGGCACCACCGTCGGTCTCGACGACAGACAGAGTTCGACGACAGACAGAGTTGTTCGGCGACACACGGAGTTCGGCGACATGGCCCAACGCGCGACCGGAGTGAGTCGCACGCTGCCGTGCATCCTTTCTTCAGCTCGTACCGCTCGCCGCTTCGTCGCCGACCGTTGCGCCGGGTGGGGTGTGGTCTCGGACCAGTTGCACACGCTGCAATTGCTCACCAGCGAGGTCGTCGCCAATGCCGTGATTCACGGACGCAGCGAGATCCGGCTCGCGCTCAGCGCCACCGACAAGACCATCCGTGTCGAGGTGGGCGACGACAACAGCCGACACCCGAGCCGGCAGCCGCAGGACCTCGAAGCACTGGACGGCCGGGGGCTGGCCATCGTCGATCGGCTGGCGGACAGCTGGGGCGTGGAGGAACGTCCGCTCGGCAAGGTCGTCTGGTTCGAACTGCGCCGCTGACACGACGGACGGGCGCCGGACTCGTCCGGGCCGGTATCCGGTCGTCCCGACCGCCGCGAGACGATGGCCGGGTGATCGACCCCTCACTCCGATACGACGTACTGACCGGCATCCCGACTCCATTCGGGCTCGCGGACCTGCTGACCGCGCTGCAGATCGACGACAGCGCCGAGCGCTGGCAACTCCCCAGCCTCCCCAGCGGGCACGGCGGGGTGCTCGGGTCCCAACTGCTCGCCCAGCAGGTGACCTGCGCGGAGCGGCTGGTCCCGGACAAGAAGGTACTGACGCTGCAAGCCCTGTTCATCCGCGGTGGCGTCGGCGGCGAGCCGCTCGAGCTGTATCCGGAGGAGTTGCAGCAGGGCCGCTCCTTCGCGTCGTACGCGCTGACCTTCCGCCAGGGCAGCACGACGATCTGCCGCGCCGACGTCCTGCTGCACGCCGACGAATCGGACTACGTCCGGGTCGGGCTCGCCGCCCCGGACCCGGGGCGGATCGATGACGCCCGCCCGATGCGCATCGCCCTGATGCCGTGGGAGACCCGCGCCGCGGCGAAGCAGGCACCGGGATCATTGCTGGTCTGGCAGCGGATTCCGGTGGACTCCGCGGACCCGAGCCGGTGCCGGTCGCTGCTGGCCTTCACCACCGAAGTGCTGGCGTTGCAGCACTTCCGGGTTGCGGAGTCATTGCCCCCGACGCCCGCCGTGACCGGGTCGATCCTGTCGCAAAGGGTCAGCTTCTTCGACCAGCTCGACCTGCGCGAGTGGCACCTGGTGCGGACCGAGGTGGAATACGCCGGGGGCGGCCGGGCCGCCGCCGGCGGCGAGATCTACTCCGCCGATGGCCGGCTGGCCGCAACCTTCGAGCAAGTGGCACTGATGCGCGGCGGACGGTCGTAGCGCAGGCGCCGCGCTAGGGCGCGAAAGCGTTGATCAGCGCGGCCAACTCGACCGGGGTGTCGCCCTGCACGCTGTGGCCGGCCTCGGCGACCCGCTCCACCCGGGCATCGGCGCCACGGCGCAGGAACTCCCTCTCGTCCGCGTCGTCCACCACTGACTGTTCGCGCATCCCGCGAACCAGCAGCAGCGGGACCCGCGCGCTGCTGACCACGTCCCAGAGCGCGCCGAAGTCCGGATGCCCGGGCTGATCGGTGAGCCGCCGGTAGCGCCACACCCAACTGCCGTCCGAGCGTTGCTCGGCGTTGTGCAGGATGCCCCGGCGCAGCGACGAGACCGTCCGGGTCGGGTTGTACTCGATGGTCCGAGCCAGCAACTCGTCGAAGTCGGCAAAGCTGGCCGGTCCGTTGATGAAGTCGGAGATCGTCTTGGATTTGGCCGCATTCACCCCGGGCGTGACGTCGACGAGCACCGCGCGGCGGACCAGCTCAGGCGCGTGCTCGATCAGCGCCAGCGTGGTCATGCCACCCAGCGACATGCCGACGACTGCCTTCGCGTCCGGCGCCAGCGCCCGGATCACGGCGGCGACCTCCGGTGCGTTGGTACGTACGTCGACGCTGCTGCCGCGGGCGGTATCCGAGTGCCCGTGCCCGGGCAGATCGACGGCGATCAGCGGTCGCCGCAGCGCCATCGCCACCGTGTCCCAGGTATGCGCGTTCTGGCCGCCGCCGTGGATCAGCACCAATTCCGGCGCCCCACCGCCCCACACCAGGGCACTGAGCGTGCGCCCGTCGCCGACGTCTACCGCGGTGCGCCGTACCTCGGGCGGCCCGTCGTACGGCAACCCGAACTCCGCAGCGTTCTCGTGGAAGTAGCCGAATTCGTCATACGGAATCAGCCGGTTGCCTGCACCGCCGGTCATCGCGCCTCCCGCTGCTCGTCGTCCATCGAGAATGTCACAAGGTGGTCGAGCAGTTCCTTGAGGATCTGCCCCTGCATGCCCCACAACCACTGGCCGGGCCGCACCTCGAAGAAGTCGAACGGCCCGGCGTATTCCGACCGGGCCGGTACGTGCATGGCCGCAAGCCCCGGCATGTGCGGCGGAATCCCGTGGCGCAGCTGGTAGCGGTCGCCGGAGTGCAACTCGCGGAGTGTCAGCACTTCGATATCCGCCACCTCGCCCGGGTCCGGCCGGAGCGTCGCCCGCGGATCCACCACCCCCACGAAGACGTCGAGCTGGTAGCCGGTAGGGATGGGCCCGCGGGTGGCCAACTGGCCGATGATCTCGATGGCCTCGGGACGGATTCCCAACTCCTCCGCGGCTTCCCGCCGAGCACCAGCAGGCGCATCCACGTCGCTGTCCTGCATGCCACCGCCGGGAAAGACCCAGTCGTCCCGATGGTTGCGCATCGTGGCAGAACGCTGCGTGACCACCACCGCCGCCTCGCCCGCTTCCTCCAGCAGCGGCACCAGGACAGCTG
>DASZVT010000218.1:0-10272 GCA_035546915.1 Mycobacteriales bacterium | reverse complement strand
GGGTGCCGCGCTGGTCGCGCTCGGAGTGCCGATCGCGCTGCTGTTCCCGTACACCTCCGCGGTGTTCGGTGCGCCGCGCCAGCTGCTGGTGGGTCTCGGCGCCAGTGGCGGGGTCGCCGGCAGCACCGGCGGACCGGTCAGCGGCGCGGACCTGCTGCTGCTGCATCCGGGTGGTCCGCTGCAGACGCCGTCCTGGTTCGCGGTGCCGCTACTGCTGGCGGCGGGCGTCGGCCTGGTGCGCAAGCGGCACTCCCGGGTCGCCGCGCTCGGCGCGACGGTCGCGTTCGTGTCGTACGCGCTTGCGCTGGTGGTGGCGCGGACGGGCGCGACCACCAGCGGTGACGGACCGTACGGCTGGCCCGGGCCGATCCTGGCGTTCGCCTCGCTCGGTCTGCTGGTCGCGGCGCTGGTCGCCGGCCGGCGGGCCCGCGAGACGTACGCCGCGATGCCGTTCGGGTTCCGGCAGCCGGCCGGTGTGCTGCTCGCCCTGGTCACCGTCGCGCTGCCGTTCGTGGCGGCGGGCTACCTGCTGGTCTCCGGCACCGACGGCCCGCTGCACCGCGCGCACCGCGACGCGCTGCCGGCGTTCGTCCGGTCCGAGGCACAGCGGGACGCGGGCCAGCGGCTGCTCAGCCTGAAGACACAGGGTGACGGGCTGGCGCCCGGCACCGTCGGGTTCACCCTCACCGCCGTGTCCGGCGCGAGCTTCGGCGACGAGGACCTGATCAGCTCCGGTGCCGCCCGCCGGCTGGTGCAGCACGCCGTCGCCGACCTCACCAGCAACCGGGGCACCGACGCCGCCGAGGTGCTCTCGACCTTCCACGTCCGGTACGTGGCGCTGCCGGCGCAGGACGCCCGCGGCAGCGGCGCCACCGAGGAACTCGCGGCCACGCTCGACGCGCAGCCGGGGCTGTCCCGGTTCGCCGTCCCGGGACCGACGTTGCTGTGGCAGGTGCTGGTCCCGTCCAGCCGGGTGCAGCTGCTGTCCGGCGACCTCGCCGACGCGGCGCAGCATCCGGCTCCGGCGGACCAGCCGCTCGGGCGCGGCCCGCTGCTCTCGGATGTGACGCTGACGACCCAGCAGAACCTGGCCGCAGGCCGGGAGGGAGCCCGTACCAATGTGCCGGCGGGCACCGGCACCCGGCTGGTGGTGCTCGCCGACGCGCGTAACGGCGGCTGGCGGGCGACCCTGGACGGCCGGCCGCTGCCGGCCCGCACCGCGTGGGGCTGGGCGCAGGCCTTCGCCGTCCCGGCGGTCGGTGGCGAGCTGCACGTCTGGCACGCCGCAGGCGGGCGGGATACCGCGCTGGTGGCGCAGTCCGCTGTGCTCGTCGTCGTGCTGGTTCTGGCGGCTCCGCCGGTCCGGCGACAGGGCGACCCGCTGGACCTGACCGGGGACGTCGAGGGTGGCGAGGAACCGGAGGAGGCGGCAGCGCCGCAGGCACAACTGGTCGGATCGAGTGGGAAGGCATCCGGATGATGCGGCTTCCGGTGCCGCTGCTGGCGGCCGCCGTCGGGGTGGTGGCGCTGGCGTCGACCGCTGTCGCCACGACCCCCTCCGGCCACGACGCGAGGACGTTGCCGACCGCGGTCGGTGCCTCCCGGGCCAGCGCGGTCCGTACCTCGGTGGTGTGCCCGGACCTGCGGATCCTGCCCGGTACACTGGGCACGACCGTCGCCGTCGGCACCGGCACGCCCGGGGACGGCTCGGTCATGCTGCAGCCGGCGCAGGGCGACAAGCCGGGCCCGAAGAACCCGGTACTCGGTCCGGGTCAGACGATCGGACGTTACAGCGGACCGCTGACCGGACCGATCACGCTCAGCGCGCAGGGCGCGCTGAGTGGCTCGCTGGTCGCCGAGCAGATCTCCCGCGGTAACAAGACCACCGATCGCGGCTGGTCCGAGGCCCGGTGTGAACCACCGCGCGCGCAGCAGTGGTTCGTCGGCGCGGCGACGACCCCGGGTGACACCCCCACGCTGGAACTCGCCAACCCCACCGACACGTCGGCCGTGGTGGACGTGACGGTGCTGACGCCGTCCGGGGTGCAGACCTCCAGCGCCGGCAACAACATCACGGTGGCGAAGCGCAGCGTGCAGCGACTCGCTCTCTCCTCGCTCGCGCCGAACGTCACCGTCACCGCGGTGCGGGTGACTACGTCGACCGGCCGGGTCTCGGCGGCGGTACGGGACGTGCGGACCAGCGGTGAGACGTTGCTGGGCACGGACTGGGTGCCGGTGGGGTCCGCGGCGGCGAGCCTCACGGTGGCCGGGCTGCCGAACGAGGTCATCGGCGCCATCCCGAAGCGGACGCTGTTCGTCGGCGTGCCGGGGGACATCGACGCCACGGTGCAGGTGACGGTCACCGACGCCAGCGGCACCTACGTCCCGGTCGGGCTGGACGCGGTTGCGGTGGGGGCGGGCACCGTCCGGGCGATCGACCTCACCAAGGCGCTGGGCAGGAAGGCGGCCGCGGTGACGGTCACCAGCAGCGACCCGGCGGTCCGGCTGGTGGCAGGCGCGCTGATCGACGCGGCCAGCAGCAAGGGGCAGCCGATCCACGAGATCGCGTACCTGGGCACGGCGTCGCCGCTGCGCGGCGCCGCCATCGTGCCGGTGGTGCGTACCGCCGGCGACGTGGACAGCGCCCTGGTGGTCTCGGCGCCACGCGGACAGGCGAGCTTCACCCTGGTGATCTCGCCGCCGACCGGGGCGGAAAGCCGGCAGCGGATCACGGTGCGTGCGGGCACCACCTACATCACCTCGCTGCGAGCCCGACGGGTGCCGGACAACAGCACCGTCACGATCGTGCCCGATCCGGGTACGGCACCGCTGTACGCGGCCCGGCTGATCGAGGAGAACGGCGCGCTCGGACCACTGCTGTCCTCGTTCACGCTGCTCGGCGCCCCGCCGTCCCAACAGGTACCGGCGGTGGCCGCGCTGCCCGTCACCGGCGGCTGAGCCGTCCCGTTCCCGGACCCCCAGCGCTCGGGGCCGGTCGCTCGGGCGGCCAGTCGCCCGGTGCTCAGTCGCCCGGCAGGTGCCCTTCCGGGTCGATCACATCCGGGGTGACGCCCAGCAGCCGGGCCAGGTCGTGGATCAACACATCCAGCACCAGGTCGGCCAGGTCGTCGACCCCCCGGCCACGCGCCTCCAGCGGTCGCCGGTAGAGCACGATCCGGGCCGGTGACCCGGGCTGGCCGCGGCCCGCCGGGACCGGCGCCTCCAGCCGGGACAGTGCCACCGGGTCGCCGTCCGGCGAGGGTTCGTCGTCCGGCGGGACCGGTTCGACCGCGAACTCGACCGTGGCCAGCTCCGTCGCCCACCGGCGCTCCAGGTGCTCGACCGCGTCGAGGACCAGTTCGTCGAAGGCATCCGCGCGGCTGCGCGACAGCGGCAGGTCCGGGGCGGTGAGCGGACCGCGGACCCCCCGGCCGTGCCGGTCACGGGCGCGGGGGAACCGCCGGATGCTCACCGCCCCAGAGTAAGGAGGTTCGCGACACGAACGGATTCCGGGGGCGCGGTGATCGACCCCGTCGGCGTCGGGGGTTACCGTCCACGGCTGTGACCCGTCGCCGTTGTTCTCGCTCGGCCTGCTCTGCTCCGGCGGTGGCGACCCTCACCTATGCCTACGCCGACTCCACCGCGGTGCTCGGCCCGCTCGCGCCGTACGTCGAGCCGCACACCTACGACCTGTGCGCGCGGCACAGCGAGCGGCTGACCGCGCCGCGCGGCTGGGACGTGCTGCGGATCGAGGACACCGAAGCGGACACCGCGCCCCGCGGGGACGACCTGCTCGCGCTCGCCGACGCGGTCCGGGAGGCGGCGCACGCCACCCCACCGGAGCCGGACGGCCCGGACGCGCCCGAGTCGGCCCGGCGCGGTCACCTGCGCGCGCTACCCACCCCCGCGCCGAGCTGACGGTCAGCCGGTCACCGGTCCAGGCCGGCAGCTAGGCTCGACGCCGCACCGCCCACCTGCGCGCGAGCCCGAGGAGCGAACGTCCGTGAAGGACCTGGCAGCGATCGTCAAGGCGTACGACATCCGCGGGGTGGTGCCCGACCAGTTCGACGGCGAGGTGGCCACCGCGGCCGGCGCCGCGTTCGCGGACTTCACCGGCGCGCCGTCGATCGTCGTCGCACACGACATGCGCGCGTCCTCGGGCCCGTTGTCGACGGCGTTCGCCGGCGGTGCCGCCAGCCGCGGCGCGGACGTGGTGCTGGCCGGCCTCGGCTCCACCGACATGCTCTACTTCGCGTCCGGGTCGCTCGGGATGCCCGGGGCGATGTTCACCGCCAGCCACAACCCGGCGCAGTACAACGGCATCAAGCTGTGCCTGGCCGGTGCCGCACCGGTCGGCCAGGACACCGGCCTGGCCGACATCCGCGCGGCGATGGAGCGGGGCCTGCCCCCGTACGACGGAGAGGCCGGGTCGATCACGCACCGCGACGTGCTCGGTGACTACGCCGCATACCTGCGTGGGCTCGTCGACCTGCGCGGGGTGCGGCCGCTGACCGCCGTGGTCGATGCCGGCAACGGGATGGGCGGGTACACGGTGCCGGCCGTACTCACCGACTTGCCGATCACCGTGGTGCCGATGTACTTCGAACTCGACGGCAACTTCCCGAACCACGAGGCGAACCCGCTGGAACCGAAGAACCTGGTCGACCTGCAGGCGCAGGTCCGGGCCGTCGGCGCGGATATCGGGCTGGCCTTCGACGGCGACGCCGACCGCTGCTTCGTGGTGGACGAGCGGGGCGAGCCGGTCCCGCCCAGCGCGATCACGGCGCTGGTGGCGGCCCGGGAGCTGGCCCGCGAGCCCGGCGCGACGATCATCCACAATCTGATCACCTCGCGCGCGGTACCCGAGATCGTCACCGAGCGGGGCGGTACGCCGGTGCGCACCCGCGTCGGGCATTCCTTCATCAAGGCGGAGATGGCCCGCACCGGTGCGATTTTCGGCGGCGAGCACAGCGCGCACTATTACTTCCGGGACTTCTGGCGCGCGGACACCGGGATGCTGGCGGCGATGCACGTGCTCGCCGCGCTCGGCGGGCAGGACGGGCCGCTGTCCGCGCTGACCGCCGAGTTCACCCGGTACGCCGCCTCGGGAGAGATCAACTCCACCGTGTCGGACCAGGCTGGGCGGCTCGCGGCGGTGCAGGCGACGTACGCGGGCCGGGACGGGGTGAGCGTGGACCACCTGGACGGTCTGACCGTGACGCTGCCGGACGGGTCCTGGTTCAACCTGCGCGCGTCGAACACCGAACCGTTGCTGCGGCTGAACGTGGAGGCCCGGGACACCGCGTCGACCGACGCACTCACCGCGGACGTGCTGGCGATCATTCGGGCCTGACCGCGCCCTCTCCCGGACCCCGTTTCCCGCGCCTGTGCCCCGCTCCCGTCTCCCGCGGAAAGGAGAGGGGTGAGGGAGGAGGGGACAGCCTTACAGTGATCGGCATGAACCTGGACCCGACACTGCTCGAGTTGCTGGTCTGCCCGAAGTGTCACAGCGGGCTGAACGTCAACGAGGCGGAGCAGACGCTGGACTGCCGCAACGACGGCGGCGACTGCGGCCTGCGCTACCCGGTCCGCGACGACATCCCGGTGATGCTCATCGACGAGGCAATCGCCCCCTCGTGATCGGGTGTCGGCCTCATGACTGAAATCGACCTGGACGACGCCGCGGCCGTCGAGGCCGCGGACCGCCAGGGGGTGCTGCCCGCTGTCGCTTCGGCCGCGGCGCAGGTTCGGGCCGCGGCCACCGCGACCGCCGAGGCGGACGTCACACGGTTGATCGCCGCCGGCCGGCCGCGCGCGGTGGTCTGCGTCGGGATGGGTGGCTCCGGTATCGCGGGGGACGTGCTCGCGGCGGTGGCCGGGACCGAGTGCCCGATCCCGGTATGGGTGCACCGCGACGGCGGGTTGCCGGCGTGGGTCGGGGTGCCGGATGTGGTGCTGGCCTGCTCGGCGACCGGGGAGACGGACGAGACGCTATCGGCGACCGACGAGGCGATCCGTCGCGGCGCCGACCTGATGTGCGTGACCGCCGCCGATTCCTCGCTGGCACGTCGGGCGCAGCAGGCGCGGGCGGCATTCGTGCCGGTACCCGACATCAGCCCGCCGCAGGCCGGCCTGTGGGCGCTGGCGGTCCCCGGCCTCGTGGTGGCCGAGCAGTGGGGCCTGCTGCACGAGCGACTGGACCTGGAGGCGACCGCGGTCCGGCTAGAGCAGGTGGCCGCCGCGTGCTATCTGGGACGGGACTCGCTGGTCAACCCGGCGAAAGGCCTGGCGCTGGCACTCGGCGGGCGCATCCCGCAGGTGTGGGGTAGCTCGCCGCTCACCGGGGTGGCGGCGTACCGGTTCGCCTGCCAGCTGAACGCGCAGGCCCGGACGGTGGCGGCCTACGGGGTACTGCCGGAGGTCGCCCATCACCAGCTGGCGGTGCTCGACGGCCCCGCGGCCGGCAGCCCGGACGACATCTTCGCGGATCCGGACCTGGACGGGCCGGCGGCGTTGCGACTGGCCCAGGTACTGCTGCGTGATCCGGCGGGCGAGTCCGGGCGGGTTCGGGCCCGCGCGGACGCCGTGGTGACGCGCGCGGAGGAGCGCGGCACCCGGCTGCTGGTGATCGACACCCAGGGCGCGACCCGGCTGGAGCGGCTGGCCTCGGTGGTGGGCGTCACCGACTTCGCCGCCGCCTTTCTCGGCCTGCAGGCCGTTATGCCGTCCTGACGCGGCCCGGTCCGGCGACAGGAGTCACCGTGCCGGTCGCCGTATCCACGGCGGAGCGGCGTAGGTGCCGCCCGCGCCGAAGGCATCCTCGACCGGACGCTCCGGGTTGCGCCGGGCCGCGTCCAGCTTCCAGGCCAAGCCCTCGGTTCGGCACCGCAGATCGGCGTACACCAGGGTCGCGAGGGCAATGCCGAGCGGCACCGTCAGGACGCACAGCACGGCGGCGATCACGGTCTGCGCCAGCGACGGATAGGACCCCGGTGTGTCGTACGTACCGACGGCGAAGGCGGCGTTGAGCAGCACCTGCGGCAGCTCCACCGCGGCGAAGCCGACCAGCAGCAAGCCGGCGACGCGCCACCACGATTCGCGCACCAGCAGCGCGGAACGGCGCAGCGACACCAGCACCCCGGCGTCCTCCGCCGTTGCGGCGTACGGGGCCATCGACCACTGCACGTACAGGTACACCCCGACGGCGAACGGCCCCAGCAGCACCAGGACGGCGAGACGGATCACCGCGACTTGCACCAGCACCGGGAACCGGCGCGCGGCCCGGCGCAGGACCGGTTCCGGGGCCGGCGTCTGCGCCGCGACCTGCAGCAGTACCACCGGGGTCACCACCAGCACGGCCAGGGCGGCGAACAGCGCCGGAGCGTGTACCGCGATGGTGCCGGCCAGGTGCTCGTGCAGCACCGTCCGGGTACCGTCCCGGGTCACCGTCGTCGACGAGCCCGCCAGCAGTTGCACCAGCACCGTGAGCAATCCGACCACCACCCCGGTGCCGAGCAGCAGCAGGGGTGCCCGGCGCACCGCCCGCGCCGCGCCGACCAGGATCTCCGGCAGTCCGTACGGGCGCAGCGGGACCAGGTGGCCGTCGTCGCGTACCGCCGCAATGCGTGGGGGCGGCGACGGGGCGCCTACCTGGTTGGTCATCGGTCCTCTCGCGATCGTCGACTGACGCCAGCCTACGGAGCCGCGCGCCGCGATTCCGGCGTGTGAAACGTCCCGGGGCGGCATCATGGTGAGGTGACGCCACGGATCCTCGTCATCGATGACGACGCGGCCCTCGCCGAGATGCTGGGCATCGTGTTGGAGGGTAGTGGCTTCACCGCGTCCTTCGTCTCCGAAGGAGACCGGGCGCTGGACGCCTGCCGGGACGTACGCCCGGATCTGATCCTGCTCGACCTGATGCTGCCCGGGCTGGACGGCATCCAGGTCTGCCGCGACATCCGGGCCGAGTCCGGCGTGCCCATCGTGATGCTCACCGCGAAGGGCGACACCGCGGACATCGTCGAGGGGCTGGAGGCCGGTGCGGACGACTACGTGGTGAAGCCGTTCACACCGGCCGAACTCGTGGCGCGGATCCGGGCCCGGTTACGTACCGACGACCCGACCGACGTACACCTGCAGATCGGGCCGCCGCAGGATCCGGTGGTCGTCGAGGTCGGCGAGCACGTGGTGCGGCGGGGCGGGCGGACGCTGTCGCTCACGCCGCTGGAGTTCGACCTGCTGGTGGCGCTGGCGCGCAAACCCCGCCAGGTGTTCACCCGCGAGGTGTTGCTGGCCGAGGTATGGGGTTACCGCAATCCCGCAGACACTCGACTGGTGAATGTGCACGTGCAGCGGCTGCGGTCGAAGGTCGAGCACGACCCGGAGCACCCGGAAGTGGTCGTCACCGTGCGGGGTATCGGGTACCGGGCCGGACCCCCGTAGCGCGCCGTGCCTGTCACCGGCCTGTCGGCCCCCGTTGCGCTGTTCCGCGTCCTGCGTCGTCGCTGGCGGCGCAGCCTCGCGCTGCGGGTGGTCGCCACCACGCTGGTGGTCTCCGCGGTGATGGTGTCGGTGCTCGGCGTGCTGGTACTGCGTCAGGTGGGTCACAGCCTGCTGACCGCCAAGCGGCACGCGTCGCTGGCGGAGTTCGCCGCCGGGACCAGCAACGCGCAGTCGCAGCTGGCCCAGACCGACGCGACCACGGCCGACGCGCTGGAACCGGTGCTCGAGACGCTGGTGAACCAGCTCTCCTCGCGCGGCAGCGGGGTGTTCTCGGTGGTGCTGCTGCCCAGCAACCGGTTCGGCACCGGCTTCGACTCCGGCAGCGCCCGGGTGGCGATCTCGGACCAGCTGCGGGACGCGGTGGTCACCGACCAGGCCGAGGTGTCGACGTACGTGCGCCTACCGGCGAGCACCGCGAGCACGCTCGGCTCCACTCGCACCGGGCCGACCGACGCGCTGGTGATCGGCGCTCCGCTGAGCGCCCCGACGACGGACAGTGATTACGAGCTCTATTTCGTGTTCCCGCTGACCACCGAGCGGCAGACGATGGACCTGGTGCAGCGCACCGTGCTGCTGAGCGGCATCGTGCTGGTGCTGCTGCTCGCCGGGGTGGTGGCGCTGGTGGTGCGGCAGGTCGTCACGCCGGTCCGGCTGGCAGCTCGGGTTGCGACCCGGTTTTCGGCGGGTCGGCTGCAGGAACGGATGCGGGTGCGCGGTGAGGACGACCTGGCCCGGCTTGCGACGTCGTTCAACGAGATGGCCTCCAACCTGCAGAAGCAGATCACCCGGTTGGAGGAGCTGTCCCGGGTGCAGCACCGGTTCACCGCGGACGTCTCGCACGAGCTGCGCACCCCGCTCACCACCATCCGGATGGCGGCGGACGTGCTGCACGCCTCGCGCGCCGACTTCCCGCCCGAGGTGGCCCGCAGCGCAGAGCTGCTCAGCAGCGAGCTGGCCCGGTTCGAGGCGTTGCTGGCCGACCTGCTGGAGATCAGCCGCTACGACGCCGGCGCAGCGGTGCTCGAGGCGAGTCCGGTCGACCTCACCGGCCTGGTACGCAGCGAGGCCGCGCACGCCGGCTATCTGGCCGCTGCCCGTGAGACCCCCATCGACACCTCTGCGGTGCCACCAGGGCCGATCCTGGCCGAGGTGGACGCCAGGCGGGTGGCCCGGATCGTCCGCAACTTGCTCGCGAACGCCGTCGAACACGGTGAGGGGCGCCCGATCGAGGTCGCGTTCGCGGCCGACCGGGAGACCGTCGCGATCCGGGTCCGCGACCACGGCGTGGGGCTGCGTCCGGGGGAAGCGGCGCTGGTCTTCGGGCGGTTCTGGCGCGGGGATCCTTCTCGCACCCGCAGCAGTGGTGGGAGCGGCCTCGGTCTGTCGATCGGGCTGGAAGATGCTCGGCTGCACGGCGGCTGGTTGCAGGCGTGGGGCGAGCCCGGCCGCGGATCGGCGTTCCGGCTGGTGCTCCCGCGAGTCGCGGGCGCCACCGTGCGCCACGCGCCGCTGCCACTGCAGCCGGACGGGACGGACGAGGCCCCCCCGGTTCGGGTCATCGGCGGGCGCGGCGCGGTGGACCAGGCTCAGTCTCGCGGCGCGGAGACGCTGCGATGAGGCGCCGGCATGTCGCCGGGCTCGGGTGCCTGTTGATCTCGGCGCTGCTGCTGGCCGGCTGTGGCGGACTGCCGACCAGCCGGTCGATCCGGATCGAGCGTTCGGTCTCGGCCCAGCCGGAGGAGCAGCCCGGGGCGATCCGGGTGCTCGCTC
>DASZVT010000217.1:0-20571 GCA_035546915.1 Mycobacteriales bacterium | reverse complement strand
CGCCGCCGCAGCATGGTGCTGACCGCGCTGCTGCCGCTCGCATCCGGAGGTCCGGTGGCTTACCTGCTCGGCCGGGTGCTGTTCGCATGACGGGCATCCGGCGTTGAGTCGGCGCGCGCGCCGGATCGTGATCGTGATCGTGGTCGCGCTGGTCATCGCGTTCGTGGTCGGCGACCGGCTGGCAGACCAGGCCGCGGAACGGGCAATCGCGTTGAAAGTCCGGAGCGCTGCGCTGCTGGGCGACACGCCGTCCGTCGACATCGTCGGCTTCCCGTTCCTCACCCAGGCGGCGCGCGGACGCTACGGGGAGATCAAGGTGACCGCGCACGACATCCGCCGCGGTGGCGTGCGCATCGACACCATCCGTGGCGATTTCCACGGCGTGCACGTCGGACTGGGGGCAGCGCTCGCCGGCAACGTCAAGCGGGTCCGGATCGACCGTGCCACCGGCAGCCTGTTGGTCACCACCGCCGACCTGAACGCGATGCTCGGCAAGCAACGGCTGTCCGCGACGGCGCAGGACGGGCAGCTGCGGGTGACCGGCCGGCCGTTGGTCGGTGACGCGCGGGTCAGCGCGACCGCGGTGTACAGCGTGGACGTCGCCGGTCGGAAGCTGGTCTTCACCCCGGTGCCGGGAAGCATTCAGATGGCCGGCACGACGGTGACCGGCGTTGCGGCCACTGCGGTGTCGGCCGCGCTGACCATCTCCGTCGACACCGGCACGCTGCCGTTCGGCCTGCAGGTCAAGAGTGCGGCCGTGGTGGAGAACGGAATCGAGGTGCAGGCCGCCGCAGAGGGATTGCTCGTCCCGGTCCCGGCCGACGCCGCTCAGGCATCGGACCTGACCTCGGACTAGCCGGTAGGTCCAGCCACCGGACGGCGGGCTGGGAAGGCAGCCGGCCCGGCGCGCGTTGACGCCGGATGTGATCGCGCTGCTGGTGACCCTGGGGGTCGTGCTCGTGGTCGGCTTGGCGTGGCGCTGGCGGCGGGGTCGGTTTACCGAACGCCGTCGGCAGCAGGCTGCCGTCCCGGGCCGGTTGCTGGCCGACGCCGGTGTCGACCTCGCCGACCGGGCCACCCTGGTGCAGTTCTCCAGTGCGTTCTGCGCGCCCTGCCGGGCGACCCGGCAGGTGCTGTCCCGGGCTGCGGTTTCGTTGCCGGGCGTCGGGCACGTCGAGGTCGATGCCGAGTCCCATCTCGAGACGGTGCGCGCGTTGGGGGTGACCTCGACGCCGACCACGCTGGTGCTGGACGCCGCGGGTCGGGAACGTGGTCGGGCGGTCGGGACGCCCCGGTTGGAGCAGGTTCTCGCGGTGATCGGTGCGGTGTTGGCGGATCGCGCTCCCACCGCGATCTTCCCGCTGGACCGGGCGGCGGCCCCGTTGGACGGGACAGAGCGGTGATCGCTACCCTGGTCGGTATGGCACTCATCCGGCGGCGCGCAGTCGACTATTGCCGGGTGACGAGCTGCCTGTGTAGCGCCTGACGTTTCGGACCCACATTCCGTACGGGCCCCCGTGGCCCACGTCAGGAGCGCTGTGTCAGCATCCTCCGGCCCCAGCATGTTTCCGGTCGTCGCGGCTGTGCGACCGCAGGTGGACGTGCGCGGGCCTCGAGTTGCGCTACTCCCGTACGGCCGGCTGTTTCGGCATGCCGTGGTGCCGCTCGGCGTCGTAGCCACCGCGTGCGCGCTGGCTGCGGCCCTGCTCAACGCGGTCTTCGGGGTGTGCCTGGGCTGCCTGCTCTACCTGCGCGCGCTGCGCGTCGCGCGCAGGCCATGGACGACTACGCAGTAACGAGAGAAGAAGGAAGTGACGACATGAGCCGCAGTGACGCGCTCGTGGACATCGGCTGGGCCGAGAAGCATCTCGATGATGACGCGGTTGTCTTCGTCGAGGTCGATGAGGACGTATCCGCATACGACGGCGGGCACATCGCCGGCGCCGTCCGGCTGGACTGGAAGAGCGAACTGCAAGACCCGGTCCGACGCGACTTCGTCGACCAGGCCGGGTTCGAGAAACTGCTGTCCAGCAAGGGGATTGGCAACGACGACACCGTCGTGCTCTACGGCGGCAACAACAACTGGTTCGCGGCGTACGCGTACTGGTACTTCACCCTCTACGGCCATGCCGACGTGAAGCTGCTCGACGGTGGTCGCAAGAAGTGGGAGCTGGAGTCCAAGCCACTCACCACCGACATCACTGCGAGGCCGGCCACCCGGTACCAGGCGAAGCCGGCGCGTACCGATATCCGGGCATTCCGGGACCAGGTCGTCGCCGCAGTCGGCCGGGACAACCTGATCGATGTCCGGTCGCCGGACGAGTTCGCCGGCCGCCTGCTGGCGCCGGCGCACCTCCCGCAGGAGCAGTCGCAGCGGGCCGGTCACGTGCCTGGAGCCAGCAACGTCCCGTGGTCGAAGGCGGCCAACGAGGACGGCACCTTCAAGAGCGACGACCAGCTGACCGCGCTCTACCGGGACGCGGGCGTCGACCTGTCCCGGGACACCATCGCTTACTGCCGGATCGGTGAGCGCAGTGCGCACACCTGGTTCGCCCTGCACGAGCTGCTCGATGTGCCGAACGTGCGGAACTACGACGGCAGCTGGACCGAGTACGGCTCGCTGGTCGCGGTGCCGATCGAGCTGGGGGACTGATCGCGATGAGCAGTTGCGCGCCGCCGGTCGGCGGAATCGGACTGGAAGGGATCGACGTGAGCAAGGAAACCGTGATCGACGGGACGGTCAGTTCCGGTGGCGTGCCCGCCGGTGGGGTCTACGTCCGGCTGCTGGATGCCGCCGGCGAGTTCACCGCCGAGGTCGTCACCTCGCCGCAGGGCGAGTTCCGCTTCTTCGCCCGCCCGGGGAGGTGGACGCTGCGGGCACTGTCAGCGAGCGGCACCGCGGACGCCGCGGTGACTGCTGGGTTGGGTGCGCCGGTGCAGGTGGACCTCACGGTCTGACGTCGGGTTCGCCGTGGCGCTGCGGCACGCGTGCTGGAGTGCCGCGGCGAGCTGTTCGAGCTGGGGTTTTTCCCAGAGGTCGTAGTGCCCGCCGTCGATCGTCACGTGCGTGTAGCCCCCGGCGAACGCCGCGGACCAGGGTTCGACATGGTCGACGCCGTAGTACGAGGTGGTATCCCGCGCGGTGATGTAGGTGATCGGCCGGGACAGCGTGCGCATCCGGTAGCGCGATGACGCCCGCCGGAGGGCTGCTTCGACCGTGTAGGCGTCCGACCGCGCTCCGCCGTGGTCGCGGCTCCACTCGTGGTGGTCGTGGTGCATCTGTGCCCGCCGTGCCCGTTCCTCCTTGCGATGCCGGTTCTCGATTCGCAGGAACCAGGTGAAGAAGCGGAGCGCACCGGTGGCCGGATCGGCGCTGCGCCGGGCCCGGTACCAGGCCCGAATTGCGCGCGCCGTGCAGGCATGCAGGGTGGACGGCCGCATGAACCAGGTGTCGATCATGACCAGCGCACCGGCCTCCGAACCGAGGGCACGACCTAGCTCCAACACCTGCACGCCACCGAAGGACCAGCCGAAGAGGTGGTAGGGCGGGGCGACAGGCAGGGCGTGCAGCTGCGCCGCCAGATATCGGCACCGGCCACGCATCGTCATCAGTTGCCGGCACTCGTCAACGCGCGGGAGGCCGATCCCGTAGACCGGCTGGTCCGGACCGAGTACCGCCGCCAGGTCGGCCAGCTTGTCGATCTCCTCGGACCAGGCCTGCACCATGATCAGTGGCGCCAGGCCGCCACCGGAGTTGAACTCCTGATGGGTGGAGGGGCACGGCAGCAGCGGGCGGGGCGGGCTCGCCGCCTCGTCAGGAGTGTCGTAGATCAGCTCGTGCACGTCCCCCTCCGGCGCCTGCTCCGGACCGTCACGCTACCTGCCGATCGCTACCGTCGCAGGCGGTTTGCGGAAACTCGGACAGGGCCGCGCCGGTGCCGGTCCGGTCAGTAGACCAGGGCTTGCGCGCCGTCCGCGAGTGCCTCGGCGACGAACGTCTGCGCACCGGCGACGCGCACCCCCGGCAACACGTCCGCCTCGGTGATGTCGCGGCGCGCGGCGCATTGCGAACAGAGGGTGAGCCGGCCCTCGGCCAGCACCGCGTCTCGCAACTGCGCGAGCGGGGGGGAGTGCGGCAGCTCGAATTCCTCCGCCTTGCCTGCCAACGCGAACCATGACGCCTCGCCGGTCAGCCAGAGCGAGACAGGTACGCCGGATGCCAGCGCCACCGACGCCACGGTGAAGGCCTGCGAGCAACGTTCGGGTGCTTCGATGCCGGCGGTGACTTTGACGACCAGGGAGCGAGTCATGGCGGGAGAGTAACGACCCTGCGGGGCGGCTTCCCTCGGTGTGAGGGGCAGGAGCCGTAGGCTCAGAAGGTGACCGTCGTGCTGTACGTCGTCTTGCCGGTGCTACTGCTGCTGGCCGTGGCGGGGCTGGCCGGGTTCGCGGGCTTTCGGCTGCTGCAGCGCTGATGTTCGAGATTCCGGAGGGCTTGGACCCGGCGTTGATCCCTGTGGCTTGGCTGCTCGGCACCTGGTCCGGTGGCGGCGTCGGCAGCGGCGACGTCCCGTTCACGCAGCGGCTGGAGATCGCCGTCGTTCCAGGCCGGCCGGTGCTCTCCCACGTCTCCACCGCAACCGGGGCGGACGGCGCGGTGCACACCGAGCTCGGCTTCTGGCGTCCAGGCGAAGGTCTGACCGAGGTGGAATTCCTCGCCGCCGACGCGGACGGGTTCCTGCAGATCGGCTACGGCGAGGTCGACGGCTACAAGGTCGAGATCGGGTCGGACGCGGTATTGCGGACCCCGACCGGCGGGCAGGTCGCGGCGTTGCGCACGCTGTACGGCCGGGTGGAGGGTGACCTGGCGTACGCACGGGACCGGGCTGGGCCGGACGGCACCTGGATCGCGCACGCGTCCGCCCGGCTTCGCCCTAGCTGACCGCCCTAGCTGACCGCCCTAGCCGACCGGGCCCGGACAGGAGAAAACCCCCGGGCGTGACCGCGACGGATCGCGGGCCGTCTGGACGAGGTACGGCGCCCGGGGGTTCGGTAACTGCCTGGTTCTCGCGAGCCGCAGGGGTTCGTGAGACGTCCCTGCTCGGCTAGCGGGCAGTCACCTCACGCGTCCGTTGACTATGCACTCTCGGACCACCTCCTCCCTCGTGTACCGCTGACGCTACGACGAGACGGCCGGCGGTTCCAGTGCATTCAGGACGTGCCGTCGCCGAGCACCGCGGGTGCGGCGCGCAGCGCGCGGTCCAGCTCGTCCGGAAGCCGCCGGCCGCGCGCGCCGAGCGGTCGGGGTACGCCGTCAAGGACGGCGACCGGCACCACGCCGCGGACACTGCTCGCCAGCAGGATCTCGTCCGCGGCGAGGAGCTCGGCTCGGCTGACCCGGCGCTCGACGATCTCCGTCAGCAGCCGGAGCCGGGCCAGGGTGAGACTGGGCAGCAGGCCGAGGTCCGCCGGTGGCGGTGTGACCAACTGCCCGCCGGTGCTCACCAGCACCGACGAGGTGCTCGCCTCCAGCACCTCGTCGTCGCTGGAGACCCAGATGCAGTCGTCCGCGCCGGCGTCGACTGCCGCGCGCTGCCCGGCCATCGGGACCGCGTACGAGGTGGACTTCACCCCGCCGAG
Source organism: Mycobacteriales bacterium (assembly GCA_035546915.1). Classification (GTDB taxonomy): domain Bacteria; phylum Actinomycetota; class Actinomycetes; order Mycobacteriales; family CAJCIY01; genus DASYGP01. The sequence goes on along the minus strand of DASZVT010000217.1, from coordinate 14,931 downwards.
CAGCCAGGCCGCAGCCGAACGCAGCGCTGCCGGGATCCCGAACGAGAGGGTGATCGCGCGCAGCCCGGCACGACGCTGTGCGGCGACCGTGGTCGGGTATGGCGTGACCAGAGCGAAGCGGACCGGCTCGACGCCGTCACCGCCCTTGGTAGCCACCAGCCGCAGCACCCCGTCCGGCTCGGGCCAGTCGGCCACCGCCAGTCGCGCCGTGGCGGCGAAGTCCGCGGTCGGTGGCAGCGGCAGGCCGATCGCGGCGGCCGATCGCGCCAGCCGGGTCAGGTGCGCCTGCAGTTCGACGGGTTCCCCACCGAACACGGAGGTGGTTTCGAAGACGCCTTCGCCACGCAGGAGCGACACGTCCTCCGCACGGATCACCGGCTCGGCCGCCGGTACTAGCTGCGGGCCGTCCGGACGCAGCACCGCCAGGGTTGCCATGCTTCGAGGCTAGCGACGTTCCGGCTCGGCGCCCGCACGCCCGGCCAGCGGGAACAGCCGCCGGGCAAGCATGGTTGAGGCAGGCGTGTCGACTTCCCTGCAGGAACCGGGCGCCGTCCCGGCGGACCCGCCGGACGCGGCCGTAGCGGGGCATTTCGGTGAGCCGATCGCAGAGCAGCGGGCGCTGGAGCGTGGCCCGGCGGTGGTGGACCGTAGCCATCGCGGCGTGGTGATCGTCGAGGGTCCGGAGCGGCTGGGTTGGCTGCATTCGCTGACCACTCAGGCGCTTGAGCGGCTCAGGCCGCAGCAGCCCACCGAATTGCTGGTGCTCTCACCGCACGGGCAGGTGGAGCATCACGCCGAGGTGCAGGACGACGGCGAGCGCAGCTGGCTGCTGGTGGAACCCGGGACCGCACCGCTGCTGGCGCAGTTCCTGGACAGCATGCGGTTCATGACCCGGGTCGAGGTGCGTGACGCCAGTGACGCGTGGGCGACGCTCACGGTGGTGGGCCAGGCCTTGGTGGACGTTGTCCCGGTACCTGCCGAGCAGCGGGTGGTACGGCCTCGACGGTGGCCGCACGGGGCGGTCGACGTGCTGGTCCCGCGGACCGAGGTGGCACGCGTTTGGCAAGCGCTGCGCTCCGCCGGCGCTCGACCGGCGGGTCACGATGCCTTCGAGGCGCTCCGGGTGGCCGAGGGTGTCGCGCGGGCCGGGCAGGACAGCGACCACCGCACCTTGGTGCACGAGGCCGGCTGGGTTGCCACCGCGGTCCACCTCGACAAGGGGTGCTATCGCGGTCAAGAGACCGTGGCCCGGGTGCACAACCTGGGCAAGCCGCCGCGGCGGCTGGTGCTACTGCACTTGGACGGCTCGACACACCTGCTGCCGGCGAGGGGATCTGCGGTGACCGTAGACGGCCGTGGGGTAGGCGTTCTCACCTCAGCGGCGCGGCACCACGAGCTGGGGCCGATCGGACTGGCCATGCTGCGCCGGTCCGTGCCCGACGACGCCGCGTTGCTGGTCGGTGACAGCGTCAGTGCGGCTGTCGAGCGAGACGTGTCGTCGCCCACGGCGCCGGTCGACCTGGGTGCGCTGCGAGGCCGTTGATCAGGATCAGTGTCCGAACAGGATCAGTGTCCGAACAGGATCAGTGCCCGAACAGTCCCCGCCGCTTCGCCTTGTTCGCCGGTCCGGCTGCCGGGCGGGCGGGCGGCACCGTGCGTGCGAGCGCCGTATCGGCGGCGTCGTCGGGATCGTGGAGGCCGAGGCTCGACAGCTCGCGCAGCAGAGCTGCGGTGTCCGCCTGCGGAGCCGCCACGTCCGGGAACTCCGGCTCGGGGGTCCCTTGCTCGGGGGGCCCAGCCTCCGGGAACGCCACTCCGGGGGTCCGCGCCCGTGGTGATTCCGGCGTGTCCGTGCGGTCCGGCGTCGTCTCGGTGCGCCACAGGTCGGTGAAATCGGTGTCGGGCACGATCGCCGGCGCTGTGGCGATCGGGTGGCGTGCCGCTCGCTCTCGGGCAAACTGAGCGACCTCGGCGGCGAAGCGGGCGTCCGCGACCTGGCGGGCCATCGCCGCGACCGACAGCAGGTCGACCTGATCGTCGTCAGCACCGTCCGAGGGCGGGTCCTGAGCCGGCTCCAACCCCCCGGCTTCGGGCGCACGCAGGTCGTCCAGCAGCCGGCCCAGACCCAGTGGGTCGTTCGGGTCGGCAGCGACCCAGTCGTCCTGCACGACGCTCACCCCGGTCCTCCCCATCGGTCCTCCGAGTCTTCGGCACCTCGTAGCGGCGGATTGAGACTTCCGGGGTCGATCGAGACGTCGGGTGCCGCGACCGGCGGCCGCGTGTCACCATGGGCGACATCGTCGCGGTGACGAAGACGCCGCCGTACCGGTCGGCAGCCGCGCAGGAGGGGAGCACCCTATGGAGCAGGTCCGCGCGGGTGGGCAGCGACGCATCGACCGGGTGCTGGGTGAGGGCTTCCTGGCGGGGCTGGGTGCGCTGGATCTCGCCGAGGTGCGGGCGCGCCGTGCGGAGGCGGACCAGGAGGAGACCGACCTGTCCTACCTGCGGCAGTTGTTGCAGGGACGTATCGCGCTGATCGAGGACGAGTTGGAGCGGCGAGACGCGGGACGGGACGTCCCGGCGGATCCGACCGGCCAGCTCGCGCAGGTCCTCGGCGGGAACCGGGAGCGTCCGCCGGCCCAGGGCGCCGGGCGGCACCAGCGACCCGAGCCGTCGAATGCGGGGGAGCACCGTCGATTCGTGGAGCAGCTCGTCGGCGACAGCCTGCTCACCGGCTTGCACGACGCTCCCGGACAGATGCTGCAGGACGCGCTCGGCACGCTGCGGACGGAGACGGAGGCGGTCTCGCAGCGGCGAGGACAGGTGCAGCAAGTCGCCGACGCGCTCGGCCAGGAGATCGCCCGTCGCTACCGCGACGGGGAGGCCGACGTGGACGCGTTGCTCGCCCCGCGGTCGGGCCGCGAGATCTGACCTGGCAGTTACGTACACTCCCTCCATGGCGCAGACCAAGGGGCAACAGCGCAAGACCGAGGCCCGCGAGCGGGCCCGGGTACGGCGCGAACAGCAGCGCAAGGCGGAGCGGCGGCGCAAGCTGGTGACCGGCGGCACCGTGATCGTGGCAGTGGTGGCGCTGGTCGTCGCCCTGGTCGTGGTCAAGGTGACCAGCGGCAGCTCGTCCGACAAGAACCTCAACGCGCCGGTCAGCGCCGCGCTCGCGGGCGCCATCAGCTCGGTGCAGCCCGCCGCGTACGACGAGGTGAAGGCCGGCTCGGCGAGTGGCGGCATGAAGGCCGCCGATGCGGGCGACAGTCCACTCACCGCGGGCGGGAAACCCGAAGTGCTCTATGTGGGTGGCGAGTTCTGCCCGTACTGCGCCGCCGAGCGCTGGTCGCTGGCCACCGCGCTGGCCCGCTTCGGCACCTTCGAGGGGTTGGAGACGACGAAGTCCTCCAGCAAGGACGTCTACCCGAACACGGCGACGCTGTCGTTCCTGGACGCGAAGTACACCAGCCAGTACCTCACCTTCACCCCGCGCGAGGTCCAGGACCGGGCCGGCAAGGACCTGCAGACCCTCACCGACGCGCAGAGCGCGCTGCTGCAGAAGTACACCCAGGGCTCGATCCCGTTCATCGACTTCGGCGGCAAGTACATTCTCGGCGGCGCGCAGTACGACCCGAACACGCTCAAGGGCCTGACCGCGGACCAGATCGGGCAGAAGCTGGGAGACCCGGCCTCACCGATCGCACAGGCCATCCTGGGCGGCGCGAACCTGACGACGGCCGCGATCTGCAAGCTCACCGGTGGTCAGCCGGGATCGGTGTGCAACTCGACCGCGGTCACCTCGGTCGCGGGCCAGCTCACCAGCGGTAGCACCGACGGAAGCAGCTGAGGCGGTGGCGTACCGCGGTGACCGGACGCGGCTGGCGGTGCCGGGCTGGCTGCCCGTGGTCTCGCTGCTGCTGTGCGTGGTGGGGCTCGGTGTCGCCAGTTACCTGACCTACGAGCACTTCGACACGCACGCGACCTTCGGCTTCTGCCCGGAGAGCTCGGGGATCAACTGCCAGAAGGTCACCACCAGCCCGGAGTCCCGGTTCCTCGGGATGCCGGTGGCGGTGCTCGGGCTGGCGTTCTTCGTGGCCGCGCCCGTACTGCTGGTACCGGCGGCGTGGCGTTCGCCGTCCCGCTGGATCCGCGGTGCCCGGATGCTCGCGGTCAGTGGCGGTATGGCCTTCGTCGTCTGGCTGCTGTACGCGGAGTTCTTCCGGATCCACGCGATCTGCCTGTACTGCACCGCCGTCCACGTGCTGACGCTGCTGCTGTTCGCAACGGTCGTCATCGGGACGGCGGTGACGGCTCCTTACGACGCGGACGAGCACGACTTCGAGGACGAACTGGACGAGGACGAGGACGAGGACGAACTGGGGGCAGCTGCGCCGCCAGCCGGTCAGCCCTCCCGGTTGAGTCGCTCCAGCCACCGGTTGTAGGACTGCCAGGCACGCTCGTCCGCGTCCATGTCCAGCGCCGCGGTCGCCACCGCCGGATCGGCCGAGTGCTCGGCCTCCGCGCGCTGTGCGGCCAGACCGATGCGGGCGCGCTCGAACATCGACAGCTGCGTCCGGCTGCTCTGCGGCCGGCGCGCCCAGGTGAGGTAGAGGGCGATCGCCAGCAGCGCCATCAGGCCGTCACCACCGACCCACATCACCGCGCCACCGGCCTGAGTGTCCGAGACCGGGGTCGGGCCCCAGCCCGGGTGTGCGAGGGTCGACACCGGCACTGTGGACTGCAGCAGCACGACCCCGACGAACGTGTCCACGGCCATCGCGAACATCAGCAGCAGCTGGCGCCCAGGCATGGACAGCTGCCAGTGGATCGGCTCGTCGCCGAACAGCAACTGGAAGAACAGCACGCCGGCGAGCAGGTAGACCAGGTGCTCGAGCTGACCGGCCCAGACGTCCCCCAGTACCTGGTCGGTCAGGCCGGTCAGGTGGGCGCCGACGATCACGGCCGTGTACAGCGCCAGCGCCACCGCCGGCGAGGTGATCAGTTGGCCGGGACGTGACGCCAGCCAGCCCTCGATCCGGGCCCGGGTCGGCGGCCGGCTCGCGGCCAGCAACAGGGTCAGCGGCCGGCCCATCACCAGGAACACCGGCGCCAGCATGATCAGCATCAGGTGCTGCACCATGTGCGCCCAGAACAGCGTCATGTCGTAGACCGCGATCGAACTGCACACTGCGAGCAGCACCACCGCGATGCCGGCACCGAACGAGCAGGCCCGCCAGATCGGCCAGCGCTCGCCGCGGCGGGCGAGCCGGCGCAGGCCGGTGCCGTACAGCAGGACGGCACCGGCCAGCGCGACGAGAACCACCGGGTCCGCCTGCCAACTGGTCAGCAGCCGGCGGCCGGTGAGTTCCGGCAGCGCTCGGAGCGAGTGCCCGCTGCGGCACAGCGAGTACGGCAGCACCGGGCCGCTGCTGCCGAGCAGGGCACGGACCGCGGCCACCACCACGAGGGCGGCCACGCCGAGCGCAACCACTCCGACGACCAGGACCGGCCCGTGACCGCCGCGATCGGAGCGTCGAGCCGACGGCGGCAGCGCACTCGTCCCGCCCGGCGTGTCGGTCACCTCATCAGGGTAGGCGGGCAGCGTCGGGCCGTCGCGCTCGCCGCTACGGTGGTCGGATGGTCGTCGAACCAGCCCGTGCGCACCGGCACGAGCACGGGCCGGGGGCGCACCGGGACGCCGACGAGCGCCTGCTGGTGAGCGTGCTGATGCTGCTCGTCGCGTTCTTGGTCGGTGAGTTCGCGGTCGCGCTGGTGGTCGGCTCGGTCGCGTTGCTGGCTGATGCCGGGCACCTGCTCGTCGACGCCGGCTCGGTGGCCGGCGCGCTCGGGGCGTCCCGGCTGGCGCGCCGTCCGGCCGGCGGTCGATGGACGTTCGGGCTGCACCGGGTCGAGGTGCTCGCGGCGGCGATCAACGGCTTGGCGCTGGTGGTGGCCGGCGCGTTGCTGACCTTCGAGGCGGTGCGGCGGCTGTGGAAGCCGGTCGACGTCGACGGGGTGCCGGTGCTGGTGGTGGCCGGCGTCGGGCTGCTGGTCAACTTGGCCGCGACCGCGCTGCTGGCGCGCGCCGACCGGACGGGTTTGAACATGCAGGGCGCGTTCGCGCACATCCTCACCGACTTGTACGCATTTCTCGGCACCGTCGTCGCCGGGGTGGTGCTGGTCACCACCGGGTTCGACCGGGCCGACTCGATCGCGTCACTTCTGGTGGTGCTGCTGATGTTCGCCGCGGCGGTGCCGCTGCTGCGGGCGTCGGCATCCGTGCTGCTCGAGGGGGTGCCCGAGCAGGTCGACCTGGACGAGGTCCGTACCCACCTGCTGGCGACGCCGCATGTGCGCGAGGTACACGATCTGCACTGCTGGACCGTGACCAGCGGCCTGCTCGCCCTGTCGGCGCACGTCGTGGTGGAGGCGGAATGCTTTCAGGACGGGCACGCGCCGCAGATGCTGGACGCGCTGCAGCACTGCCTGCTCGGACACTTCGACATCGACCACTCCACCTTCCAGCTCGAGCCGGTCGGCCACGCCGAGCACGAGTCGGGCGCGCATGCCTGACGGCGATCAGGGGCCGGCGAACAGCACCGGGTAGCGTCGGCGCCATGCGAATGGTGCAACTGGGGAAGTCCGGGTTGGTCGTGTCGGTGGTCGGGCTCGGCTGTAACAACTTCGGCGGCCGGCTCGACCTGGACGCCACTCGCAGCGTGGTGGATGCCGCGCTGAATGCCGGGGTGAACCTGCTCGACACCTCGGACACCTACGGCGGGAGCGGCGCGTCCGAGACGCTGCTCGGCGAGGTGCTGCGCGGCCGCCGGGACGAGGTGGTGCTGGCCACCAAGTTCGGCATGGACATGCGCGGCAGCTACGGCGAGGACTTCGGAGCCCGCGGGTCGCGGCGGTACATCCGCCGCGCCGTGGAGGGCTCGCTGCGTCGGTTGCAGACGGACTACCTCGACCTCTACCAGTACCACCGGCCGGACGGAATCACCCCGATCGAGGAGACCGTCGACGCGATGACCGAGTTGGTGCGCGAAGGAAAGGTGCGTTACCTCGGACACTCGAACTTCGCCGGCTGGCAGATCGCGGAGGCGCATTACCTGACCCGTCCCGGCGTCGGCTTCATCTCCGCGCAGAACCACTACTCGCTGCTGGAGCGGGCTGTCGAGGCAGAGGTAGTGCCCGCGTGCGAACGCTTCGGACTGGGGTTGCTGCCGTTCTTCCCGCTGGCGAACGGGCTGCTGACCGGCAAGGTCACCCGAGCCGGCGGTCCGCCGGCGGGGACACGGTTGGCGGCGCGCAAGGACGACTACCTCAGCGCGGACAAGTTCGACCGGGTGGAAGCGCTGCAGCAGTGGGGAGAACAGCGCGGGGTGTCACTGCTGCAGATCGCTATCGGTGGCCTGGCCGCGCAGCCGGCGGTGACATCGGTGATCGCCGGCGCGACCACCGCGGAGCAGGTGACGGCGAATGTCGAGGCCGGGCAGTGGCGGCCGGAGCCGGAGGACCTGGCCGCCATCGACAAGCTCGCGCCCGGCCCGGTCTAGACGCCGTTGGCGACCTCCGCCGCGGCGTCGTAGCGCGCCAGTACCAGCTCGGCAAGCCGCTCGCTGCCGGCCAGTACGTCGGTGCTGGTGCAGCCGGCCGCCTCGGCGTCGGCGCTGACGGCGTCCGCGAACCGACCCGGGAAAAGGAGCCAGCGCAGCACCGCCGGTCGTCCGCCTAGCGCCGAGATCGCCTGCCGCACGGTCGGTTCGGCGGCACTCGCGTACGCGCTGACCACCGCCGCTCCCCGCCGCCGGGCCAGTTCGGCCGCGATACCGACAGTGGCCGCGTTGGCCGGCGCGCTGGAGGTCCCGGCACTCGCCAGCACCACCGGCGTCCCGGCGGCAACGCCGGCGCGCTGCAGCAGGTCCTCGGCCGCGTCGAGCAGCAAGGGGTCAGGGCCGAGGACGGCAGCGACGGCGACCCGCCGGCCGGTGCGCCGGGCATCCGTGGCCACCTGCTGGATGTCGTCGGTCGCGTGGTACGCGTGCGCGAGCAACAGCGGCACCACGACTACTGGCCCGGGCGGGAGTACCGCCAACGCCGGGGCCGGAGCCGGCTCGGCGTGGTCGAGGAACCCGACCGTGGCCGCCAGGTCGGGCCGGGCCGCGCTGACCTGTCGCACCAGCGCCTGGGCGGCGCCGGTGGCGCGGGGATCGACGCTCCCGTGCGCGACGAGCAGCAGGGTGGGCGCGTTCACGGGTGCAGGACCGGCCGTAGCCCGACGACGTCGCCGACCACGATGACGGCTGGTGGCGCCGCTCCGGCAGCCCGCTCGGCGATGTCGGCGAGGGTGCCGACGGTGACGCGTTCCGAGGCGGTGGTGCCGTCCTCGATGACCGCCACCGGTGTCGTCGGGGGCCGGCCGCGCCGCATCAGTTCGGAGGCGATCCGGGGCATCCGCCCGACCCCCATCAGGAAGACCAAGGTGCCGGTGCTGCGTGCCAGGGCGTCGTAGTCGACGGTGGTGCCGCCCGCTTGGGGATCCAGGTGCGCCGAGACGACGGTGAACTCCTGCGTCACGCCCCGATGCGTGACCGGGATCCCGGCCGCCGCCGGCACCGCTATCGCACTGGTCACGCCGGGCACTACCTCCACGTCGAGACCGGCGGCGAGGCACGCCGCCAGTTCCTCGCTGCCCCGGCCGAAGACGTACGGATCGCCGCCCTTGAGCCGTACCACTCGCCGTCCGGCGGCGGCGTGCTCGACGAGTGCGGCGTTGATCTCGTCCTGCGTCATGTTGTGGGCGTGCGGTGCCTTGCCGGCATCCAGCACGAGGGTCTCCGGGTCGAGCACCGCCAGCCACTCGCGGGGAGCGAGCTTGTCCACCAGCACGACGTCGGCGGCGGCCAGTAGTTGTCGGCCGCGGACGGTGATCAGCCCGGCATCGCCGGGCCCGCCACCCACCAGCGCGACGTGTCCGGTGCCGCCGCTACGGTGCTGCCGCACCGGCAGTTCGCCGGTGTCGAGCAGCAGCCGGATCGCGTCCCGCAGTGCTGCCGCGCGGCGGGGATCCGCCGGGTCGGTGCCGACCGCCACGGTGGCTCGGCCGCCCGGCAACTCGACCGTGGCGACGGCCGGTGTCCACGCCGCCGAGGCGTCGCCGGCGTCCGCGCGCACGCACCAGATGCCGGCCGCCTCGGCGTCAGCGGCGACGGCGGCGTTGACGGATTCGTCGTCGGTGGCAGCCAGTACCAGCCAGGCACCGTCGACGTCGGTGTGCCGGTAGGGGCGGGTGACCAGGGTGACAGCGGCTGCCGCGATGACCGGCAGGTGCTCCGGCGCGACCACGGTGACGTCGGCGCCGGCGCCGACCAGTCCCGGGATCCGGCGCGCGGCGACCACGCCCGCGCCCACCACGAGAACCCGCCGACCAGTCAGGTCAAGCAGCAGCGGGTAGCCGGCCACACCGGCCAGCCTAGCCCGAACCTCAGCGGTGGATTCCGCACTCCGACTTGGCGGTGCCGGCCCACCGGCCCGACCGCGGATCCTCGCCGGGAGCGACCGGTCGAGTGCACGGCGCACAGCCGATGGAGGGGTAGCCCGCCGGTGCGAGCGGGTGCACCGGGACCCGGTGGCGGCGCAGGTAGGCGTCCGCGTCCTGTCTGGTCCAGTGGGCGATCGGGCTGATCTTCACGATCCGCCGCCGGACGTCGTAACCGACTACTGGGGTGGCGGCGCGGTCGACAGTCTCGTCTCGCCGGATGCCGGAGATCCAGGCGTCGTATCCGGCCAGGGCCGCGTCAAGCGGCTCGACCTTGCGCAGTCGGCAGCACAGGTCCGGGTTGCGCGCGTACAGCTGCGGACCATGTACCTGGTCCTGCTCGGTCACCGTCCTGGCCGGCAGGATGGTGCGCACGGTCGGGCCACCGGTGCCGGTGCCCGAGTGACCGGCGGCGATGCGGGCCGCGAACCGATACGTCTCCGGAAAGTGGTACCCCGTGTCGAGAAACAGCACTTCGACGTGGGGAACCACCATTGCGCACAGGTGGGCGATCAGCCCGTCGCCCATCGAGCTGGTGACTGCCAGCCGGTCACCGAACAGCTCATGTGCCCAGCGGATGATCTCGGTCGCCGGGCGGTCGTCCAACGCCGCAGCCGCCCGGGCGGCGAACATCGCCATCGCCTCGTCGTACCGGGGGGAGCCGGCCGCGAGGGGCGGGATGGTACGAGGCGGCACTGCGCTCGGGCCTGTTGATAGGGGCATGCCTCGACGCTAGAAACCGCGCCTGGGAATACCGCGAACGTATCAGGGGGAGTCCCCGGGGACTGTTGGCTCGGCGGCTCACCCTCCCGACGGGCGGACCGCGGACCAGTCCAAGGTGAGTTCTCCCAACCGCCACCGGCGTGCACCGTCACGTACCGGCCAACCCTGCTCGCGCAGCTCGACGCAGGTGCGGATCCAATGCTGCCGCGGCCCGAACGTCGCGTACGGTGCGGTGGCCGCCCACGCGGCGTCCGCAGCTGTGAGCAGCGCGTGAACCCGCTCGCCCGGGACGTTGCGATGGATCAGCGCTTTGGGCAGTCGCGGGGCGAGGTCGCTCGGCGCGCTGAGCGAGGGAAGGTGCGCGGCAAGGGTCAGCGTCCGCGGCCCGTCCGCGTCGATCATCACCCAGCAGTGCCGCCGGCCGAGTTCGTCGCAAGTGCCCTCGACCAGCGCGCCTCCTGGAGCCAGCGCCGCGACCATGCGCTGCCATGCCGGTGCGACTGCCGCCTCGTCGTACTGGCGGAGCACGTTCATCGCCCGAGCCAGCACCGGGCGCAGCCCGGCCAGCTCGAAGCCCCCGTGTACGAACGTGACACCTGGCGCGTCCAGGCCGGTGACCGCCTGCTGGGCATGGGTTACCCGCTCCCGGTCGTTCTCCACCCCGACTACCCGCAGGTCAGGCCGGATCCGGCGCAGTGCGGCGGACAGCTCGAGCGTGGTCGCCGGGGAGGCTCCGTAACCCAGGTCGACCACGAGCGGGTCCGGTGCCGCACGCAGCCGCGCCCGGTGCTGATGTGCGATCCAGCGGTCCACCCGGCGTAGCCGTCCGGCCGCGGTCGTCCCGCGGGTCGGCAGCCCCAACGCGCGGGCGCGTCCGGCAGCCAGCCTCACCGGTGATCGCCGCCGCATTGCACGCCCCTGAGCTTGGCGCATCCCGCCGGTCCGGGCGGCGCCCGGTACCGCCCCCGGGAATGCCCGCGCCCCGTGGCACGCTGCCCACTGGGGCAGGATCAGCTCAGACAGGAGCGCCGTGGCGGTGAATGGAGGGCGTGCGTGCGATCGGTGACAGGCCGGACGGACCGGATCGCGGCTGGTCAGGCCGTGCGTTCCACCCCACGCCGCCCGGTACGCCGGGTGGCCATGCTCTCGATGCACACCAGCCCACTGGAACAGCCCGGATCGGGCGACGCGGGTGGCCTCAACGTCTACGTGGTGGAACTCGCCCGGCGCCTCGCCGAGGCCGGCACCGAGATCGAGATCTTCACCCGCGCTACCTCCAGCGACGTGCCGCCGGTGTGCGAGCCACTGCCGGGAGTCACCGTCCGTAGTGTCACCGCCGGCCCGTACCAGGGGCTGTCCAAAGGGGACCTGCCCGCTCAGCTGTGTGCGTTCACCGCGGCCGTGCTGCGGGCCGAGGCGGCGCAGGAGCCGGACTGGTACGACCTGGTGCATTCGCACTACTGGCTTTCCGGGCAGGTCGGCTATGTGGCCGCCGAGCGGTGGGGGGTGCCGTTGGTGCACACCGCGCACACCCTGGGTCGGGTGAAGAACCGCTACCTGGCTGACGGCGACGAGCCGGAGCCGCTGGCCAGGCTCATCGGCGAGGAACAGGTGGTGGAGGCGGCCGACCGGTTGATCGCCTCCACAGCGGAGGAGGCCGGTGATCTGGTGGAGCTGTACGACGCCGATCCCGGGTTGGTGCACGTCGTCCCACCCGGCGTCGACCTGGAGGTGTTCCGGCCGGGCGAGGCGTCCACCGCGCGCACCCGGCTCGGGGTGCCGCCGGACGGTGTGCTGCTGGCGTTCGTCGGCCGAATCCAGCCGTTGAAGGCCCCGGACGTCCTGCTGCGCGCGGCCGCGGTGCTGCTCGAACGTGATCCGGGGCTACGGGGCCGGCTGGTCGTCGCCGTGGTCGGAGGGCCGAGCGGGACCGGGCTCCGAGCCCCAGCGCACCTACAACACCTCGCCGCACAGCTGGGCATCGCCGACGCAGTGCGTTTCGTCGATCCGCTCCCGGCGGACAGGCTGGCGGACGTGTACCGGGCGGCGGACCTGGTCGCGGTACCCAGTCACCACGAATCCTTCGGGCTTGTCGCGCTCGAAGCGCAGGCCTGCGGCACCCCGGTGGTGGCCGCCTCCGTCGGCGGTCTGCGCACCGCGGTGGCGGACGGCGTTTCCGGCGTGCTGGTGCAGGGTCACGATCCGGTTGCCTGGGCGGGGGCGCTGGACTCGCTGGTACGGCAACCGCGCCGTCGCGCCGCGCTGGGTGCCGGTGCGCTGGCTCATGCCGGGTCGTTCGGGTGGGCCATCGCCGCCGACCGCACCTCGGACGTCTATGACCGCGCGCTCGCAGCCCGGTGGCGTGAGCAGGAGCTGCTGGTGGGCGGCCGGCCGACCTGGACCACGCCCGCCGCGTCCGCGCTGCGAGCCGTACGGTGATGGCGTGACGGTCCGATGAACCTGGCGCGCGACGAGATCGAGACCACTATCCGGGATGCACTCGATGCGAGTGGGGTGACGTACGAGTCCCCGAGTCCCGGCCAGTTCCTGGTCAAGCTCGCCGGTCAGCACAAGTTGGCGACGATGTGCTGGCTCGTCGTCGGCGACCACGCGCTGCTCGTCGAGGCGTTCGTGATGCGCCGGCCGGATGAGAACCACCGGCAGCTCTACGACCTGCTACTGACCCGCAACGCCCGGATGTACGGCGTCTCGTGGGCCATCGACGCCGAGGGCGACGTCTTCCTGGTCGGCCGGGTATCACTGGCCTCCGTCAGCGAGGACGAGATCGACCGCCTGCTCGGTGCGGTGCTGACGTACGCCGACGAGAGCTTCGACACTCTGCTGGAGATCGGGTTCGGGACGGCGATCCGGCGGGAGTGGGCCTGGCGGCACAAGCACGGCGAGTCGCTTGCCAATCTGCAGGCCTTCGCGCACTTCGCCGGAGGCGAATAACGGTACGGCATTGAGCAGTGACCGCACCCTGGCAGAATCCGGATCATGAGCGAGCCTGCGATCACCCTCGTCCTGCTGCGCCACGGGCAGAGCGACTGGAACGCGAAGAACCTGTTCACCGGTTGGTGGGACGTGGGCTTGACCGAGGTCGGCGCGGCCGAGGCGCAGCGCGGTGGTGAACTGCTGGCGGCCTCCGGGTTGCTGCCGGCGGTCGTGCACACCTCGCTGCTGTCCCGGGCGATCGACACGGCGAACCTCGCGTTGCAGGCGGCCGGTCGCTCCTGGATTCCGGTACGCCGGAGCTGGCGGCTGAACGAGCGGCACTACGGCGACCTGCAGGGCAAGGACAAGAAGCAGACCCGCGAGCAGTACGGCGACGAGAAGTTCATGCTCTGGCGTCGGTCGTACCGCACCCCGCCGCCGCCGATCGCTGCCGACAACTCCTACGACACCGCCGCGGACCCTCGCTACGCCGACCTCGCCCCGGACGCGGTGCCGCGGACGGAATGCCTCGCCGACGTCGTGGCCCGGCTGCTGCCGTACTGGTACGACGCGCTGGTACCGGACCTGCGCACCCACCGCACGGTGCTCGTGGTGGCGCACGGCAACTCGCTGCGGGCGCTGGTGAAGCACCTGGAAGGGATCGCCGACGACGAGATTGCCGGCCTGGACATCCCGACCGGCAACCCGCTCGTCTACACGCTGGACGGCGCGCTGCAGCCAACGGCTCAGGGACGCTACCTGGATCCGGAAGCGGCGGCCGCCGGGGCCGCCGCGGTGGCCGCACAAGGCCGCTGACCGTTGGCCGCGGGCGGGCTGACCGCGCGCCCGGTTCCGGGGCGGGTCTCGTGGGTCGCCGCGATCTGCGCGATCGCGGCGGTGCTGCTGGCCGGGATCGCCGCCGACGTGGCGCGCACCCCGTACCACCACAAGCTGTCCGCACTGGTGCACATGTCGGCGTCGGACGGCGTCGCGGCCGGGGCCCGCGCGGCCGACCCCGGATTCGCCTTCGTGCCGCCGACGTCGCATTACGACGGCACCTACTTCTACGCGGTGGCACGGGATCCGTTCGCGCGCGGGGTGCAGCACACCCAGATCGACCGGCCGGCGTACCGCTACGGGCACGCGTTCTACGGTCAGGTCGTCGCGCTGCTGTCGGCGGGATATCCGGCCGCGGTCCCGTTCTGGCTGTTGGCGGTCTCGCTGCTGGCGATGGGGGTCGCCGCAGCCTGTGCCAGCCTGCTCGCGGCGGGATGGGGCTGGTCACCCTGGTCCGGTCTGGCGGTGGCGCTCTCGCCCGGGCTCTTGTACGCGGTGACGGTGGACACCGCCGAGCCGCTGGTCGCAGCGCTGCTGGGGCTCAGCCTGCTCGCGTGGACCCGCCGGCGGCTGCTGCCTGCAGCCGTCGCGTTCGCGGCACTCGCGCTCACCAAGGAACCGATGGCAGCGGTGCCGGTAGGCATCGGGCTCTACGAGCTGGTCCGGATCTGGCGCCGGGACCGGCAGTTGCTGCCGGCCGGCTGGTCCGATCCGCGCTGGCGCCGACGCGCGGTCGGGGGTGTGGCCGCGCTCGCCGCCGGTCCGGTGGTGTTGCTGGGGTGGTTGCTGTACGTCGAGCACGTCTTCGGCGTCTGGCCGCTGTCCCAGAGCGGTGGCCTGGTCGGTGCTCCGTTCAGCGGTCTGCGGGACAGCCTGGAAACGGCTGCGGGACA